>CAYMEC010000064.1:0-6191 GCA_964389425.1 uncultured Roseovarius sp.
CGGCCACTGCCACGGCCGAAATGCTGGCGTTGGGCGCGGTGTTCATGGTGATGACACTCGCGGTCTTTGTTCTTTACGGGCTTTTCGCTGCCATAGCGCGCGACCGGCTTCTGACCTCCGAGATCGCCATGCGGTGGATCAGCCGGGGTTTTGCGGCCACCTTTGCCGCCCTCGGCACCCGCCTTGCCTTTGAGAAAGCCTCATGAATCCAAAGATCCCGCGCATGCCGCTTTACCTGGGGCTTTCCGGCCTCATTCCCTTTGTCTGGGGGGCCATCAGCGCCATTTCCCCTGCCTTGCAGAACGTGGGGATCGAGGTGTTTGGCCCGCGCTTCGTGGGGCCATACGTGTCGCTCTTTTACGGTGCGATCATCCTGTCTTTCATGTCGGGCGTACTATGGGGATTTGCGGCGAGACTGGAAGAAAAGCAGGCCGCGACAGGGTTCTTCCTGTCGGTCCTGCCCGCGCTTTGGGCGTTCTTTACCACCGGCGGCGGCGTGAACAGTTCAGCCGTCAGCCTGATGGCCGGGTTTCTGGGGGTGCTTGTGCTGGATTGGTATTTCTGGCGCATGGGGGCGGCGCCGGAATGGTGGATGCAATTGCGCATGCTGCTGACGGCCATCGTGGTGGCATCGCTGGCCGTGATCGTGTTCTTCGCATGAGCAAGGATGACGAGACACTGCGCGTCTATGACGCCAAGGCAGAGGACTACGCCAAGCTGGTGGCCAGCGCGCCTGATACCCAGCTTACCGAATTCATCGACGCTATGCCCCCGGAAGGGCATGTGCTTGATCTAGGCTGCGGGCCGGGCAATTCGGCGGCCATGATGGCGGAGGCCGGATTTGTGGTTGAGGCCACCGATGCGTCCCCTGAAATGGTCACGCTGGCAGCGCGACACGCAGGGGTGACAGCACGTCTTGCCAGTTTCGATGAGATTGAAGGCAAGGATGTCTATGATGGTATCTGGGCCAATTTCAGCCTGCTCCACGCGGATCGCGCTGAGATGCCCCGCCACCTTGCCGCGTTGCGACTGGCTTTGCGGGCGGGTGGTGTATTTCACATCGGTATGAAGACAGGGACAGGCGCGGAACGGGACGGGATCGGGCGATTTTACACCTACTACACCGCCGAAGAACTGATCGGGCTTTTGCGCGCCGCCGGGTTTGAGCCGTTCAAGACCCATACAGGCGAGGAAAAAGGCCTCGCCGGGACAGTGGACCCCTGGATCACTCTGCTGAGTCGCGGGCTCTGACGTGGCTGAGCTTTTCGCCTATACCGATGGGGCGTGTTCCGGCAATCCGGGCCCGGGCGGCTGGGGTGCGCTGCTGATTGCGCGCGATGGGGAGACCGTGCTGCGCGAGCGTGAGTTGTCAGGTGGAGAGGCGGAGACCACGAACAACCGCATGGAACTGCTGGCCGCCATCAACGCGCTTGAGGCGCTCAAAACGGCGAGCACGATCACGGTGGTGACAGACTCGGTTTACGTCAAAAACGGCGTCACGAGCTGGATTCACGGGTGGAAGAAAAACGGTTGGAAAACCTCTGCCAAGAAACCGGTGAAGAATGCCGATCTGTGGCAGCGGTTGGATGAAGCGCAGACGCGGCACCAGATTGATTGGCAATGGGTCAAGGGCCATGCGGGCCACCCGGAAAACGAACGGGCCGACGCGCTGGCACGCGCGGGTATGAAACCTTTCAAGCCAAGCAGATCGACCAATTGAAGCGCAAGCCTCTAGTGGTTCTTCTGGCTAAAAATATCCCCGGCAGATCGAAGCTCTGAGCCATCACATCTATTTGCGCCAATGCGTTGGAACGATGATCAGCGCGCCGACGGACGACAGGATCGCATCGAATCCCGGTGAGCCAAAGCCGACGCCAAACATGATCCGGACAAAATAGAAAAGGAACGCGCCGCCCACGCAAATGATGATCGACTGGATGTAGCCGTTATGCGTGAAACCCGAGCGTTCGCTGGCATATCCAATGATGCCTGCGATCACCACGGTGCCGAATAGCTGCAAGAACATGGGCTACCCCCCTGAAAATGTCGTACCGGGCGGCAGGGCCATCCCGCGCAGGAACTCTGCGCGATCCTGCGGTCCCTTGCCCGCCCGCTGCAAGCGCAAAACCTCCACCGCACCGGTTCCACAGGCGATGGTGAGGGCGTCGTTGAGGACGGTGCCCGGCGTGCCGGTCCCCTCGACAACGCGGGAGGCAAGGAATTTGAGGCGTTGGCCCTCCACTTCCGCCCAAGCGCCCGGGAACGGGGAAAGTCCGCGGATCTTGCGGTCAACCTCCTCTGCGGGCACGGTCCAGTCGACACGGGCCTCTGTCTTGTCGATCTTCTGGGCGTAGGTCACGCCTTCTTCGGGTTGCGGCTCCGGCGTGAGATCGTTGATCCGACCCAGGGCTTCAACGATCAGGCGCGCGCCCATCCGGGAGAGGCGGTCATGCAGCGCGCCGGTGGTTTCCTCCGGGCCGATCCTTGTCGCTTCACGCAGCAACACAGGCCCGGTATCGAGCCCCGCTTCCATCTGCATGATGCATACGCCCGTTTCCGCATCTCCCGCCATGATCGCCCGGTGAATGGGGGCCGCACCACGCCAGCGCGGCAACAGCGAGGCGTGGATATTGAGGCACCCGAGGCGCGGTGCATCCAGCACCGCCTGAGGCAGGATGAGGCCGTAAGCGACCACCACGGCAATGTCGGCGCCGAAGGCCTCGATCTCCTTTTCGGAGCCCTTCAGCGTCGCCGGATGGCGCACCCCGAGGCCCAGTGCCGCGGCGCGGGCATGGACCGCCGTGGGGCGGTCTTTCTTGCCGCGGCCCGCAGGGCGCGGGGGTTGGCAGTAGACAGCGGCGATGTCGTGGCCCGCCGCGACAAGCGCATCGAGTACCGGTACAGAAAAATCGGGGGTGGCCATGAAAATGACGCGCATCAGCGACCTGCCTTCTTGGCGCGACGCAGCAACATGTCGCGTTTCACCTTGCTGAGTCGGTCGAAATACATCTTGCCCGCAAGGTGGTCGATCTGGTGCTGGACAGAGGTGGACCACAGGTCCTCGAATTGCCGTTCAACCACCGCGCCGGTTTCATCCATGTAGCGCACGGTCACCACGCGCGGGCGTTTCAGTTTGGCGGACACGCCGGGCAGGCAAGGGCTGCCCTCTTCATGGCTGCGCAGATCGTCGCTGGCCGCGATCACCTCCGGGTTGGCCAAACGGATCGCCTGCCCGCGTGCGTCGGAACAATCCACCACCGCCAGCGCCTGCAACACGCCGATCTGGTTGGCCCCGAGGCCCACGCCCGGAACCCGTTCCATCGTGTCGATCATATCGTCCCAGATGGCGTGAATGTCGTCGGTGATGGTCACCACGGGCTCCGCCTGGGTGCGCAGGCGCGGATCAGGCCAGAGCAGGCAGGGCCGAGGCGCCATCGGATCAGGCCCGCGCTTTCTCGCGCTTCAGCTTTTGCATCTTACGGGTGATCATCTGTCGCTTGATGGCACCCAGATAATCAATGAAGAGCTTGCCGTCGAGGTGGTCGATCTCATGCTGGACACAGGTGGCCCAAAGGCCATCGAAGGTTTCTGTCTGTTCATTGCCGTCACGATCCATCCAGGTGACATCCACCACCTTGGGCCGGGTCACATCCGCAAATTGCTCCGGGATCGACAGGCACCCTTCCTCGTAGACATTCGTCTCATCGGAACTGGCCACAACGCGGGGGTTGAACATCACCAGAGGGCGGGGATCCTTGCCTTCATCCTTGGCGCAATCAAGCACGATAAGGCGGCTCAGCACCCCGATCTGTGGGGCGGCCAAACCGATGCCCGGCGCATCATACATCGTGGCCAGCATGTCATCGGCCAGAGCGCGCAATTCGTCGCTGACGTCAATCACATCTTCGCTCACCTTCTTGAGGCGCGGATCGGGATGAATGAGAATGGGCCGTAACATGCCTACGATGTATGACAGCCTCCGGCTGCGTGCAACGCCTCTTGCAGTCTCCGCGCATTCGATTAGCTGTAATCCACATATGAAAGGGACCCCCATGTTTGACGAACGCATCAACCGGCGCGGCACGAATTCCAGCAAATGGGACGCGATGGAGCGCGCCACAGGCGTGAGCGCTGAGGATGCCCTTGCCATGTGGGTGGCCGATATGGATTTCCGCGCGCCGGATTTCCTTCAGGCGGCAATGCACAAGCTGATTGATCGGGCCAATTTCGGCTATTTCGCGGGGGATGCGGAAATGCGAGACCAGGTGGCGTGGTGGATGAAGCATCGCCACGGCTGGAACGCCCATCCGGATCATATGACCAGCACTCTCGGGCTGGGCCATGCGATCGCCGCGCTTTTGGAGACGTTTACGGATCCCGACGACGGGGTCATCATCTTCACGCCGGTGTATCACGAGTTCACGGTCAAGATTAACCTCTTGGGGCGCCGCGTACATGAAAGCCCTCTGGTGATCCGCGATGGCGTCTATCACATGGATTTGGACGCGCTGGAGGCGGGGCTGACGGGCGATGAAAAGGCGATGATCATTTCGTCACCGCACAATCCGGCCGGGCGTATCTGGACACCCGATGAATTGCGCCAGTTGGCGGATTTTTGTGAACGCCACGATCTGCTTATGATGGCGGATGAAATCCATCATGACCTGGTCTTTCCGGGACAGACGTTTACCCCTTACCTTGTGGCGGCACCCGAGGCCGCACATCGCAGTTTTGTGCTGACGGCGGCTTCCAAGACCTTCAACACGGCGGGCGCGCGCCTGGGTACCGTAACGATCTCGGACGCCGAAAAACGCGCCGCCTTGCGCTATCACCTGCTGTCGCATCAGACGCAGGCCAACCTGTTGGGGGTCGAGCTCACCCGCGCGGCCTATTCACCGGAAGGGGCAGCTTGGGTGGATGAACTTGTGGCCTACTTGGCCGAAAACGCGCGGATCTTTGATGACGGTATCTCGAAAATTCCCGGGCTGGCATCGATGCCGATGCAATCGACCTATCTCGCCTGGGTCGATTTTGCGGGCACCGGTATGGAAATGGACGAGGTAATCCGCCGCGTCAAAGGGGACGCGCGCATCGCGCCTTCGGTCGGGAAGGACTTCGGGACAGGAGGAGAAAACCACCTGCGCTTCAATATCGGCACAACGCGCTGCCGGGTCGAAGAGGCGGTGGACCGCCTGCAAACGGCGTTTGCGGATCTGCAATGATCCGTTTTGCGACATGGTTGACGGCCACGGCGCTTTTGGTGCTGTTGGCAATTGTGGCGTTTCGGATCCTGAACACGCCCGCGCCGGACCCCGTTCTGCCGCCGCTTACGGGAAAGATCGACTTGATCGAGATCGACAAATCGGACCGTCGTCTGACCGTCTACCGAGATGGCGAGGCGCTGCGCAGTTATGACATCGCGCTTGGCTTTTCGCCCGAAGGTGACAAGGCACAGGAAGGCGATGGGCGCACGCCAGAGGGCCGCTTTCGCATCGACCGCCGCAACCCACAGAGCAAGTTCCACCTCTCCCTCGGCCTCGATTACCCGCATCAGGACGACATTGACAATGCGCAAGCGAATGGATTTTCACCGGGCGGCGATATCTTCATTCACGGCCAACCCAACTGGTATACCGGCGACATCCTGCGCGGCGATTGGACCGAAGGCTGCATCGCCGTCACGAATGCGGAAGTGGAAGAGATCTGGCGCGTGGCCGATATTGGTACAGAGGTGGTGATCAGACCCTGATTGGGGTACTAAGCCCGCCCGATCAACGCCACGGGCGCATCATCGGCTTTGACGAAATCAAGCGGCTGTGTTTCGGATGCTTCTGTCATCCGCTTGTATTCAAAGCGCATGACATCGCCATCTTCCTCAGAGGCAATGATCAGGCATTGCGACAAAAGCCGCGCGCCATCGTAAAGATCCACACGCCCCCGTAGGGTATCTTCTTCCCCAAGCTCAAGCGAAAACCCGTTTTCCCAAGCGTGGATCACACGATATTTCCGTTCCCCAGCCTGAACCCGCAGACGATGTTTGTCGCGCAGCGCCTGTTTGCGGGCAGCATCCAGCCCGGCTTGGACATCTGGGGGAAGAAAGGTCGACATTGGCGGCAGCCCCTCGCTTTTGAGTGAGTCGCAAGTTAGAGCAGCTTTTGTTCAGGTCACGCTAAAGTTTTGTGAAAACGCAA
>CAYMEC010000064.1:6291-20281 GCA_964389425.1 uncultured Roseovarius sp.
CGTGGCTTTGGGGCGTAACACATGTTCCATGGTCGGATCGTAAAGCGCGCTGTCCTTGAAATCTGCGATCTGGCCCAGAACAGGGCCCACGAGGATGAGCGCGGTGCGGGTCAGTTTCTCTTCGCGCACTTTCTCGCGAATGTCACTCAGCGTGCCGCGAAGGAACATCTGATCGGGCCATCCTACGCGATAGCCCACGACCACCGGGCAGTCGGCACCGTAATAGGGCGTCAATTCCCGCTCAATGGCGCGCAGGTTGCGTATGCCAAGGTGGATGGCCAGCGTGGCACCCGTGCGCGCGAAATTTTCCAGCGTCTCTCCGGGCGGCATGGAGGTGGATTTCATCGACACCCGCGTCAACACGATAGACTGGCCAATCTCCGGGATGGTCAATTCCTGTCCCAGTTCAGCGGCCATGGCCGCATAGGCCGGCACACCCGGGATAATCTTGTAGTCGATCCCGTCCGCGCGCAGCCGCCGGATCTGTTCGGCGATGGCACCATAAAGCGATGGATCGCCCGAATGCACCCGCGCCACATCCTCACCACGCCCATGCGCCGCGACGATCTCTGCATGGGTCTCATCGAGTGTCATTGGCGCCGTGTCCATGACCCGCGCGCCAGAAGGTGCGCAGCCGACAACCTCTTCCGGCACAAGCGAGCCTGCATAAAGGCAGACCGGGCAGTCCCCGATCACCCGCTCGGCTTTTTTGGTCAAAAGCTCCGGATCTCCCGGGCCTGCGCCTATGAAATAGACTGTCATTGCGCCTGTCCCCCCGGCTTCGTCTGTCCAAAAAAACTCACTTTCGGCTGGTCTGCCAGATCACCATCGATCTTGCGTGCATAGCCGCGCGGCGTGAACATCCGCGGACCTTCGCCAAGGGCGGCCAGACGCGAATTGGACGAACCAACCAGCACCACTGTCAGCATGTCCACCTCATCGACCTCCAACTCATCCAGCCTGCGATAGCGCAAGTATTCCTCCGGACGACCAAGTGAGGTGGCCAGCATCACGGGCGTGTCCGCGGGACGATGTTGCAGCAATATATCCCGCGCCTCAGCCAACAGCGTGCGGCGAGTCTTGGAAACGGGGTTATAGAACGCGATGACGAAGTCGCCCTCGGCGGCGGCATGCAAGCGGCGGATGATGTCATCCCGCGGGGTCAGAAGATCGCTGAGCGAGATGGTGCAGAAATCATGGCCCAGCGGCGCACCGGCCCGCGCGGCGGCGGCCTGCAAGGCAGAGACACCGGGGCTACAGACAACGTCGACCCGGCGCGCAGCATCCGAGACACCGCCTGCGTCGTCGGAGCGGTCCAGCAGTTCGAAAACAAGCGCGCCCATGGCGTAGATACCCGCATCACCCGAACAGATAAGGGCGACGTTCTTGCCCTGCCCGGCCTGTTCGAGGGCGTAGCGACAGCGCGCCTCTTCGCCCCCCAGCGGGAAATCAGACCGCGCCTTGCCAGCGGCCAGCGGGCCGAGAAGATCAATGTAAAGCCCGTAGCCCACCAGTTCTTCGGCGTCGGCGACGAGGCGGCTTACCTCCGGCGTACGCCAGCTGGCCTGACCGGGACCAATGCCCAAAACCGAGAGCCGTCCACGGGCCCGGCCAGGGAATTCCGTGACGGGCTGCTCGGACCGGGTCAGGGCGCAGGTGGTGTTGGCGGTTTTGGTTTTTTCTATTGTGAGCGTACCGCCAATGGCGAGGGCCGCCCCTTCGGCAACGCCGTGACAGCCCACCTCGGCAAACACGACGTCCGAAGGGTTGGCGAGATTCGGGGTCTGGACCTCCAGTTCCTCAGCCGTGAAGAGCCGCAAGGGCACGCCGAGGCGGGCTGCAAGCATGTTCATCGCAGGCTCATCGGCCTTCAGGTCAATCGTGGCGACGCAGGCTATGGCACCGGGCGCGATGTTGGCGGCCTCAAGGGTTTGGGACACGTGGGTCCACATTTCCTCCGGGTCGGCATTGCGGGCGCAGCCGACACCCAAGGCGTAGCGTTGCGGATGATAAATCAGGCGCTCGTGGCTTGCTTGCGCGGGTGCCTCGCTGACGATCAGTTCCACGCGACCGCCGGTGTCTTCAATGTCGAAAATGGGATCGCCTGTCAGGGTCACACCCGCACCGGACAGGAGTGCGGCCATGGCCGACTTGGCGTTTTCGGGATTGGCAAGGCGATACCCCGGGGGTGGCGCATCAAGGGCCACGCCCATCGCCACGTCGCCCGCCGTGGTGACGGCGGCGGCACTGCCCAGATGGGTTGCAATGTCCTGCGCCAGCCGGTTGGCCCCGCGATGACCACCCAGCAAGGGCACCACGACCGCACCGTCATCGGAGACGGACACCACCGGCGGCTCGGTGCGCTTGTCGGAGAGCACAGGTGCGACAGCGCGGATCAGGATACCACTGGCGCAGACGCCGACCACAGGGGTGCCGGATAGAAACAGGTCGCGCGCGTGATCCAGCGCGTTGGCGAAAAAGGCGTCGGCCTGATCCACGCGACCGTCGCGGCCATGGACCTGCGCGCCCAAATGGGCGGCCACGCGATGGGCAGTGGCCTCGCCCGAACGGCTGAGCGTCAGAACGACAGGTTTCACAACCATGGATCGGCTCCTTTGGTGAGCAGGATCATTGAGAAATAAGGCGCCTTTTCAGGGGCTTGCGTAAGCGGGCAGATCTTTTCATCCGGCAGGCTGGCGCGTTCGACATAGATGGCGTCACCCGCGAGGCCCAAGTCTTCGATCACCGCGCGAATCTTTCGCAGGTGCCGCCCGACTTTCATGATCGCCACGCTTTCAGCGCCTTCGATGCGCGTGCGCAATTCGTCTTCGGGCAAGGGACCGGGCAGAACGGTCAGGCGTTCGTTGCGCGCAGCCAAAGGCAGACCCGCCTTGGCGGCGCAAGCTGTCACGGAGGTGACGCCGGGCACCACAACCGCCTCGAACCGGGCTGAGAGCCGCGCAAAAATATACATGAACGAGCCGTAAAAGAACGGGTCACCTTCGCAAAGGCACACGACATCTTCGCCCGCCTCGAGCGCGTCCGCAATTCGTGCGGCTCCCGCGTCATAGGCGGCTTGGGCCGGGGCGCGTTCCACGCTCATGGGGACATCCATGACGATCTCGCGCGCGTCATTTGGAATGAAACTAGCCGCGATTGAACGGGCAAAGCTGTCCGCACCAGCAAGGGTTGGATAGGCGATGACACGAGCCCCAGAGATCAACCGGTGCGCCTTGAGCGTCATAAGCTCCGGGTCGCCGGGGCCAAGTCCAATGCCGTAGAGAGTGCCGCTCATCGCTTGACCAGGCTCCATTGCGTGACCGGCATCATCGGTCGCCAACCGGTCAGGTCGCCCACCGGATCGGCGCGGGCAACGCTCAGCTTGACCAGTTCACCGCCATAGGCCTTGTGCAAATCCAGCAGCACCGCTTCGCTTTCCAGCGTCACGGCATTGCACACAAGCCGCCCCAGCGGGCGCAGGGCGGCCCACGCAGCCTCGAACACCTCGCGACTGAGGCCACCGCCGATGAAGACGGCATCTGGTGGCTCAAGCCCGTCCAGCGCGGCGGGCACCTTGCCGTCGATCAGTTCCAGACGCGGCGCACCCAGCGCCAGGGCGTTTTCAGCTGCCATGGCGCGGCGATCGGCGCGGGGTTCAATACCGATGGCGCGGGCATAGCGGGCACCGCGCATCCATTCCACGGCAACAGACCCGCAGCCGGTCCCGATATCCCACAAAAGCGCACCGCGCATGGGCATGAGTTTGGCCAGTGTGACCGCGCGGACCTCTTGCTTGGTCATCGTGCCGTCATGGGTGAAAAGGTCATCGGCAAGGCCCGGCACGCGGGGCAGAAGGGCGGCCTGCGGATCGGCCACGCAGTCCACGGCCAGCGTGTTGAAGGCGGGCACGTCATGGTCCCAGCTTTCGGCGAGACCGTCAAAGCGTGCCTCGTTTTCGCCACCCATTTCCGACAGCACGGTCATGGCAGAGCGGCCAAAACCACGGTCGGTGAGGAACTTGGCAATCTGGCCGGGTGTGTCTGACCCGGTCGTGAGAATCAACAAGCGCGCGAGCGGTTGGATGAAAGCGATCATCTGTTCCACCGGGCGGCCATGCACTGTCAGCGTCTCCACGTCTGCAAGGCTCCAGCCCATGCGAGCAGCGGCCAACTGGAACGCGGAAAGCTGAGGGTGATACGTGATCTCTATTGGGTCGATTTCCCGCCCGATGCGCGCGCCGACAGAGAACCAGAGCGGGTCACCCGTGGCCAGCACCACGACGCGGCGGTCTTTCATGGAGGTGAGCAGATCAATCAGCGCGTCAAAGGGCGATGGCCAACGGATGCGTTCAGCCTGAAGCCCTTCGGCCAGCGTATGATGGCGGTCACCGCCCACGATCACTTCGGCGGCTTCAATCACCGCGCGCGTGGCAGGTTGAAGGCCGGCCATGCCGTCTTCACCGATGCCCACGACATGCAGCCAAGGTTGCGCCATCAGTGCACCCCCCCTTCGGGCACGCCAGCGGCCAGCGCGTTGACAGCCGCTGATGCCATGGCCGATCCGCCGCGACGCCCGCGCAGGGCAACGTAGTCGCAGCCCCGTGGGTTCGCGGCCAATTCCGCCTTGGCCTCTGCCGCGCCGACAAAGCCAACAGGGAAGCCGAGGATCACGGCGGGTTGGGGCGCGCCCTGATCCAGCAGGTCCAGCAAGTGGAAGAGCGCCGTGGGCGCATTGCCAATGGCGACGACGGCGCCCTTCAGGCGGTCGGCCCAAAGCTCCACGGCGGCGGCGGACCGGGTGTTGCCGATCTCGCGTGCGCGCTCGGGAACGGACGGGTCATTGAGCGTCACGATCACATCGTTGCCCGCAGGCAGATACCGCCGGATGATCCCGGCCCCCACCATTTCGCAATCGCAAAACACCGGCGCGCCGGATTGCAGGGCGGCCTGCCCGGCCTCAAAAGCCGCTGGTGAAAAATCCAGACGATCCGCAACCTCGACCATCCCACAGGCGTGAATCACGCGGATGGCCAGAGCCTCGAGCCCCGGACCAAAACGGTCGAGCCGCGCCTCGCGCCGGACCGTGGCGAAACTCTCCGCGTAAATCGCGGATGGGCTCTTTTCATAGGGGCGCATGCGCGGGTCAGGCTTCTTGGGTGTCCTCGGCGTCTTCGGCCGCTTCCTCCACGGCCTCTTCGGCATCGGACTTGCGGCTTCTCAGCCCGGCCCAAAGCCCAATGGCAATAGCCCCGCCCAATGCGGCAGCGCCCAGCCAGTGGCCATGGCCCGCAACCTCGGCCAGATGTCCTGTATGCGCAAACACCGGCGTACCCAGCATGGCAAAAATCAGAAAATATCGCATTTCAATCCCCCTTAAGGTCTCTCATTCGGTCACAACTTCGGAGGTTTTGACGATTTGAATTTGGACCCCCGGTTTGGGTCGGCCCGCCCTCACACTCCTGTCCGGCCCGTGACCACGGGCATCGTCCTGTTCCCTCTATAGAACCGACGCGCGGTGCTTGCCAATGCTGAAACGCCTCGCCATGGGCGGATTCCGACATGTGCGCGGGTGCAGGTTTATTGCGCCCTGCTGGGCATAGTCCGGACAAGGCCGCGAACCTATCTGTATGAGAACCGGCAAAGGAGCAGGAACAATGGGTCAATTGGTCGACGGGACATGGTCACCAGCGTGGTATGACACGAAATCAACGGGCGGGGCTTTCAAGCGCAGCACCGCAGGGTTTCGCAACTGGATCACCGCCGATGGCGGCGCTGGGCCAACGGGCGAGGCCGGTTTCGCGGCGCAGAGCGGGCGGTATCATCTCTATGTTTCCTATGCGTGCCCCTGGGCGCATCGGGCGCTGATCTTTCGGAAGCTGAAAGGATTGGAAGATCACATTGACGTCTCGGCCGTTCACCCGGATATGGGCGAGGATGGCTGGACGTTTGACGATGGTTTCGCAGGGTCAACGGGCGATCAGCTTTATGGCCTGCCGTTCATGCGCGACATCTATGTGAAGGCCGACCCCGGCGTGTCGGGTCGGGTGACGGTGCCTGTCCTGTGGGACAAGGAGCGCGAAACGATCGTGTCCAATGAAAGCTCGGAAATCATCCGGATGTTTAATTCCGCTTTTGACGAGGTGACGGGCAACAGCCTCGATTTCTGGCCGGAGGAGATGCGCGAGGCCATCGAACCGGTGAATGCGCGAATTTATGACACGCTGAACAATGGTGTTTACAAGTCGGGCTTTGCCACGACGCAAGCGGCCTATGATGCCGCGGTTCATCCACTGTTTGAGACACTGGATTGGCTGGAAGTGCGGCTTGCAGGCAATCGCTACCTGATGGGGAACCGGATCACCGAAGCCGATTGGCGGCTGTTCACGACGCTGATCCGGTTTGATCTGGTTTATCACCTGCATTTCAAATGCAATCGGGCGCGTATCATAGATTATCCCAATCTGTGGGGGTACTTGAGGGAACTGTATCAATGGCCCAGGGTGAAGGAGACCGTGAAGTTCGATCATATCGTGCGGCACTATCACTACAGCCATGAAACAGTGAACCCGCATCGCATCATCCCGATCAACCCGGTGCTCGATTTTGAGGCAGCGCACGGGAGAGAATAGGCGGTCGACCGCGCGGACCCTTAGAAACGAGGGCAGAGCGCTTATATGGTCAGGAAAGAATTGGTTCCGAGATAGGAGAATGACATGACTTCCCTCATCACAAGACGCACCATTCTGGCGGGCGCCGCGGCCACGGCGGCAACAGGCCTCACTGTTCCGGCCCGCGCCGCGGGGCTGGCCCCAACCCCCACGATGCGCGGCGGTTCGAACAATTACCACCCGAATGCGCCCATCGTGGATCGCATTGGTGGCGGCGGGTTCTGGATGACGGGCAGCGTGCGCCGTGCCGGGGATGGTGCACCGCTGGCAGGTCAACGCGTTCAGATTTGGGCCCACACCACGGAAGGCCATGAGCGAGAACCTGAAAGCCATGGCGCCACGCTCACGGATGCCAATGGGGAGTTTCGCCTTGAAATGCCGCAAATCGTGCCCGCCTTCGGGCAGGCCCATGGACATCTGGCCTATGACAGCGGAGACTTCAAAACCGTATTCCTGCGCCCGCTGATGGACAGCCCGTCTGATACCACGCTGGCCGCGCATTTCGTGCTGGAACCGGCCTGATCAACTGTCGCCTGGCAGATGCTTAGCCTGCGCTCGGTTCTGATTTGGACTGGCCTCGCGCTGGCCGCCACCCTGCCCATCGCGGCGGCGGCGGCCAGCCCGCTGCTGCAATGGCGGGAACCCATCTACATCCTTGCAGGCTTTGCCGGCATTGTTGGTATGGTGCTGTTGTTGGTGCAACCCCTGCTGGCGGCGGGGATGCTGCCTGGGTTGCACCCAATGACCTCGCGCAGCCTGCACCGAATGTGCGGTATCGCGCTTCTTTTGTCGGTCGTGCTGCATGTGCTCGGGCTCTGGATCACCAGCCCGCCTGATGTGATTGATGCCCTCACCTTCACCTCACCGACCCCATTTTCCGCATGGGGTGTGATCGCGATGTGGGCAGTGTTTGCAGCCGCCTTGCTGGCCGCGTTTCGACGCCGTCTTCGTCTGCGGGTCACGACATGGCGCATGCTTCATGTGTCGCTGGCGGTGGTGACGGTATTGGGCACCGTGACCCATGCATTGCTCATCGAGGGCACCATGGAAACCATCAGCAAGATCGCATTGAGCGCACTTGTCCTGGTCGCGTTGGCCCTGGTTCTTTACAAGCTGCGTTCAACGCCGCGGGCATGGCGCAAAAAAAGAGGCCGCAGATCGCGGCCTCTCTGAATTTTCGGGATCGAAGCGATCAGAAGGTCGATGCGACTTCCCATTTTTCGATCAGCGCATTGAGTGTGCCATCATCCTTCATGGACTGGATGGCGGCGTCGAACTTCGCCTTCAGTTCGCCATCGGATTCGCGGACACCCATGCCAACACCGCCGCCGATGACTTCCTTGCGATCCAGCATCACAAGCCCGTCTTCTTCGGCGAAGGGCTTGAGGAACGACTCATCTGCCAGAACGGCGTCCGCTTCGCCCGCGCGCACGGCAGCGACCGTTTCTTCGGGCGTGGGGAATTCCACAAGGGTCCAGCCCTTTTCCGCGATGAACGCGGCCTGAATGGTGCTCGACTGCGCCGCGATCACGCCCGATTCCACATCCACGTCACCCGAAGCTGCAAGGTAGGCCGACGGATCCGGCGGCGTATAGTTCTGGGTGAAGTCGATGACCTCATCACGTTCTGCGGTGATGGACATGCCCGCGATGATGGCGTCGTAGTTGCCGCTCACCAGGTTGGGGATGATGCTGTCCCAGTCATTGGTGACCCATTCGCAGGTCAGTTCGGCGCGTGTGCACAGTTCATCGCCCAACTCACGCTCGAACCCGTCAACCTCGCCGGCGTCGTTGATGAAGTTCCAGGGCGCGTAGGCCCCTTCTGTGCCAAGGCGCACGGTTTGGGCCATGGCCATAGTGCCAGTCAGCGCAAGCGCTGCGGTTGTGAGAAGAATCTTTTTCATTGGTGTCTCTCCCTGTTGGTCTTCTTCTGGTGATCTTTCAAAGTGTAATGCTCACGCGGCCATGGTCGAACTGAGAAACTGCCTCAGCCGCTCTGATTTCGGGGCACCGAAAAGTGTCTTCGGAGGGCCTTCTTCTTCGATCAGGCCCTGATGCAGGAACACGACGTGATCCGACACGTCCGCCGCCATCTTCATATCATGAGTCACGATCATCATGGTGCGGCCTTCGGAAGCCAGATCCTTGATCACGCGCACCACCTCTTGTTCCAGTTCCGGATCAAGCGCCGAGGTGGGTTCGTCAAAAAGCAGCGCTTCGGGCTCCATCGCCAGCGCGCGGGCAATGGCAGCCCGTTGTTGCTGGCCGCCTGACATCTGGGCCGGGTAGACATCGGCCTTGTCGCCAATCCCCACCTTGTTCAGGTAATGGCGGGCCCTTTCTTCGACTTCTGACTTGTCGCGGCCAAGCACGGTGACAGGCGCTTCCATCACGTTTTGCAGCACGGTCAGATGGGCCCACAGGTTGAATTGCTGAAACACCATGCTGAGATTGGTGCGAATGCGCAGCACCTGTTTGGGATCGCCGGGGCGGCGCGCGTGCCCGCTGCCCTTCCATGTCACAGGTTCGCCTTTGAACAGGATGTCCCCTTGCTGACTGTCTTCCAGCAGGTTGGCGCAGCGCAGGATGGTTGATTTGCCGGATCCCGATGAGCCGATGAGCGACACGACTTTTCCACGGCCCGCCGTGATATCCACACCCTTTATGACTTCCAAGGCACCATAGGCCTTGTGGAGGCCTTTGATCTCAAGAACGGGCGCGCTGTCTGGCAAGACGGATTCTCATCTGATCGTTCGAACAGGCGTCAGTAGGGCGGAAAAAACGTGGGTTTGCAACGTCCAAGTGGGGTTTTTGCGATGCTCAAGCGCCAATTGACCTTGCGTCAATAAAAAACCGACGCCGGAACAGGCACCATCCGTTCCCGGACCGCCGTGACCCTGGCTACGGAAATTCGGGGGGCGCAGGCGTCGGCACCGCCAGGTATTTCTCGGCCGGAATGCGTACGATCCCCTTGATCGAAAGCGCTGTGCGATCGGCGTCCGGCAGATCGCTGATGGCTTGCGCAATGGCGTCGAACAGGGCCTGAGGATCCCCGTCAAGCGATGTGATGTACGGCAGGCCCGGCGTGGGGGAGGTCGTATCGACCACCTTGAGACGCCGGGCAAACGCCTCTTCCTGCTGCATGAAATGCCACGACACCGCGTCAAGCGCGGCGATTTCGGCCTGCCCCGCCGCCACGGCACGCGCTGAGGCGGCATGGGCACCGGTTTTCACAGGGTCTCCGAACCTCACGCCCTTTGAACGGGCATCGATGATCGGCCCCGCCCATCCGCTTTGAGACGTCGCGCTGTTGACCGCAAACCGCGCGCCCTGGAACTCCGACAGTGCCTCGCGCGGATCGTCTGCGCGGGCCACGAAGACACTGTTGTAATCTCCCGGTCCGCATCCGGGCAGGCCATAATCAGGCGTCCCGATCAGGGTGACCTTGCCGTGTAACCGGGCGCGATAGGGCAATCCGCAGGTTTGGGACAACAGCAGATCAGGATGCTGCCAGGCCTCCCACACCGTTCCATCGCGCATGAGCGTTTCCGGCCCCTTGCCCAGCGCCGCACGGATGGCCTGCCAAAACCGGTCCGTCGCCCCACGGACGGAGGCGAAATCATACATGGGCAGGCTGGCCTGCATCAGGAGGGCGTGACCCGGCGGCGCGCCTGTGCGCTGTCCATATCGCTGACGCCCAGGAAACTGGAGGCCATGCGAATGAGCGCGTCTTCCTTAGCGTCCCGCGCCCCATCGGCCAGCGCCACTTGCCACAGCGCCTCAATGACCGCGATGCGGTCTTCATAGACCACGGCGTCCTTGATCGCGCGGGTGAAGCGGATGGTATCGGGGGCCTCGGATTCCAAGCCTTCGGCGCTGGCCAAAAGCTCTGTCGCATCTGCGCCGGACAGGCCATAGCGCGCCTCGCAAATGGCGGCGATGCGCTCCTTCTCGGAGGTCTCATAGGCCCCATCCGACCGAGCAATCCGCACCAGAAGTGCGGTCAGCGCCAAGCGGGCATCGCTGTCGGCCAGCGGATCAGGATCGGGCTTGGTGAGGCGGGAAAGGAAATCTGCAAACATGGTGGCGATATAGGCAAGCGAGGCCAAAAGGCCAATCCCCTTACGGCGCCCAAGTTTAGAGGATGGAGCGAGTTGTGGTAGACTGATCGCGTTTTAATTGAGGAGATTGTTTTATGGACTACGTATTTTCTGTGCGCAGCATCAAGAAAGGTGCGTTTGCAAACGAACCCGGTGCGTCGCGATTTCTGGAGGTTCCGGACGGGGCAAATGATCTCGCCCCGGGCCAAAAGATCGCCAAGGCCGCCTGGATTGACAATGTCATGGAGGCGGCAAAATCGGGAACCCATGAAGGCGTCCCGGAAGGTGAGATTGTCGTCTATGTTCACGGCTTCAATCAGGACACGCGGGCCGTCCTGCGCCGGTTGAGGGCGTTGAAGAAAGGGCTTGCGGCCAATGGATTCGACGGTGTCGTGATCGCCTTCGATTGGCCCAGCGCGGACACTGCCTTGAACTATCTCGAAGATCGTTTGGACGCCAAGGAAACTGCTTTCAGACTGGTCAGCGAAGGAATCCGGTCCTTTGCGGCGCTGCAACGGCCCGATTGCCGGATAAACACGCATATCGTGGCCCATTCCATGGGGTGCTACGTGGTCCGGGAAGCCTTTGACGATGCGGATGACCGTCCGGCCATCGCGGCACGGTCCTGGTCCGTTTCCCAGATCGTTTTCATGGGCGCGGATGTCTCTGCCGCGTCAATGGAAGAAGGAAGCTCCAAGACATCTTCGCTATACCGCCACTGCGTCCGACTGACGAACTACTTCAACCCGTTTGACAACGTGTTGACCGTGTCCAACGTCAAACGCGTGGGTGTGTCGCGTCGCGCGGGCCGAGTGGGGGTCAACCCGCCTGAGCCCGGAAAACTGGTAGACGTCAATTGTGGTCTCTATTGGGATGAAAACGGTGCGTCTGTTCCGGGCCCCGATGACAGCCCGCACAATTGGTACTTTTCGGACGGGCAATTGATGAAAGACCTGAGCTTCACGCTGAAAGGCGACATTGACCGCGCGAAAATCCCGACACGGGGCCCTGGCAGTCTTGGAAACCTTGTTTTGAAGCCGTAGCGCCCGCGATCATATACCCGAAGCACGCCGCTTCATTTTAAAGCCCCGCCTGATGGGCACCATCAATCCGCGCAGGCCCTCCCCCACGGCGCGGCGCGTTCCGCACCACCCCGCGGACCAGCCCGTGAACTGCGATAGCGAAGGCTTCAGGTTTGACGCTTTCCAGAGGCTGTAGCGCTGTCCTCAAGACGCCCGACTCTGCTCTGCAACCGCTCGCGCGCGGGCGCTGTCATCCTCGGAAAGGCCCAGAGCATTGCGCGCGGCCTCGATCACGCGCAGTTCCTCATCCGCGATGTCATCGTCGGCCAGAACCACCTCCCACAGGGCCTCCAATGCATCGACGCGGGCCTCGAAGCTGACGGTTTCACGGATAATGATGGCGAAGCGGTCGGTTTGCGGCGCTTGTTTTTCCAGTTTTTCAGACGTGGCGCGCATCTTGGCGGCCTCAATGGGTTTGAGCCCGTACAGCCGTCCGAACAGCCGGTCGATCTTACTGATCTCGGCCACTTCATAATGGTGATCCGACATCGCGACGCGCACCATCAACGCACCCAGTGCCAACTTTTCGTCCGGTTCCGGCAAAGGCGCGGGTTTGGGTGCATCGAAGGCATGGATCAGGCGGTGCAAAAGGGCTTTGGCTTCCATCTTTGGCTTTCTGCGTCGCGCCACAAGGCGAAGGGCCTGCGCGCGGCTTTGTCACTCAATCGGCGACAATCTGACCTTCTGACCGCGGTTTGGCAATGCTTCGTGTCCCGTTTAACCAAATGGCCCTCAGAGCGTCACATTTGCTCCCTCAAATCTTCGAACTCAGGCGGCATCACGGACTGACGTTATTGGTGGGTCCGACTTAGGACGAAGGAAGAATATATGCCCAGGCGCAACCGGTTTGCATGGTCAAACCAATCCAAGGAAGAGCAGTTGAAGATGGCGCATCGCGCCTCGCGGGAAGATCTGCGCCTGATGGCCCGCGCGTTCGACTGGTCAACCGACCACGAAGCGGTGCTGAGCTGGATCATGTCCAACAAGGCGATGGATCTGGCCTCTGCCATCACGGTGTTCTTCAACGGCGACCCGGCGCGGTTCAACTACATCTCTAAACGCGCGGTGCCTATTGAGTATCGCGGGGCGACCAAATTGCTCGACAATATCTGCCTGCGGATCAACAGCGGGTTTTACCGCACCTCGAATTCGGTGCGTGTCGACAATCGTCACCGGCTGGACACCTGGCTGCAATTTCAGGCCGCCGACCGTGTCGAAGGACGCCGTGGTCGCTGGATTCTGGACGAGGCGATTATTGAAAGCGCCTTTGCCCCAACCCATTCAGCGGATGAGCTGCGGGCCGTGGAAGACTTGCGCCCCGCAGAACCTGCGACTGGGGTGATTGAGCCTGGCCCCGTGACCTCCGCGGTTGGACGGCGGATGGCGGATTTCCTGGCGGATATATTTCCGGGGCGTAAGGCGGGTTAACAACGCCTGCACGCGTGTCATGACAGAGCGCCTTCGTCAGGCCCCGGTCTGGCGACTCTGACCTTTGAACAGCAGTGCTTTATCCTTCGGCCCCGCTGACCATCCGAGCGACATCCTGCAATTGCTGTTTCGCCAGGCCCTGGATCGGGCCAGGCGAAGGCGCGGCGGGCTAAAGCCCTTGATTCCGCGCCCTGGGACCTCAAACCAGACGTGATGTCTCCAACGCGGCGCGCACGAAGTCCGCGAACAATGGGTGTGGTTGGAAGGGTTTAGACTTGAGCTCCGGATGGAACTGCACGCCGATAAACCATGGGTGGTCTTCCCATTCCACGATCTCGGGCAACCGACCATCAGGGGACATGCCGGAAAACGTCAGCCCGCATGCTTCCAGCTTTTCGAGATACTTGATGTCCACCTCATAGCGGTGACGGTGACGCTCATCGATGGCCGTGGTTCCATAGACACCGGCCACTTTTGTCCCCTCTTTCAACACGGCGTCATAGGCGCCAAGCCGCATGGTGCCGCCTTTGTCGTCCGATACCTTGCGCTGCACCTTCTGGTTGCCCTGCACCCATTCCTTGAGGTGATAGACCACCGGCGTGAAGCGCTTCTTGCCGGCCTCGTGGTCAAATTCCTCAGACCCTGCATCTTTCAGGCCCGCCACGTTGCGCGCGGCCTCGATCACCGCCATTTGCATGCCAAGGCAGATACCAA
>CAYMEC010000065.1:0-19958 GCA_964389425.1 uncultured Roseovarius sp.
GGGGATGGAGATGTTGTTGACCACATGCAGCATGGCCACCGTGATGATGAAGGCCAGTAGGAACCAGTTGGCCACGTAGATATGGCGTTCCTTACGGTTAAGGAGCGTGCCAAGGAAGACGAGCAGGAAGGCGACCCAAACGATGGTCAGCCACAGGTCTACATACCATTCCGGTTCGGCGTATTCCTTGGATTGGGTGGCGCCCAGCAGATACCCGGTGGCTGCCAGAACAATGAAGAAGTTGTAGCCCCAGAATACGAACCACGCGAGGTTGCCGCCCCACAGACGTGTCCCGCAGGTGCGTTGCACGATGTAGAAGGACGACATGATAAGCGCATTGCCCCCGAAGGCGAAGATCACCGCCGAGGTATGCAGCGGGCGCAGGCGTCCGAAATTGGTGTAGGGCTGACCCCAGTCGAAATTGAGCTCTGGAAAAGCCAGTTGAAAGGCGATGAAAACGCCCGCGAGGAACCCCACGACGCCCCAGAACGCCGTCATGATCACGCCGGCCCGAACCGGCCCGTCCATGTAGCGTTCTGTCTGCACCGCGGGTTTGGGATCCCCGACCTGACGCAGTTGCCAGACGAAAAGCCCGAATGCCGTGATCAGGATGATGATTGCATGGACCTTGTAGGCCAGATCATGCCCCCAATCCGCGGCCAGCGCGGCGAGGAAGGCAATCAGTGCCAGCAATACGAGCTTGGTGATGTCCCACATGGCGAAAACCTATTCTGTGTCCTTGTTCATTTCTTTTGCCGCGACGCTGTGGTGATCCGCTTTGATCTGGGTCAAGTGCCACCGCGCGGGCGCGTTTTTTTGTGATCAGGGTTCAATGACGGCTTGGTAGAGGTGCCAGGCGCTGTGCCCCAGCATCGGAAAGATCAGCACCATGCCGAGGAACAGCGGCAAGCTGGCGACCAGCGTGGCCCCTGCAACGATGATGGCCCACAAGAGCATCGGTCCGCGATTTTCAACGGTGGCCTTGAAGCTGGTGATCATGGCTGTGACCACATCAATGTCGCGATCCAGAAGGATCGGAACGCCAATGACGGAGATGGAAAACAAAAGCCCCGCCAATGCGGCCCCGATCACACCGCCGATCAGTAGCATAGAGAGGCCCTCAAACGTTGTGTAGACTTCGATCGAGGTCATGACATTGGTCATCGATGCGGTGCCGAAGGTAACGGCGAAAACGACGCGCGCGATGACGATCCAGACCAGCAGGAAGAACACCGCTACGACGGCAAAAAAAGGCAATTGCCCACTGCGAGAGTTGAAGCCTGCCCCCAGCACGGCCCCCCAACTGAGCGGCTCATCGGATTTAAGGCGACGGGATACCTCGTAAAGACCGATGGCCGCGAAAGGCCCGATCAGCGGAAAACCCGCCGTGAGCGGCAAAACCCAATAGCCCGCTGACCCGTAAAACAGCAGCGTGGCCATCAGAATACCGAAGCAGGAAAACACGGCCCCAAAGAACAGGCCATAAAGCGGTGCGCGCTGAAAATCGGTGAGCCCGGCCTTCAGCGCAGCAAAGACATCATCGGTTGTGATTTGTCGTATGGCAGGGACAAGAGCAGGCGCGTCGGGGATGGCGGTTTCTGTCTTTGGCATGGGTCACTTCCGGTTATGGTCATTTGCCTGACGGTCACAGAGGCACCAGCACGTCTGCCGAGGTGATCCTTTTCAAGGTTGGCGCGGCCCGTCCCGTCTCAGGCACCCTTACTCTCTGCAACGGATTTGCGAGCCGGGATTTGATCTGAGTCAATTTTCGAACGGAAATTTGGATGTGGGCGCAAATCTCTGAAATCCTTGCCAAGTCGCGCATTCGCCCCTAGCGTTGGTTTGAGAGATTTGATGGGACACGTTCACGCTCCAGACACCGCGCCAGACGGCGCGTCGGATCCTGCTGTTTGCGCTGCTTGTGCCGTGCGCAACAGCAGCCTGTGTGGCGCGTTGTCCTCAGAAGAATTGGCAGAACTCAACGCGATCTCGCACCGAAAATCCCTCAAGCCGGGGCAGGTGCACGTGATTGAAGGCGACCAGGCGCTCGATTTTGCCAATGTGACCCAAGGCGTGGCCAAGCTACTGCGCGGGGCCGAAGATGGCCGACAACAGATCGTAGGCTTGCTGATGCCGTCTGATTTCATCGGTGGGACGATGAGGACTGAGGCGGATGAGCCTTACACGATAGAGGCTGTGTCTGATCTGGAGCTTTGCATCTTTCCACGCGACGGGTTTCAGGCCTTGCTGGATCGATATCCAGCGCTTGAGCGGAAACTGCTGGAACGCACGCTCAATGAACTGCAACTGGCTCGTGACTGGATGGTTCTTCTGGGCCGCAAAACGGCGCGTGAGCGGGTGGCTACATTCGTTTTGCATGTGGCTGGAAAGATGCGCAATCACGGCTGTCACGGGGCCATCGGGTTTGATTTACCACTTGGGCGAGGCGACATTGCCGATCACATTGGTCTGACGATCGAAACCGTCAGCCGCCAGATCACCCAGCTTCGCAAGGATGGCATCATCGATATGCAGGGAGCCCGCCATGTCCTGTCATGCGATATGGACGCATTGCGAGACGCTTCGGGATTCTGATCGCTTGACGCCCATGTTGATGGGTGCGTGCGGGACGTTATGTCATAAGCCATGAGACATCACATTCTCCCTTGCGCGACCTTCGTGGCTGGCATCTTGGCGCATTTCAGCCCGGCCAATGCCCAGGATTGCACACGCGATGCGATGCTGGTCTTTGATGGTTCGGCCTCCATGGCGGAGCTGGGGTTGCAGTTGGAAGGGCCGCAGCGGATTGATGACGCCCGTGCAGCCCTGCGCGACGCCATGCCCCAGATCGCGCCCATTCGGCGCATTGGCCTGATCACCTATGGCCCGGGACCGGAAAATTCCTGTGAAGGGATCAATCTGAAATTTCCCCCCGTCGCGGATGCGGCGGAGCCCATACTGGAAGCGATTTCCTGGCTCGACCCCAACGGACTGACCCCGTTGACTGAAGCGGTGCGCGAAGCCGCAAGGGTGCTGAACTACCGCACCGATCCGGGGATCGTGGTGTTGGTGACAGACGGCAATGACACATGCGGTGGGTTTCCCTGCGCGCTGGGGTCGGAACTTTCCCTGACCGGGGCGGATCTGACCGTGCATGTAATCGGCTTTCGTGTCGACACGGACCGTTTTGGTGGGCAAGGCACAGGGACGAAGATCTATCCCGATGGGGTGTCCGAGGCCAAATGCCTGTCTGACCGAACCGGTGGGGTCTATGTCACGACAGAGACGGTCGACGAATTGAGCGATGCGTTGCGGCGCACGCTGGGATGTGACTACATCGGTTAACAAAGGCGAGAGCCCCGCGCACCGGTCCCATGCCAAGCCACCATCCGACCGGGAGATTTGTTTGCCCTGACGCCGATGATCTGGTGATCGAACGCGGTTCAATCGGTGCGGCGTTGACCTTGATCTGATAGACCGGGGCAGGGCCGATGGATCGCGCCGGTTGGCGACGCGATCCAGTGGTGTTCAGCCCGCAGCGGCCACGGCGCGCTTGGCCATCACGCCCACAAGATGGGCGCGGTAGTCCGCGCTGGCATGCATGTCGCTCAGCATTCCGTCGGAAGAAACCGACACGCCGCCCGCCGCGCCCTCCGAAAAATCGCCGGACAGTGCGGCCTCAAGCCCGTCATGGCGGAACACGCCATCTGCGCCTGCGCCGGTAACGGCCACGCGCGCGGCACCGCCCGTTTCGGCCACGAAGACCCCGACCATGGCGTAGCGCGACGCCGGGTTGGGGAACTTTGCGTAAGCTGCCTTGGCGGGCACCGGGAAACGGATGGAGGTGATGATTTCACCCTCATCAAGTGCGGTTGCAAACATCCCGTCGAAGAAGTCATCGGCGGCAATCTCGCGTTTGTCGGTGACCACGGTCGCGCCAAGGGCCAGCACAGCAGACGGATAATCCGCCGCAGGGTCATTGTTGGCGACGGACCCGCCAATCGTGCCCATTGCGCGGACCGCCGGATCGCCGATCCCGTTTGCCAAGGCCGCCAGCCCCGGGATGCGCGACTGCACCTCGGCATTGGAGGCCACATCCGCATGGGTCGTGGCCGCACCGATGACAACGGTGTCGCCATCCACGCAAACGCCTTTCATCGCATCAATCCCGCGCACGTCCACCAGATCGGTGGGCGCGGCAAGGTGTTGCTTCATGGTGGGCAAAAGGGTCTGACCACCGGACAGGATCTTGCCTTCATCCGCGCTCGCCAAGGCCGCGACCGCATCTTCGACAGAGTTCGATTTGTGATACTTGGTCTCATACATCGCTATCTCTCCTTACTCTGCGGCCATTTTGTTTTGCACCGTTTGCAGCGCGCTCCACACCGCTTGAGGCGTGGCGGGCATTTGCAGATCATTGGTGCCGATGGCGTCCGTGATGGCGTTGATCACCGCGGGCGGAGCGCCAATCGCACCGGCCTCCCCACAGCCTTTGATCCCCAGAGGGTTGCCCGGGCAGACGGTGGTGTTGTGCTCAATCGTGTAGAAGGGCACATCATCGGCGCGCGGCATGGTGTAATCCATGTAGGAGCCGGTGATCAGCTGAGCGTCATCGTCATAGACGACCTGTTCCAACATGGCCTGACCGATGCCTTGGGCGACACCGCCATGGACCTGACCTTCGACAATCATCGGGTTGATGATGGTGCCGAAATCGTCTGCTGCGGTAAATTGCACGATCTCGGTGACGCCCGTTTCGGGGTCAACCTCCACCTCGCAGATATAGGCCCCGGCGGGGAAGGTGAAGTTGGTGGGATCGTAGAACGCACCTTCCTTCAGGCCCGGTTCCATCCCGTCGGGCAGGTTGTGGCTGGTGTAAGCCGCCAAGCCCACCTCGTGCCAACCCATGGCCTTGTCGGTGCCCGCCACTTTCACTTCGCCGCCTTCAATGACGATGTCATCTTCAGAGGCTTCCAGCGTGTGAGCAGCGATCTTTTTGACCTTGGCTTCCACCTTGTCCATCGCCTTGACGATAGCCGACATGCCGACAGCACCCGAACGGGACCCATAGGTGCCCATGCCGAACTGCACCTTGTCGGTGTCGCCGTGCACGATCTGAACGTTGTCGATGGGGATGGAGAACCGCTCCGCCACGATCTGGGCAAAGGTTGTTTCATGGCCCTGGCCGTGGCTGTGTGAGCCGGTCAGCACCTCGATGGTGCCCACGGGGTTCACGCGCACCTCTGCGCTTTCCCAAAGGCCCACGCCCGCACCGAGTGACCCGACTGCCGCCGAGGGCGCGATACCGCAAGCCTCGATATAGCAGGAATAGCCCAGCCCACGCAGCTTGCCGCGAGAGGCGGCTTCCGCCTTGCGTGCGGCGAAACCGGACACGTCCGCGGCGGCGAGCGCCTTGTCGAGGTTGCCATCAAAATCGCCTGCGTCATAGGTCATGATGACCGGCGTCTCATGGGGGAATTCCCCGATGAAGTTGCGGCGCCGCAGCTCTCCGGGGTCCATGTTCATTTCCCGCGCGGCGGTTTCCATCATGCGCTCGATGGCATAGCACGCCTCGGGCCGACCGGCCCCGCGATAGGCATCCACCGGCACGGTGTTGGTATAGACCGCGCGCACGTTGCAGTGGATGTTGGTGATATTGTACTGGCCCGACAGAAGCGTCGCGTAGAGGTATGTGGGTACCGCGCTTGAAAAGAGCGACATATAGGCCCCGAAGTTCGCAATCGTGTCGACCTTGAAGCCCACGATCTTGCCATCTGCGTCAAAGCCCATCTTGGCCGTGGTGACGTGATCGCGGCCATGGGCGTCTGTCATGAACGCCTCGGAACGGTCCGATGTCCATTTGACCGACCGGCCCGTGCGCATGGAGGCCCAGAGGCAGGTGATCTCTTCTGGGTAGATGTAAATCTTGGACCCGAACCCGCCGCCCACGTCCGGCGCGATCACGCGCAGCTTGTGTTCAGGCGCCACGTTGTAGAAGGCCGACAGCACCAGACGCGCCACATGGGGGTTCTGGCTGGTGGTGTAGAGCGTGTAGTGGTCTTCCGCCTCATCATAGGTCGCCACGGCGGAGCGGGGCTCCATCGGGTTGGGGCTGAGGCGGTTGTTGGTGATCTCCATCTCGGTCACATGCGCGGCACCGGAGAGGGCAGCATCCGTGGCCGCTTCTTCGCCGATTTCCCAATCATAGATGAGGTTGCCCGGAGCGTTGTCATGGATTTCCGGCGCACCCGCTTCCAGC
This sequence comes from uncultured Roseovarius sp., assembly GCA_964389425.1. Lineage (GTDB taxonomy): Bacteria > Pseudomonadota > Alphaproteobacteria > Rhodobacterales > Rhodobacteraceae > Roseovarius. Next base: position 6,260 of record CAYMEC010000065.1, read on the forward strand.
GCCTTGTCTGCCATGGCCACGGCGGGGAGTTCGTCATACTCAACCACCACTTCCTCGGCGGCGAGCCGCGCGAGCGCTTGCGTTTCCGCGATCACAACGGCAACCGCATCGCCCACATAGCGGACCTTTTCGGTGGCCAGTGCCGACCACGCGCCCATATTCATCGGCGAGCCATCTTTCGACGTGATCGCCCAGCCGCAGATGATGTTTCCGATCTCATCGCCTGTCAGTTGAGCGCCGTTGAGAACCTCGATCACGCCGTCCATCGCTTCTGCGCCGCTGGCGTCGATGCTTTTGACCGTGGCATGGGCGTGCGGGCTGCGCACGAAGGCCGCGTAGGCTTGATTCTCCATGCGAATATCGTCGGTATACTTGCCCTTGCCGGTGATGAAGCGCTTGTCTTCCTTCCGCGTGACGCGGGCGCCAATTCCTTCGCTCATGATTGCCTCCCTTATTCCGCAGCTTTGGCCATGCCGGACATCTGTCCCGCGGCCTCTTCAATGGATTTCACGATGTTGTGGTAGCCGGTGCAGCGGCAGATATTGCCTTCCAGTTCTTCCCGGATCGCGTCTGCCGTCAGGGTTTTGCCCTCGGCCTGGTAGCGGTTCACCATATCGATCCCGGACATGATCATGCCCGGCGTGCAGAAACCGCATTGCAGCCCGTGATTGGCTTTGAACGCGGCCTGCATCGGGTGCAGGTCCTTGCCGTCAGCGATCCCTTCGATGGTCGTCACATCCGACCCATCCAGCGCCACGGCCAGCGCTGTGCAGGATTTCACCGGACGCCCGTCCACATGCACCACACAGGCGCCGCACTGGCTTGTGTCGCAACCCACATGGGTCCCCGTCAGGCGCAGGTCCTCGCGCAGGAATTCAGACAGCAGCGTGGTGTCCGCCACATCGCGGCTCACGGATTTTCCGTTCACCGTCATATTCACTTTACTCATGATGTCCTCCCTAATCGTGCGGGTGCTTGTCCCGCATGTTGTCGTCACTCAGCCGCGTCAGGCTGGGTGTTGTTCAAATGCTCTTGGAAATTGTCGAAGAATTTTGCGGCCAGTTTGCGCGCCGTGGAGTCGATCAGCCGACTGCCCAACCGGGCAAGTTTGCCGCCCACGGTGGCGCGGACCTCATAGGACAGAAGGGTGTCATCCCCATCTGCGGCAAGCGTCACATCCGCCCCGCCCTTGGCAAAGCCCGCGACCCCGCCGGAACCTTCCCCGCTGATCGTGTAGCTTTCGGGTGGGTTGATGTTGGAAAGCTCCACGTCGCCTTTGAAGGTGGCCTTTACGGGTCCGATCTTCTGGACGACGACGGCGGAGAGTTCGGTGTCGGAGACTTGGGTCAGTTCGGTACAGCCTGGAATGCACTCGCGCAGAACGTCAGCATCGTTGAGTGCGGCCCACACCACGTTGCGCGGTGCGGATATCCGGTGTTCACCGGTCATATCCATTGCTGGGTTTCCTCCCTGAAACCTTGCTGTTTGAATTCAGCTTATCCGAGGTGGCGGCAAAATCAAATTGATTCAGGGTATTGGGAGAGGATGTCACACCGCCCTTTGTGCAATTGCCTGGTTGCGCGGATCCCCAGACGCCAATGCCAGAGACAGTTCCGAAAGGCTGTCCAGCGAATGGCAAGCGTGGAACCGATCCACATGTTTCATCAGCGATTTGATGCCACCAGCCCTTGGCGCGAACCCATCGAAGCGCAGAAGCGGATTGAGCCAGATGAATTCCCGAGCGGTGCGGGCAAGGCGTGCGGCTTCCCTGTCCAGCAGATCGAGGTCATCGCGTTCCAGCCCGTCCGTGATCAGCAGCACCTGCGTGCCCGTGGCCAGCACCCGCCGTGCCCAATCCTTATTGAACCGTTCCAGCGCCGCGCCGATCCGCGTGCCGCCCTCCCAATCGGTGGCCTCCCGGCCGATGGTGGCCAACGCGGCGTCCGGGTCATTTATCCGCAAGGCGCGGGAGACGTTGGTCAGCTGTGTGCCAAAGGTGAAGGCATGCACCCGCTGCCACGCCGGTTCCCGTGCATGGCTGACCGCGTGCAGGTAGCGCAATAGCATGCGCGAATAGACCGACATGGACCCGGAGATATCGCAAATCGCCACCAGATCAGGTTTTCGGCTTTGCGGGGCTTTGCGCGCCATCGCGTGGATGTCTCCGCCGTTGCGGGTGGCCATGCGCAGGGTCGCGCGCAAGTCAGGTCTGAAGCCATGCGGGTCAGGACGCATGCGGCGCGTGCGCAATGGTTTGACGATGGGCGTCAGGTGCCGCACGGCCTCTTGCGCCTCGCGCAGCTCGGATGCACTCATCTGTTCGAAATCCATCTGTTTGAGGACCTCGTTCTGCGACCATGTCAGCAGCGCCTCGCGGGTGATCTCTTCTTTCGGTTTTTTTTGGGATCTGCGAGGTGGTTGACCGCCGAGCGCCTCTTCTGCCCTGCGTCGCGCCGCCTCTGGCGGAGGAGGGGGCGTGTCGTCCTTCAGCCGGGGCGACAGCATATGCATCAGCCCTTCCAGAAATTCCGGGTCGCGCCAGAACATGGAAAAGACCTGATGATAGATTTCAAGATGATCGGCGCGCGTGATCAGTGTCGCGCGCAATATGTGGTAGAAATCCACCCGGTGGGAAAAACCAACGGTTTCGACCGCCTTGATGGCTGTTTCCACCTGCGCGGTGCCAATCTTCAGCCCGGCCTTTCGCAGCGCCTGGACAAAATGCACGATGTTTTCGACCAGCCGGCCATCCGTGGCCGCATCCATCACTCAGCGCCCGTCAAAATGCCTTTGGCCTCATCCAGAATGCGCGTGGTTTCCGCGCCAGCGATGCGGGCGATGTCGTCTTGGTATTTCAAGAGCGCCCCCACAGTGTCAGTGATCATCTCGGGCGACAATGCCACGGCATCCAACGCCACAAGGCAGCGCGCCCAATCGATGCTTTCGGCCACGCCGGGGGATTTGAACAGGTCCTGACCACGCAGGGATTGCACAAAGGCCACGATCTCCGCCGACAGAACATCGGTCGCCTCTGGCACCCGCTTGCGCAGGATGTCGAGTTCGCGATCAAAAGTCGGGTAATCGACCCAGTGATAGAGGCACCGCCGCTTCAGCGCATCATGCACTTCGCGCGTGCGGTTGGAAGTGAGGAGGACGATCGGCGGCTCGGAAGCTGCAATGGTGCCGATCTCGGGGATGGTGACCTGAAAGTCAGAAAGCACCTCCAGCAGGAAGGCCTCGAACGGTTCATCCGTGCGGTCCACTTCGTCGATCAACAGGACCGGCGGGCCGGAGGGATTGGGTTCCAGCGCCTGTAGCAGAGGGCGGCGGATCAGGTAGTCGTCGGAAAACAGTTCCGCTTGCAGGCCAGCGCGGTCCGTCTTGCCCGCGGCCTCCGCCGTGCGGATGGCGATCATCTGGGCCGCGAAGTTCCACTCGTAAATAGCCGATGAGGCATCAAGCCCTTCGTAGCATTGCAGCCGGATCAGGTCGCGGCCCAGCATGGTGGCCATGGCCTTGGCAATCTCCGTCTTTCCGGTGCCGGCTTCGCCTTCCAGAAACAGCGGCTTGCCCAGCTGCAGGGCAAGAAAGGCCACAGTGCCAAGGTCGCGCCCGCAGACGTAGTTCTGTGCGCCAAGCTGGTTGATCAGGTCGTCAATACTGTCAGGCTTTGAGGCCACTTGCGTCTCCTTGTCCAGTCTTTGAGACATAGAAGCGTGAGGCAAGTCTGTCCATGGCCGTGCGTCCGGGGCTTGTAGGTTCCACGCGCGCGGGCCATCTTGGAGGTGAAGCCATGTTGAAAAAGACACCTGCCACACGCGATCCTCTGGACGCCCTTTTGACTGCCCCCGACGGGGCCGTTCTGGCCGTTATTGCCGGGGTGGAAGGGCCAAGCTATCGCCCCGTGGGCGCAATGATGACAGTGACGGACGCGACCTCGCGCACGGGCACGTTGTCGTCGGGCTGCATTGAAGCCGATATTGCGCTTCACGCAATGGACGCGGCAGAGGCGGGCGCGCCGCGCATTCTGCGCTATGGGCGTGGCTCACCTTTCATTGACATACAACTGCCCTGCGGTGGCGGGCTGGATATCCTGTTGCTGCCCAAACCTGATCGAACGGTTGTTTCCCGCATCGTGGCCAACCGCGGCGCGCGGCGACCCTGTTCGCTGGTGATTGACGTGATGAGCGGAGCGATGACGCTGCAAGATACAGGAGAGACAGGACGGGTGGGTGACACGCTGACCATTCGCTTTGACCCTGACATCCGCTTTCTGATTTTCGGCAAGGGGCCGGAGGCAAGCACTTTTGCGGCGTTGGTGAATTCGGCAGGCTATCCCAACCTTCTGCTCTCGCCCGACAGTGAGACGCTTCAATGGGGGGACATGTCGGGGTGCGAAACACGGCACGTGACGGACCAAACGTTCCCGCCGGATCTGGCGGTCGATGATCGAACGGCGGTGGTTCTGTTCTTTCATGACCACGATTGGGAGCCGCCCATTCTGGCGGGCGCACTCAATACGCCGGCTTTCTACATTGGCGCGCAAGGCAGTCAGCGGGCGCGTGATGCGCGGCTGATGATGTTGCAGGGCATGGGCGTGTCGCCTGAGGCTTGCGACAGGCTGCATGGCCCGGTGGGCGTGATCCCATCTGCGCGGGATGCGGGCACGCTGGCCGTGTCGGTTCTGGCGGAAATTCTGGGCAAGGCGATGGCGCGCGCGGGATGATCCGGGCGGGGCTCTTGCTCGCTGCTGGCGCGTCTCGGAGGTTTGGATCCGAGGACAAATTGCTCGCCCCGCTGCGGGGCGCGCCGTTGGTGATGCATGCGGCAGAGGCACTGAGGGGCAGTGAATTGGATGTTCTGATCGCTGTGGTGCGATCGGGCGAGGTCGCTGACATGATTGAAGGCTTTGACCGTGTCGCGCCAGAAGAAGCCAACCCCGAGCAGTCCGATAGTCTGCGGACTGGCGTTTTGCGGGCGCAAGAGTTGGGCGCGGATCGGGTGACGGTTGTGCTGGGGGACATGCCGTTCGTGACTGCGGAGATGATCGATGCCGTCACACGGCAGAGCACCGATGCATCGCCAGCCGCTGCGACAGATGGAACGCGTCTTCTTCCACCTGTGTGCTTTCCAAGCGCATTCTTTGAGCGTCTCATCGTGCTGAGGGGCGACCGGGGCGCAGCGGCACTTTTGTCTGATGCCGCTCTGGTGCCGCAGGCCAAGGGCGCGTTGCAGGATATCGATACGCCCGAGGCGTTGGAAAAAGCGGAAAAGAACGACGCGACGTGAAGCGCTTCAAAACTTGCGGAAGAACTTCGTGCGGTCGAACATTTCCTCCAGCACTTCCATGCGTTCGCGCGTCGTGTCCCAGTGGCGTTCCTGCACCTCTGCAATCACGATCTCTGACATCAGCATGGTTGTGATATTGGAATCCCAAGCCGAGGGCGCGGCGATCTGGTTGGAGAAGGTTACATGGGCCAAAGGCGCAATGGGGGAGATCCATTGATCGGTGAAGAGAATGATCTCTGCCCCGCGTTCACGCGCGAGTTCTGCCAGTTTGAGCGTGCTGTTTTCGTAGCGGCGCACGTCGAAGATCACGACCACATCGCCCGCGTTGAAATCGAGCGCGTAATGCGGCCAGGCGTTTGAATTCGACGTGATCTGCGTCACCCCGCTGCGGATTACCTGAAAGTGCAAGAAGAAGTAATCCGCAAGCGTCCGCGTGATCCGCCCGCCGACGATAAAGACGCTGCGGCCGGTATCGGCCAGCATCTGGCAGGCGGTGTCGAACGCGTCTGGATCGACCTTCGCCATGGACTGGCCGATATTGTCGATCACCGCCTTGGTGAACCGGTTGAGCAGATGCGCGTCGGGGGCGTCATCGACCCATTTATCGCGTTTGGTCAGGGGGCTGGAGATTTTCTCATTCAGCTCTTCGCGCAGGCCCCGTTGGAATTCCGGGAACCCGGCAAAGCCCAGCTTTTGCACCAGCCGCGCGACGGTGGGCGTGGACACCTCCGCCTCAGCGGCCAGCGACGTGATCGTCCCCAGCCCCGAGACGGGATAGTTGCGCAGGATGACGTCGCTCAACTGACGCTCGGATCGTGTCAGCGTGTCGGTCTTGTCCTGAAGTAGCTCCGCAATGGTGTTCATGTGGTCCTCGATTTTGGGGATCGTACCCAGAGTCTCCGAATTGGTCAAAAAATATTCATGACTCAAGCGTTTGAAGAGAAATTTTCATTAAATTATTGACAGCCTCGGGCGGCGTGAAGAAAACTTTACAAATGACTGAGTCCCTTCAGGTAGCATCGCGCGTCACGGATGGTGATTTCGCACCTCGGATCTACAATCCAGCCGGGCGTCACACGGCGCTTCTCGTGTGCGAACATGCCAGCGCTCGGATGCCTGCGGATTATGACGGGCTGGGGTTGGGTGAGGATGCCCTGGAGAGCCACATCGCCTGGGATCCCGGTGCGCTGGAGACGGCGCAGCACCTGTCGGCCATTCTCGATGCACCGCTTGTTCACAGCACGGTGTCGCGGCTTATCTACGATTGCAACAGGCCCCCCGATGCCGTCAGCGCCATGCCCGCCCGAAGTGAAGAGACGGCGGTGCCTGGCAATTCAAACCTAACCGCAGAAGAGAAAGCGCGCCGTGTCGACCGGTTCTATCGCCCGTTCGAGGCCCTGTTGTCCAAGACACTGGGGGATCGGCCCGGAACGTCTGTGCTCGTGACCATCCACAGTTTTACGCCCGTCTTTCGCGGTCAGGATAGAGCTGTCGAGATTGGCATCCTCCATGACGAAGACAGCCGTTTGGCCGATGCGCTCTTGCAGGTCGCCAGGGGGTTTCGGATTGAGCGCAACGCGCCGTATGGCCCCGAGGATGGGGTGACCCATACGCTGCGCGAACATGCTGTGCCGCGCGGCATTCTCAACGTGATGATTGAAATCCGCAACGATTTGATTGCCACCCCCGAACACTGTGAAACCATGGCGCAGACCCTTGCCGGTTGGCTGACCAAAGCCATCGCGATCTGCACTGAGGCGGGCAATGCGTGACAGTCTTGCGCGCCTATATCTCTCTTGTGGATCGCCTGAATTACGGTGTGGGCCGGGTGATCATGTATGGCATCTTTGCAATGATGGCCGTGCTGCTGTGGTCCACGATCAGCAAGTTTTCCGATCAGCCGTCGCTCTGGACCCTGGAAGTCGCGCAGTTTGCGATGATTGCCTACTTTTTCCTTGGTGGGCCGTATGCGATCCAGATGGGAAGCCATGTGCGGATGGACCTGTTCTATGAAAACTGGTCGGTTCGCAAGAAGGCCGGGGTGGACGCGCTGATGGTATTTTGCCTGATGTTCTATCTTGGCGTGCTGCTGTGGGGTGGCCTCAGTTCCACCGCGTATTCGCTGGGTTATTGGGGCAGCGAGCCGTTGTCGTTTTTCACCGGTCTGATCACGGGCAGCGAAGAGGTTGGCACGTTGGAGCGCAGCCGCACGATCTGGCGGCCTTACCTGTGGCCCATCAAGGCGATCATGTGCTTGGGCGTGTTGCTGATGCTGCTGCAGGCGCTGTCGGAGCTGTGCAAGGATATCCTGCGCCTGAAGGGTGAAACGGTCTGATGTCCTACGAAGCGCTCGCCCTCACGATGTTTGCCGCCATGATGGTGCTGCTTTTCAGCGGGCAGCGCGTGTTCGGGGCGATTGGGTTTGTCGCGGTCATTGCGGCGCTTTTCTTATGGGGTGATCGCGGTGGGTTTGACGTGGCCTTTTCCCAGTCGATCAAGCTGATGCGGTGGTACCCCCTGCTGACAGTGCCGATGTTTGTCTTCATGGGATACATCCTGTCGGAAAGCCGGATCGCCGATGACCTTTACAAGATGTTTCATGTCTGGATGGGCGGGTTGAAGGGTGGATTGGCCATTGGGACCATCGCGCTGATGGTGCTGATTTCGGCGATGAACGGGCTCAGCGTGGCGGGTATGGCCATCGGCGCCACGATTGCCCTGCCGGAATTGCTGCGCCGTGGCTATGACAAGCGGATGGTGACAGGTGTGGTGCAGGCCGGGTCGTCCCTTGGCATCCTCGTGCCACCCTCGGTCGTGCTGGTGCTTTATGCCATGATCGCACGGCAACCGGTGGGACAGTTGTGGCTGGCGGGCGTGATCCCGGGGCTGATGATGGCGGCGATGTTTATCCTCTACATCGCGTTGCGCTGCAAATGGAACCCGTCCCTCGGGCCAGCGCTGTCAGACGAAGACCGCGCCATGCCGCAACGGGAGAAATACCGGCTTTTGCTCGCAGGCCTGCTGCCCTTTGGCATCTTCTTTGCCATGATGATCCCCTTCGTGAACGGCTGGACATCGCTTGTCGAAAGCTCCGCCATCGGGGCGATCACGGCCTTGTTGGCGGCGCTCTTCAAGGGGCGCTTGACGTGGGTGGTGTTTGAGACCTCTGTCAAGAATACGCTGGGCATCACCTGCATGTTCATGTGGATCATCCTTGCCGCCCTCGCGTTCGGTGCGGTGTTCGACGGGCTGGGTGCGGTGAAGGCGATTGAGAGCCTGTTCACCGAACGGCTCAACCTCAACCCCTGGATGATCCTGATCCTGATGCAGCTCAGCTTCATCCTGATGGGCACGTTTCTGGACGACACGGCGATGCTGGTGATCGTAGCCCCGCTTTACATCCCGCTGGTGGGGGAGCTGGGGTTCAACCTCATTTGGTACGGCATCCTCTACACGATCACCACGCAGATCGCCTATATGACGCCGCCTTTCGGCTATAACCTGTTCCTGATGCGGGCCATGTCACCACCAGAGATTTCGTTGAGCGACATCTATCGCTCCATCACCCCGTTTGTCGCCGTCATGGTGCTGGCCCTCGTCACCATCATGATCTTCCCGCAAATTGCCCTGTGGCTGCCGCAAGCAGTCTACGGGAACTGAGCGCCATCAAGAGCGCACCACTTATCGAGCGCAACCAACAAGGAGTTGACCCATGACCACAAGACGTAAGTTTATCCAAGGCGCCGCCGTGGCCGCGCCCGCAACGTTGGCCGCTCCGGCCCTTGCGCAATCCACCATTCAGTGGCGGATGCAGACCTATGCCGGGGCCGCACTGGCCGCGGAAGTCGTCGTGCCGGCCATTGAGACCTTCAACAAGATCGCGGGCGACCGCATGCAGATTGAACTGTTCTTTGCAGATCAGCTTGTCCCGACAGGAGAGCTGTTCCAGGCGATGCAGCGTGGCACGATTGATGCGGTGCAATCCGATGATGACTCGATGGCCTCGCCCACCGAGGTCACGGTCTTTGGCGGCTACTTCCCGTTCGGATCGCGCTACTCGCTCGACGTGCCGGTGCTGTTCAACCAGTACGGGCTGAAGGAGATCTGGGAAGAGGAATACGCCAAGGTTGGCGTGAAACACATCTCCGCCGGCGCGTGGGATCCCTGCCATTTTGCCACGAAGGATCCGATCCGGTCCTTAGAAGATCTCAAAGGCAAGCGCGTCTTCACCTTCCCGACAGCGGGCCGCTTCCTCAGCCAGTTCGGTGTGGTGCCGGTGACGCTGCCATGGGAAGACATCGAGGTCGCGGTGCAGACCGGTGAACTGGACGGCATCGCCTGGTCGGGCATCACGGAAGACTACACCGTGGGCTGGGCGGATGTGACCAACTACTTCCTCACCAACAACATCTCTGGTGCCTGGATTGGGCATTTCTTCGCCAATATGGAGCGCTGGGAAGAGCTGCCTGACGACCTAAAGGCGCTGCTGACCGTCTGCATGGAGCAGTCGCATTACTACCGTCAGCATTGGTATTGGGGCGGAGAGGCTGATCTTCGGGTGAACGGCCCGAAGATGGAGCTGACATCGATCCCAGATGAAGAATGGGCACAGGTCGAGGCCGCCGCACGTGTCTTCTGGGATGAGATAGCCGCCGAAAGTGAAACCAAGGCGAAGGTGGTGAATATCTTCAAGCAGTACAATGAAGTAATGGAAAAGGCCGGCCGGCCCTACCGTTACACCTAAAGTGTTATTCGGCCCCGGGGTTTTGCCTCGGGGCCGGTTTTTCATCCAAGGGGGATCAAAGAGATGACCGCAGCCCTGACTTTTGATGCGTTGAAGACCATGGCCGAGGATGGCAGCGTCGACACTGTTTTGGTGTGTTTCGTCGACATGCAGGGGCGGCTGATGGGCAAGCGGTTTCACGTGTCGAACTTCCTTGAAAGCGGCCATCAGGAAACCCATTGCTGCAACTATCTGCTGGCCACCGATCTGGAGATGGCGACGCCGGATGGCTATGCCTCCACCAGTTGGGAACAAGGCTATGGCGATTATGTCATGAAACCTGACCTAAGCACCTTGCGCCCGATGCCGTGGCTTGAGGGCACGGTTATGGTGCTGTGCGATATCCTTGATCATCACACCCACGCGCCCGTCACCCACGCCCCGCGTCAGGTGCTGAAAGAACAGATTGCCCGGGCCGAGGCACTGGGGCTGACGCCCATGATGGCGACGGAGCTGGAGTTTTTCCTTTTCCTCAAGCCGCTGGATCAGATGCGGGCGGAAGAGTATCGCGATATGACGACGCTGGGCACCTATAACGAAGATTACCATATCCTTCAGACCACCAAGGAAGAGCATGTGATGCGCCCCTTGCGCAACCATCTGGTGGCCGCCGGCGTGCCGGTTGAGAACAGCAAGGGCGAGGCCGAAGCGGGGCAGGAGGAGCTGAACATCCGCTATGCCGATGCGCTGCTGTGCGCCGACCACCACACCATCGCCAAACACGCCACCAAAGAGATTGCCTGGCAGCAGGGCCATTCGGCGAGCTTCCTCCCCAAATGGCACCCGGACCGCGTGGGCAGTGCCAGCCATGTGCATATGTCGCTTTGGAAAGACGGGCAGAACGCGTTTCACGACTCAGGCGGCGATCACGCGATGTCGGACACCATGCGCCAGTTCATGGCCGGGTTGATCGCCTACGCGCCCGACTGTGCCTATTTCTTCGCGCCCTACATCAATTCCTACAAACGCTTCCTCAAAGGCACCTTTGCGCCCACGAAAACCGCGTGGTCCGTGGACAATCGCACAGCAGGATTCCGTCTGTGCGGCGCGGATACCAAGGCCGTGCGGGTCGAATGCCGCATCCCCGGCTCTGACATGAACCCATACCTGGCCCAAGCCGCGCTCTTGGCAGCGGGTTTGAAAGGGATTGAAGAGGGGTTGCATCTCGCCCCGCCTGCGACCGGTGACATGTATGACAATGACGATGTGCCAGAAATCCCGTCGACCTTGCGCGCGGCGACAGAGACTATGCGCGGATCAGACATGTTGCGCGCAGCAATGGGGGATGATGTGATCGACCACTACTCCCGCGCCGCCGAATGGGAGCAGGAAGAATATGACCGCGCCGTGACCGACTGGGAAATCGCGCGCGGATTTGAAAAGGCTTGAACAATGACAAAGACCATAAAGTGCATTTCTCCCATTAACGGGTCGATTTATGCCGAACGCGCTTGCGCCCGCCCGGAAGATGCGCGCGCCGCCGTAATGGCCGCGAAGGGTGCACAGAAGGAATGGGCCGCGTTGAGCATCCCCGAACGCGCCGATTACGTAATGCGAGCGGTGGCTCATATCGGCGACACTCAGCCCCGCATGGTAGAAGAGTTGGCGTGGCAGATGGGGCGCCCGGTACGCTACGGCGGGGAATTCGGCGGGTTCCATGAACGGGCCTCGTACATGGCCGGGATCGCAGAAGAGGCGCTGGCGGATATCGTGATTGAGGATAGCGCGCAGTTCACGCGCAAGATCAAACGCGAGGCAGCGGGCACGGTGCTGGTCGTGGCGCCTTGGAACTACCCGTACATGACCGCGATCAACACCATCGCGCCAGCGCTGATTGCGGGGAACACGGTGGTGTTGAAACATGCCTCCCAGACCATTTTGGTGGGGGAGCATCTGGCTGATGCGTTCGCCCATGCCGGGTTGCCCGAGGGTGTGTTCACCAACCTTGTGCTGGACCACAACACGACCTCGGCGATGATTGGTGACGGGCTTTTTGCCTGTGTGAATTTCACCGGTTCTGTCGGTGGGGGGCGCGCGATGGAGCGCGCGGCGGCAGGGACGTTTACCGCCGTAGCGACAGAGCTGGGTGGCAAGGATCCGGGATATGTGCGCGTGGATGCGGATCTGGACGCAGCGGTGGATACACTGATTGACGGGGCCATGTTCAATTCCGGGCAGTGCTGTTGCGGGATTGAACGGATTTACGTGCATGAACGCCTTTATGACGCGTTCGTCGAAAAGGCCGTGGCGCTGGTTTCGGGTTACGTCCTTGGTGATCCGAGAGAGGAGGCGACCACCGTCGGTCCCATGGCCAATATTCGTTTTGCCGAAGAGGTGCGCGCGCAGATCAAAGAGGCCGTGGCAGATGGCGCCAAGACCCATATCGTAACCATGGCGGCGGATGATGGCGGCACGTATGTGACGCCGCAAATCCTGACGGATGTGACCCACGACATGCGCATCATGCGGGATGAAACCTTCGGTCCTGCGGTGGGCATCATGCCTGTGAAGGATGATGAAGAGGCGATCCGGCTGATGAATGATAGCCAGTTTGGCCTGACCTGCGCGCTTTGGACCGCCGATCCCGTTGCTGCCGAAGCCATCGGCGCACGGCTGGAAACGGGCACGGTGTTCATGAACCGTTGCGATTACCTTGATCCCGCGCTCTGCTGGACCGGTTGCAAGGACACAGGCCGGGGTGCTGGGCTGTCCGCCTTGGGCTATCACGCGCTGACCCGGCCAAAATCCTACCATCTGAAGAAAGTAACATCATGACATCCACTATGATCCCGGCCGCCAACTGGAGCTACCCGAACCCCATCCGCTTTGGTGCGGGCCGCATTGCCGAGATTGCCGAGGCCTGCGCCGCCGCGGCGATCACCAAGCCGCTGCTGGTGACGGACAAAGGGCTTGCAGACAACGCGATCACCACTCGCACTCTGGACCTGATGGAGGCCGCAGGGCTGGGCCGGGCGATCTTTGCCGATGTCGATCCCAACCCCAGCGGCGAAAACGCCGATGCGGGCGCGAAGGTCTATCGGGACGGCGGCTTTGATGGGGTGATTGCCTTGGGCGGCGGCTCGGGGCTGGATCTGGGCAAGGTCATCGCCTTTTATGCGGGCCAAACCCGCCCTTTGTGGGATTTCGAAGATATCGGCGATTGGTGGACGCGGGCCGATGCGGACGCTATTGCACCGGTGGTCGCCGTGCCGACCACCGCCGGCACAGGGTCCGAGGTGGGCCGCGCCAGCGTGATCACCAATTCGGACACGCAGGAAAAGAAGATCATCTTTCATCCCAAGATGCTGCCTGCGCAGGTGATCATGGATCCCGAACTGACCGTCGGCATGCCCAAATTCATCACCGCCGGAACAGGGCTTGATGCTTTCGCGCATTGTGTCGAGGCGTTCTCCAGCCCGCATTACCATCCAATGAGTCAAGGCATCGCTCTCGAAGGGATGCGGTTGGTGAAAGAGTATCTGCCACGCGCCTACGCCGATGGCAGCGATCTGGAGGCACGCGGTGAAATGATGAGTGCGGCGGCCATGGGCGCAACGGCCTTCCAGAAGGGCCTTGGTGCGATCCACGCACTGAGCCATCCCATTGGCGCCATGCATCACACGCATC
>CAYMEC010000066.1:0-19663 GCA_964389425.1 uncultured Roseovarius sp.
CGGTAGAAAAACGGTGGCCGATCCGTTAACAAAGCTCGGGGGCATGATAGGACGTATCGAAGTGTTGTCTGCGCTTGCAAAGGTTCAGAAGTGCCTTGTGACCAAGCGGCCCCACCAGATGTTTGGAGCCGTGTGCCTAGTTCTGTCATTTGGGATTTTCATGATGATCAGCGACAACGTATCCGCCAAGCAAAAACCGCGCCCGGTGGTTGCCCTAACATGTGAGGGCGAGTTGAACCTATGCCGCGCCGTTGTGCAGGTTTTGGCCGAAAAAGCCCCGGGCCGTATCATCCGTATCAATCCAAATCCCATTCCGGATATCGCGTTTGAACTACGCCTGACCGCCACGGATGAGGCCGGGTATCTGTCATGGGCCGATGGTTCGGGCGATAGCGTTACTCGGGCCGGACATGATGATTTCGATTTCGCCACACGCATGATTGAGCAGGCCAGCCCCGGGTTGGACGCGGCCTTGAATTCACACGACAAGACGTCCGAGTAGTCTCGCGCCAGAAGAAAGATTACCACCATGTGCAATATCTGCATGATAAGCCAAACCTTTGTCCCGGACCGTCACAAGCCCGGTGACCCGGTCTTTGAGGGCGTGGATCCGCTATTTATGCAGACGATCAACGAGACGACGGATGCGGCGGCAGGTACATCTACATCCTACAGCATGGATGTCGGCGATACGTTCGCAGGCGCCGTTGATGCAGGCAACGATTCAGATTGGATCGCGATCACCTTCGAGGCTGGCAAAACCTACAAGATCGATGCGTTGGGATCACAAAGCGGCGGCGGGACGCTTGGGGATACTGACCTGAATCTCTACGATTCAAATGGCGTTTTTATAGAATATGACGATCTGGATGGCGCGGGTTTTGATGCCAGCATAACCTACACGGCCACTACAACCGGCACATTCTACATTGCCGTTGATTCCTACTTCTCAACCAATACGGGCACCTACAGCCTTACGGTTCAGGAATCCGTTCCTATCCCGCCCCCGGGCACAACTGGCACCTACGAAGAACTGGCCGCCTTCCTCAAAAGTGGAACGACCGGGGGGACCGAATACAAGTATAACACCAGCCAATCCAACGTGATCACGGTCAACATCTCCGGCCTCACAAACGAAGGTCAGCAACTGGCCCTCTGGGCCATGGAAGCCTGGGAGATGGTGGTCGATCTGGATTTCCAGATTGTCACGTCCGGTGAGATGATCACCGTGGATGATGAAGACAGCGGCGCATTTGCCTACTATCCCAACGCAGGGTCAACCAGCGCCGGCGTAGAACTGAACGTGTCCAAGTCCTGGCTTCAGACCTACGGCACCTCAATCGACAGCTATTCGTTCCAGACCTACGTGCACGAATTCGGCCATGCTATCGGGCTGAACCATCAGGGCAACTACAACTTCGACCCCAATGGTCCGCCGATCACCTACCAAAACAGCGCTTACTTCACGAATGACAGCTGGCAAGTGTCGGTCATGTCTTACTTCGACCAGAACGAAAACACGTCGATTAACGCGTCCTACGCACTTCTTGGGAGCACCATGATCGCCGACATCATCGCGGCACAGGATTTCTATGGCGCGGCAGATGGAAACAGTGTGACCGCCGGCAACACGATCTTTGGTCACAACTCCAACCTCGGAAACTACATGGACGAGGTGTTCAGTTCGATCGTGTCAGGCAATTCGACGACGAATATGAACGGCAACTTCATCGCCTACACGCTCTATGATCAGGGTGGTATCGACCTATTTGATCTGAGCCCCTATTCCCAGAACCTCAACATCAATCTCAACGATGGCGCGTTTTCCGATGTGGGTAACAAAATCGGCGTGATCGCCATTGCGGTGGATACGATTATCGAAAACCTCAAGTTGGGGTCTGGCAACGATACGGCCATCGGCAATGAGGCTGATAACATCATCGAGGCGGGTAACGGCAATGACACTGTCTCCGGTGGCGCTGGCAACGACATGATTGATGGCGGCGCTGGCACCGATACCGGCATGTTCTCGGGCATGAGTGTCAATTACAACATGGCATTCTGGGGTGGTTATGTTGGGGTTGGCGACACCGCCGGTGCAGATGGCGTCGACCTTCTGCAGAATGTCGAGAACCTGGAATTCATCGACATCACAATGTCAAGCAACGCGGTCCTTGGGTTCGATGCGCTGGCCTATATCGCCTCCTTTGAAGACCTGCGCACAAGCATCGGGTCTGACGGGTTGGCAGGCCTGCAGCACTACCTGTCCGAAGGGAAGGATGCAGGGCGCGAAATCAGCTTTAGCGGGCTGGAGTACATCGCCTCGTACGCAGACCTGCGCGCCATCTTTGGCGCAAATGCCGATGCGGGATCGCAGCATTTCATCACGTTTGGCGCCGATGCCGGTCGGCAGGTACTCTTCAATGGGCTGGAATACATCGCCTCTTACGCTGATCTGCGCGACCTTTATGGCACCAACGCCGATGCCGGTGCGGAACACTACATCGTGCAAGGTGTGGGCCAAGGCCGGTACACCAGCTTCAACGGCCTGGAATATATCGCCTCGCATGCGGATCTGATCTCACTTATCGGGAACGACCGGAAAGCCGGTACCGAGCACTACATTCTCGAGGGCGCAGATGCCGGTCGGGAGGTAACGTTCGATGGGCTGGAATACATCGCCTCTTATGCGGATCTTCGGTCCATCTATGGGATTAAGGGCATTGAAGCCACGCAGCATTACATTCTATTTGGCGCCAACGCTGGCCGCGAAATTACGTTCGACGCGCTGGAATACATTGCCTCATATGCTGATCTGCGCGACAGCATCGGCGCAAACCGGAACGCCGGTGCCAAGCATTACATCCAACAGGGTTCCGCCGAGGGCCGCGAAACCACTTTCGACGGCCTGGAATACATCGCCTCTTACGCCGACCTGCGCGCCATCTATGGCACGGATGGGGATACCGGCACGGCACATTACATTCTGTTTGGTGCCGATGCCGGGCGGAAAGTCACCTTCGACGGGTTGGAATACATCGCTTCCTATGCCGATCTGCGCGACTCGATCGGGACCAATGCAGAAGCTGGCACCCTACACTTCATACAAACGGGTGCTGGTGAGGGGCGGAGCGTTTCGTTCGACGGGTATGCCTACCTCGCGACTTATGCCGATCTTCTGAATGTCTTCGGTGCCGATGCCGAAGCCGCAACGGCGCATTACATCATCAGCGGCGCAGATGCAGGGCGCGTACCGGACTCTCGCGATGGGCTGGATGAGATCACCACGGGCCAAACCGGGACCGGTGCCGATGAGACACTTACCGCTGGCTCAGAGGCGGAGCTTTTGGCGGGTATGGGTGGCAATGACACGCTGACCAGCGGCACAGCCGATGACGTCCTCTTTGGTGGCGCCGGGTCGGACACGTTTGTCTTCGTGGACGGGTTTGACAACGACATCATCGTCGATTTCAAAGCCCAGGACGACAATGAGAAGATCGACCTGTCTGGCGTGACCGAGATCACGGATTTCACCGACCTGATGGACAATCACCTGTCGGTCGTGGACGGGGTCACCACAATCACCGACGGTGCCAACACGATTGCCCTCAATGGCGTCGATGAGGTCGATCTGGGCGTCGAAGACTTCATCTTTGTCTAATCCCTGAGGCGGCTCACACACCGCCTCAAATTTAAAGAAAACCGTTCCTAAAGGGCACGGTTTTGCCCGGATGGTGTCCGGCTTTCAGGGCCAATTACCACCGATGTCTTTCCCGAACATGAAGAATGGGGAAAGACATGCAAATCTCCTATGACGGCAACGCGATCGTTGATCGCACCCAGCTGGATATTGACATCCGCGATCTGGAGATCGGCGTTGTTGGCGGCGCGACCGTTCTCTATGGCACGACGGGTCCGGCAGGTGGACTTGTGGCCTATAGCATCTCGCCCACAAACGGCTTGCTACAAGCGTTTGACTTCCAGTTTTTCACAGGATCTGCCGGGGATGGATCTGGTGGCTTCGCAGAACTGATCGACATCAATGGTCAAAAACAGCTGCTGTTTGGCGGGGATGCGTCCGATGGCGTCTTATCCTTTGGCGTGGGCGGCAATGGCATCCTGACGCAACTGACATCCGGGCTGGATCTATCCGGCCCCGTGGACAGGCTGAGTGACGTGGTTGGCACGACCATCGGCGGCGACAGCGTTCTTTACGTGGCCGATGCGGATCTGGGGCGGATCACCGTCTATTCGCAATCGGGAAGCGCCAGCTACAGCTCGATTGATTTTGAAAATGTGGGGCAAGGCGATTTCAAACTGGCGCTGACCCAATCTGGCGGCAGTCAGTTCCTGATCAGCACGGATCTGGAAGCCAATCACATTGCCGCCTACCGCGTGGACGCCCAAGGGCGATTGACCGAAACACACACGATGGGGGCAGCCGACGGGCTTGGCGTCTCTAACCCTACGGCTGTCGAGGTGGTGGAGGCCTTTGGCCAAAGCTGGGTTATTCTTGGTGCGGCTGGCAGTGGGTCGCTATCGGTCATGCGTCTGACAAGCCAAGGTAATCTCATTCCCTCGGACCATGTGCTTGATACCCGCAACACACGGTTTGACGATGTGGTGGCGCTGAAGACCGTATCGGCCAATGGCTGGACCTTCGTGATCGCAGGCGGTGCGGATGATGGGATGACCATTTTCACCCTCACCCCAACTGGCCGGCTCGTCCATCTTGATACGCTGGCCCATGACACTGGGCTGGGCCTGCAGAATGTGACCGCGTTGGAAGCGGTCGCTGTTGGAAACGAAATCCAGATTTTTGCCACGTCCGGCACTTCCGAAGGCGTCAGCCAGTTTTCGGTTTCACTCGCGCAGCTGGGCGGCATCGTCGCAGGCACCGGCGCGCTTTCAGGAACGGCCAATGACGACCTGATTGTCACGGGCGACGGGACGACCTCCGCGTTCGGCGGCGCAGGTGCTGATATCTTTGCCGTGGACTACTTCGATAAGACCGTGCGCATTGAAGATTTCGAGGTGGGTGTGGATACGCTCGATCTGTCCGCCTTTCCACTTCTTTATGACCCGTCCCGCCTGAGCGTGACGGAAACTGCGAATGGCATCACGCTGGATTACGGTGTGGCGACGGTCGAGGTTCTGTCCAGCAATGGCCAACCCCTGACCCTGGATGATCTGTTCCCGAACGGGTTCGAGTGGGCCAATCACTTGCCGATCTTGGTCGATCTTCCAGACACCGATGGTGCCAACGTGATCGAAGGCAGTGCTGGCAACGACATGCTGAATGGCACCGGCGGGGTGGATTCCATATCGGGCGGTAATGGCGATGACACGCTCAATGCAGGTGCTGGCGATGACATCCTGAGCGGAGGGCGCGGCAATGACCGCCTCGACGGGTCATCCGGCATCGACACGAAGCAGTACTTTCAATCCAGCGAAAACTACATGATGCTGCGGTCAGGCAATTTGACGGTCGTGATCGATCAGACCGGTAATGATGGCAACGATGCCGTATTCAACGTGGAGAATTTGACCTTCACCGATAAGACGATCGAAACAGCCAGCGTCATCAATTTTGACACCCTTGCCTATATCGCGTCCTACGCTGATCTTCGGGCGTCTTTAGGCACCGACAGGGCGGCGGGCCTCACGCATTACCTGCTAGATGGGCAGGATGCCGGACGCGTCGTTACATTTAACAGTTTAGAGTACCTCGCATCCCATTCGGAACTGAGGGCCATTTACGGCGCAAACGCAGATGCAGGCGCACAGCACTACATCCTGTTTGGCGCGGATGCGGGCCGAAATGTGACCTTCAGTGGTCTGGAATACATCGCGTCGCATGCGGACCTACGTGCCGCTTACGGTACCAACGCAAGCGCCGGGGCACAGCACTACATTCTCTTCGGCGAAAATGCCGGACGGCAGGTGACGTTCGATGGGTTGGAATACATCGCCTCCTATTCCGACTTACGCGCCACCTTTGGCACCAACTCTGACGCCGGGACCGCGCATTACATTCTCTTTGGGGCCAATGCCGGACGTCAGGCCACCTTCGACGGACTGGAATACATCGCGTCTTATGCTGACCTGCGCGCCATCTATGGCACGAACGGAGGGGCCGGCACGGCCCACTACATTCTCTTCGGCGCAAATGCCGGGCGAAAGGCGACTTTCGACGGGTTGGAATACATCGCATCTTATGCCGACCTGCGCGCGTTATACGGCACGAACGCGGAGGCCGGCGCGGTGCATTACATTCTTTTTGGGGCCAATGCCGGACGACAGACCACCTTCGACGGGCTGGAATACATCGCGTCCTACACCGATCTACGCGACTCGATCGGGACCAACGCAGAAGCCGGCACGTTGCACTTCATTGAAACAGGGGCTGATGAGGGGCGTACCGTTACGTTCGATGGATACGCCTATCTCGCGACCTATGTCGACCTTCTGAACGTCTTTGGAGCAGATGCCGAAGCCGCCACAGCGCACTACATTATTAGTGGCGCAGATGCAGGGCGTAAGCCCGACTCTCGCGATGGGCTGGATGAGATCACCGCAGGCCAGACCGGTACTGGTGCAGCCAACACCCTGACCGGCGGCGCGGAGGCCGAGCTTCTGGCTGGTATGGGAGGCAATGACACGTTGAGCGGCGGGGCGGCCGATGATGTGCTCTTTGGGGGTGCAGGGTCAGATACGTTCGTATTCGTGGACGGGTTCGACAATGACAAAATTGTCGATTTCAACGCTTTGGACGACAATGAGAAGATCGATCTGTCAGGCGTGACCGAGATCACGGATTTCGCGGATTTGGCCAGCAACCACATCACGACAATCGATGGCGTGGTCACCATCACGGACGGGATCAACACGATTGCCCTCAATGGCGTGACGCTCAGCAATCTGGACGTGGATGATTTTGTCTTCTTCTAGACAAAGAGACACGTTGCCGGGCGCTAAACGAAAAAATCCATCAACTTGTTCGCCGACCTTTGGAATGTCCAAATTTGTAGTAGTGTAGATGCGGTTCCATTTTCGCAGCTTCGACGTCGGGGTGCAGAGCAAGATACTTTTCACCGTCAAAATCCGCAAACCGGAGCCCTGTCACCATTTCAAAAATGACTTCAAAAAACTTCTCCTTGATGCTGTCCCCTGGCGCGTATTGCACCCCGAGTTCAGAAAAGAAATGGCCGATATCTTCACTGGACGCCGCAAGGATGGCATCGAAATATGAACTGATCGGCTGCGGGTCGGTCTGTACTGATACTTGATAGTCAATCCCAATTTCGTCGCGCAGCCATTGGCAATCCTGCTGCACATCATTGGCAAAAAGAGATTGGTAAAAACGTTGATCTGATTTGTCATGGGGCGCTGCAGGGCTGGGAACTTTGAGGATTTCCGCCTTGATCTTCTCTCTTAATGCAAATGCTTCATGGCGGGTTGTATGGAACTCCACGTCATTTAGCTGCGTTAAAAGGGCTATCTGCAAAGGGTTTGCGGATTGATTTTTCCGGGCGGGTTCCTTGAGTTCAATACCGAGTATTCTGGCAAAATGTGCCACGACACTTTTGTTCTCTTTCAGCGCACATTCGTAGGCGTAGACATGCACGTTTTCCCGTCCCAGGACACTATGATACTTCTCGATCCGAGACCTGAACCTAGTCGGGTATTTCACAAGGGGCCCGGCCCCCAAGATCATCTGGTTGGTATTTGACACCACCCATTGCGACGGATGCCGCACATAGGCGACAGCACGCACGCGACGGGCCTTTTGGGAGAAATAGGCAAACATATCCTCAATATCTTGGGGCTCAAGGTAGCTGAGGTCCTCACCAGAGATGATCAGCTTTTCGTAATTCTCGTCTTCAAGATCCGCATTCAAAGTCTCGAGAAATTCGGCTCTCAGACGGTCAATGGCCACTTCGTCATAGCCAAGGTTTTTCCAAATATGGTATGCGTATCGTTTGCTGGAAAAGATCGTGTACATTGCAATGGAATGATTGTCATGTGGGAAGGTCACCGTCTTGACCTTGCCTTGCGCGAAGCCGTGCAATGCGGCCTGGATGGAACTTGACCCCGTCTTGTGAAGTCCAAGGTGCAGAATGACCTCTTTCAATTCAGCTGTCTCCCGCTAAGGCTGCGCGTGTAGTCGGGTTGATGCATAAAGGTTGAGACCCGCATTGTCCGCCCCTTTTTTCTATGATGCCGCAAGGTCTTTAAGACTTGGTCTACGCCCCAAATCAACCCATCTGCCGCCTGCCGGGCTTGGCGTGCAGTTCCCCGCCTTCGCTTGCCCTATTTTCGTGGCACAGATAGGGTGAAGCCACCACGCAGGTCAGTTGTCGGAACACACTCATGGCCAAACCAAAATCGCAACCGGCCCGAAAAACGACCGCGCGCAATAGCAAGGCAGACGCCACTCCTAGGCGCGCGCTTTTGGTGCTAGGGATGCACCGATCCGGGACATCCGCGCTGAGTGGATTGCTGCAAAACCTTGGCTGCGGTGGGCCAAAAACGCCTATGCAAGCCAATGATCGAAACCGCAAAGGCCATTTTGAGTCGCTGCCACTCTCCGAACTTCACGATGAAATGTTGGACTCAGCGGAAACGCTGTGGGAAGACTATAGGCCTTTTCCGCAAGCGTGGTACGACACCGCAAAGGCTGAAGAGTTTCGGCTTCGCCTTAAGGAGATGATCCAAGCCGAGTTTGGTGGGTCTCCCTTGTTCGTGGTTAAAGATCCCCGCATCTGTCGCTTCTTGACCTTTTGGATAAACGCACTTCAGGATATGGACATACAACCTCTTGTCGTTCACACGCATCGCAACCCTTTGGAGGTCGCCGCTTCTTTACGAGAACGGGACGGATTTGACCCCCGGTTCGGCTGCCTGCTTTGGCTTCGCCACATTTTAGATGCAGAAGCGTCCAGCCGAGAATTGCCAAGAGTGTTCACTAGCTACACCGCGCTATTGAAAGACTGGAAGAGCGTTGCGATGCGTATCCAGAATTCTCTGAGTGTCGAATGGCCAAATGCAACTTCCGAAAGTGAATCGTATCTGACGTCATTCATTTCAACTGATTTGCAAAATCAGAATGTTGCTGATCACACCGTTTTGCAACACCCCCAGATCTCGCCCTGGGTTCGTGATAGTTATGCTATTCTGGAACGCCTCGCTTCGGGTACCGAGGAAGCTAAAGATGCCGCCCGCTTGGATGACATACGGACTGCTTTCGATATCAGTTGTATCGCATTCAGCTCCTTGGCCCAGCCCAGAGGAGAAACTCAATCGGCAAAAAGCAGCGGCGCGCGGGCCGAACTGATCGAGTGCAGGGCGCAACTGCGAGAACACCAAAGAGCCGTTGGCGATCTGACCAAAAAACTCGAACGCTCCGATGCAGCATTGAGCTTGTCAAAACAACAGTTGAATAGACAAATGAAAGCCAATGACGGTTTAACAAAAGTCCACAAACAAGAAAAAGAAACTCTCCAAACCGAGATATCCGACCTACAAAAAGCATTGGACAAGCAAAGCGCCGAACTTGAGGATTACCGTGAAGAGCTAACCGCTCTTTCCAAAACGACGGCAATCAAACAGCAAGAACTTGAGCAACTGCTCCAGCAGCACGAAGAAGACGCAAAACGGCTCGGCCAAGAACTCGCCAACATGTCCGACCTATTTTTGTCTGAAAAACAAAACAAAAACTTGGTCGTGGCGCAGCTGCAGGCAGCCCAGGCAAGTCTATCCGCAAACGAAGCATCGCTCGCGTCGTCAAAAGCGGCTTGGGTCAAGATGAAAGCGCGTAACAACCACTTGGAATTGGAAAGGCAGGCATTACTGAACTCCACATCTTGGCGTATGACGCAACCGCTAAGATGGCTGAAGACCCGGTTTGGCTCTAAACATCCACGTGGTTCCTAAGCGCCAACGACAGAAGACGCAACGGCTCCTCTAAATCGCGTGCTCGAACCGAAGTGTTTCAGCATATGTTACGCACTGCGATATGCAGAAATTGTATGCAGTCAGCTCAGACCACGAATGGTTTCAACCAAAGTTGAATTGATCGCCCTTGGCCCCGTATCCTGCCGGTTTTTGTGGCGTCGCTCTCCGGGAAGGCGGACGCCGTCAAGCCCGCGCAACCTGTCTACAAATCCTTCGGCGTGAGCCTCCCACCCATCCCCCGCAATGACGGCCGGGGATAGTGCCAAAATCATCTCTCCCCCGCGTGGCGGGCCGCCGTCGCCGTTGTCCGCCTCTGCGGCTTCGAAACTGAAGCGTTCGCCCGTGAGCCCTGCCGCCAACAGCTCCACCATTAGCGCTATGGCCGAGCCCTTGTAGCCGCCAAAAGGCAAAAGCACCCCGCCACCGGCAATCTTCGCGGGGTCCGTGGTGGGCCGGCCTTCTGCGTCAAGACCTGTGCCTTCCGGCACGGATTTGCCGTCGCGTTCTGCGATCATGACGTCCCCCATGGCCATCGACGCCGTCGCCATATCATAGCAAAGCGGTGTTGCACCGGGCCTTGGCCAAGCAAAAGAGATGGGGTTCGTGCCAAAGAGTTTCTCGGTCGACCCGGCCGGCGCGACCGCGGGCATGTAGGCCGTGCAGGCGATGCCCACGAGGCCACGATCGGCCAGGAACTCCGTCTCCGGCCAAAGCGCCGCGAAATGGTGAATGCCGGTCAAAGACAAAGCAGCCGCACCGGTGTCTGCCGCGGCTTCGGCCAACACCGGCAGGCCCACAGCCTGCGCCAATGGTGCAAAACACCCGCCCCCGTCCACATGGACCACGGACGGTGTGCGCCGCGTGACTTTGGGGTCCGCCTTGCCATCCACCTTGCCGCTTCTCAGCGCTTTCACATATCCTGGCACGCGAAACAGCCCGTGGGAATGGGACCCGTCCCGTTCCGCCCGCATCACGATATCCGCGAGGGCGTCAGCGTTGGCGTCATTGCATCCATTGGCCAGCATGGCATCGCGTGCCAAAGCATAGATTTCTTCTAGGGAAAGGTCTGTCGTGGTCATGGTGGCCCTCATTTATTGCGTCGCGTCACCCAACCCCAATTCCCGTCCTTTGCCCAGCCATTTGTTGCAATGCTCTAAGCGGAGTGCTTCATGAACGGCAAATGACGCACCTAACCACAATCACGCTCATTGTGCTTGGCGCTTTGGCGGGCCTTTTGGCCGACCGTCTTGGCTTGCCCCTGCCCTACATGATCGGTCCGCTTCTGACCGCAGGCAGCGTGGCGCTGGCCCTGCCCCATTTTTTGCCAGAAGGCTACACGTTCCCTGCCCGCTTGCGACTCGTCTTCATTGCCGTCATTGGCCTTATTATTGGCGCGCAGGTCACGCCAGACCTCTTTGCCAATGCCTCCCGGCTTGTGATCAGTTTCGCCGCGCTCATCCTGTTTGTCGTCATCTGCCAAGGCTTCAATTACTGGATCTTCCGCCGCCTTGGTGGCTATGATCGCCCTACCGCCTTCTACGCAGGCTCTCCGGGAGGCTTGTTCGAGTCACTGGCCATGGGCGAAGAGGCAGGCGGCGATGTGGCGCGCCTCACGTTGCAGCAATTCCTGCGCATCGTCATTGTAGTGACCGCCCTGCCGATCGGGCTTTCGATCTACTTGGGCGAACCGGTGGGGTCTGCCGCAGGCATAAGTTTTTCCACCCGCGATGTGCCATGGACCGACCTTCCATTCGTAGCCTTGGCCGGCGCATCAGGCCTTCTGCTGGGTCGCATCCTCCGCCTGCCCGCGCAACAGATCACCGGGCCAATGTTGATGGCCGCAATCCTGTCCCTGACCGGACTTTTTCAGATCGATATGCCCGACTGGTTGATCAAACTCGCCCAGATCATCGTGGGCACTGCGCTTGGCATGCGGTTTACCGGTCTGTCGCGAGCGCTCGTGCTGCGGGGCGTCGGGTTGTCCCTTCTGTCGGTCGGCAGCATGCTGTTCGTCTCGGCGGTTTTCGCCAGCGCGCTTGTGCCGCTGACAGGTCAGCCCTTTGACGTGCTGCTGATCAGTTTCGCCCCCGGCGGCGTAACGGAGATGTCCTTGGTCGCGCTGAGCCTGCAAGCCAATCCAGCCTTTGTCACGCTGCACCACATCATCCGCATTTTGATCACTGTGGCCGGTCTCATGCTCACGGCCCGGTCTTTCAAGCGCCCACTTTGACACTCCGGTGATGCCGGTTTACCACGGCAATAAAGGAAGCCACACATGCGCCTCACAGACACAGCCGCCGTCATCACCGGGGGTGCTTCCGGCCTCGGCGAAGCCACCGCACGCCATTTCCGGGAACTCGGCGCAAAGGTGACGATCTTCGACCGCGATACAACGCGCGGACCACAAGTCGCAGAAGAAATCGGTGCCACATTCGCTGAAACCGATGTTACCGATGAAGGCTCTGTGACTGACGCGATCAAGACCGCCAAATCCGCGATGGGCCGCATCAACTGCGCCGTGAATTGCGCAGGCATCGCCACGGGGGCGAAGGTGCTGGGCAAAGACGGCCCGCACGATCTTGCCACCTTCCAGCGCACGATCGACATCAATCTGGTGGGCTCTTTCAACGTCGCCCGTCTCGCGGCTGCCGAGATCGCGCAAAACGACCCCTCAGAGGACGGCCTGCGCGGTGTGATCATAAACACCGCCTCAATCGCGGCCTTTGACGGACAAAAGGGCCAAGCGGCCTATGCGGCGTCCAAGGGCGGCATTGTCGGCCTCAGCCTGCCCATGGCGCGCGATCTGGCGCGTGAAGGCATTCGGGTCATGGCCATTGCTCCGGGGATCATTCTGACACCGATGTTGATGGGTCTGCCGCAAGAGGTGCAGAACGGCTTGGCGCAAGATGTCACATGCCCCAAGCGCCTGGGCCGTCCAGAGGAGTATGCGGCCCTCGCCGGGTTCATCGTCGGGTGCGACTACCTCAACGGGGAAGTGATCCGGATGGATGGTGCATTGAGGATGCAGTGATGGCAGCCTGTGGAATGCAGTCCGCCTGTTCGCCTTACATCTGAGCTTCGGGCGCCATTTGATCGGCTAAGGCTTCGGCGCGGGCCGCCAATTCTGCCATCGTATCGGTCACGGCGTCGGGCACCACGGGAACCTCGATCGTCTTTGGCTCTGGCGCTGGCGCGCTGCGCAACTGGTCAAGTTCGGCCTCTTTCTCAGCCATCTTGTCCTCCGCCTCGCGCAGTTTGTCCTGCATGGCGGCTGTCTTGTCGGCCAGCATAAGCCCGGCCATCAGCAGCATCCGCGCCTCCGGAATGCGCCCGATCTGGGCAGTCAACACGGACGCCTCTTCATCCAGCATCTTGGCAGCGAATTTCAGGTAGTGCTCTTCACCTTCTTGGCAGGACACCTCAAAAGTACGGCCACCGATTTCGATTTCGATCTCAGGCATCACGCGCCTCCTTGCGCTGTCGCGCTGTCGTTGGGTCCAAGCACGGCCTCAAGCGTTTCCAGAATGGATGTCAGCTCCGCCTTATCCATCTCCCTCATGGCTTTGAGGCCTTCGAGTTCTGCCATCATGCCCGAATTGATCAGATGCGGCTCACTCACGTTGGCACTATGGGCCTCACGCAGACGTTCATTGCTGCCTTGCAGCGATTCATTGGCTTCGCGCAGTTGAGCGATCGTGGATCCCACTTGTCCCATCATATCGGGCAGTTGAATGGACGGCGGCGTGGCGGAGGCCGCGGCTTCCACCTCCGCCTTCAACCCCGTGATCTGCATTTCAAGTGCAGCGATCTTGTCATTGAGGGCCTTGTTGCGTTCTTCCAGTTGCTGCACTGCACTGCGCTCTTCCGCGAGCGATTGTTGCAACTCCTCCATTTCCTGCGCATCTGCTTGGGATGTCGCCTGAACCTCCAGCCTCTGGCTGATCCGATCCAAAGCACTCGCAATGCGCCCCTGAAGCTCTTCGATTTGGCTCATGTTACTGCCTTTCTTCTCCCCGCCTGGGCAGCGCATCTGGCACTCGCGCGAATCGCTGCCTGAGGCTTTCCTCTCAAGTCTACATAATCGCTGGGAAAAAGGCTCCCCCCACTTTGGGTGCTGCGCAGACCTGTTCGACTTGGCAGCAACCATGACTTCGCTTGCACTTTGATCCGTGCCTGATATGCAGAATTTAACTCTTATCTTGCTGAAAGTTGTGCCTCGTGGACATAAACGCCCTTCGCTCTGCTCACCCCGAACACTGGACCAAGGCCGCCGCCATCAGAGCCCTGACGCTGGATGCCGTGGCCGCCGCCAATTCTGGCCATTCCGGCATGCCCATGGGTATGGCAGACGTGGCGACGGTGCTTTTTGAGAAGCACCTGAAATTCGATGCCTCTGCCCCCGATTGGCCAGACCGGGATCGCTTCATCCTGTCTGCGGGACACGGGTCCATGCTGCTTTATTCGCTTTTGCACCTGACAGGTTACAAAGGCATGGAAATCGACGCGCTGCGCAACTTCCGCCAGTGGAAAGCACCAACAGCGGGTCATCCCGAAAACTTCCTGCACCCCGCCATTGAAACGACGACTGGCCCACTGGGCCAGGGCATTGCAAACTCGGTCGGTTTTGCCATGGCCGAAGAGATCTTGCGCGCGCGCTATGGCAAGAAACTGGTCGATCATCGGACTTATGTGATCGCCGGTGATGGCTGCCTGATGGAGGGTGTCAGCCAAGAGGCGATCACCCTTGCAGGCCGTCACAGGCTTGGCAAACTGATTGTACTTTGGGACAACAACAACATCACCATCGACGGCACCGTGGAGCTCTCCGACAGCACGGATCAGGTGCGCCGTTTCCGGTCTGCCGGATGGCAAGTGATTGAGGTGGATGGACATGACCCCGATGCCATCGACGCTGCACTAACCCAGGCGCAATCCGGATCCCGGCCCAAGATGATTGCCTGCAAGACCCACATCGCTCTTGGCCACGCCGCGCAGGATACGTCCAAAGGCCACGGCGCGCTGACCGATCCGGATCAGTTGAAAGCGGCGAAAGAAGCCTATGGTTGGACAGGCGGTCCTTTCGAGGTGCCTGCTGACGTTAAAGAGGCTTGGGAAGCCATCGGCTCACGCGGCGCGGCAGAACACAAGGCTTGGGCCGAGCGCCTGTCTGAAGTCAGCGAACGCCGTCAGGCCGAGTTTGCCCGCATTCTCGCCGGTGACCCGCCAAAGCGCCTGTCAGCCGCGATCAAACAAGTGAAGCGCGCCGCATCAGAAGATGCAGCAAAGGTTGCCACGCGAAAATCCTCCGAGATCGTGCTCAACGCCGTCAACCCTGTCATGACTGAAACGGTGGGCGGGTCTGCGGATCTCTCAGGGTCCAACAACACGCAATCTAAGGACATGACTGTCTTTGACACCGGCAACCGCAAAGGGCGTTACATCCACTGGGGTGTGCGCGAACACGGGATGGCTGCGGCCATGAACGGTATGGCATTGCATGGCGGCATTCGCCCCTATGGCGGCACGTTCATGTGCTTCACGGACTATGCGCGGCCCTCGATGCGGCTTGCGGCGCTGATGCAGGTGCCCACGGTCTTTGTCATGACCCATGACAGCATTGGCCTTGGCGAGGACGGCCCCACCCACCAACCGGTGGAGCATCTGGCCATCTCTCGCGCCACGCCCAATACCATGGTTTTCAGGCCCTGCGACACGGTGGAAACCGCAGAAGCATGGGAACTGGCGCTTTCGGCGAAGACGACGCCGTCGGTTCTATCACTGACCCGTCAGGGTCTCCCGACACTGCGCACCGAGCACAAGAACGCCAACCTGTCCGCCAAGGGCGCTTACGTGCTGGCCGATGCAGAAGCCGATTTCAAAGCGGTGCTTCTGGCCACCGGCTCCGAGGTGTCGATCGCCATGGACGCCCGCGCCGCGCTGGAGGCCGAGGGCATCGGTACCCGCGTGGTCTCCATGCCATGTTGGGAACTTTTTGAAGAGCAAGACGAAGCCTATCGCCGCCGCGTTCTGGGCCGTGGTCCGAAGGTGCGTGTTGGCATCGAGGCGGGTGTCCGTCAGGGCTGGGATCGCTGGTTGATCGGCGATGGTGGTCGGGCGGACAAGGCCGGGTTTGTGGGCATGTCAGGTTTTGGCGCCTCTGCCCCGGCGGACGTGCTCTTTGAAAAATTCGGCATCACGGCAGATGCGGCCGTTCAAAAGGTCAAAGACCTGCTCTGATCCGCAATAGGCGTGGGTTTCTACCCATGCCCTTTGCGTTATCCAATCGGGTTCAATCGTGTGATCTGCTGCCAAAGCGGGGTCATGACACGGGCGGCAAAGGGGATCAGCAACACCCCGATTGCCAGACCCAAAAGCCCGTCCATGACCGCCGTCACAGCCCATTTCACAAAGCCTTTACCGCCTTCCAATCCGGCGGCAACATTGGCGGCGAACTCTTTGATCCATTTGTACATTTCCGGATAGCCCATCTCCGACAGGGCGTGCAGGATAATTGATCCGCCGACCCACAGCATTGCGGCTGTGCCCACCACCATCAAGAGCCACATGAACGTCGGCATGAACTTTACTATACCCCGGCCAAGGCCACGGATCAGGCCGATGGGGCCGTTCTGCGCCAGATAAAGCCCGACATCATCGGCTTTCACGATGATCGCAACAGAGCCGTAGACCGCCACAGTAATGCCAATCGCTACAAGCGCCAGCGTGCCCGCCTCCATCCAGAATGTGCTTGCGGGGATGGCCGCCAGCGCGATGGTCATGATCTCGGCCGACAGGATGAAATCCGTCTTGATGGCGCCGGACACGCGCTCTTCTTCCAGATGAGCCGGATCCTGCGGCTTGGCCTTGGCGTGACCGTCATGATGATGATGGCCAAATCCCAATGCATGCACGATTTTTTCCGCCCCTTCAAAACACAGATATGCCCCGCCAAGCATCAGAAGCGGCGGGATCATCCAGGGTGCGAAATTGGCCAGCAACAAGCCAACGGGCAGCAAGAAGACCAGCTTGTTGATGAAGGACCCGCGTGCGATCCGCCATACGATCGGAAGTTCACGGGCCGGGGCAAATCCCTTGAGGTACTTGGGCGTGACGGCCGCATCATCAATCACCGCACCCGCCGCCTTGGACCCCGCCTTGACCGCCTGTCCTGCAACGTCATCAAGAGAGGTCGCCGCAACTTTGACCAAAGCCGCGACATCATCCAGAAGTGCCAGCAAACCGCTCATATGTCTTCTCCCACCTGTCAGGATCTAGCTCTAGCTTGGATTGCCGAAGGTGCAAGACCAAACCCGGATCGGAGTCGCGTTGCAGGTTTTGCGATAACGGTTAACGCTACCACGCGGTTTAGACCTTTCCGCCTCCTCTTGGCCCGTCTACAAGGCGCTCAAACCCTTGTTCAAAAGGAGCAAAGCGCATGACCATCACAGTCGGGATCAATGGCTTCGGCCGCATCGGACGGGCAACGCTTGCCCATATCGCCACGTCGACACGCAACGACGTCAAGGTGGTCAAGGTGAATGCTACGGGCCCGCTGGAGACAGCGGCTCATCTCATCAAGTATGACAGTGTCCATGGGCGTTTTCCCAACGAGGTGACGCTGGGCGACGGCACGATGGATTTGGGCCGCGGCCCGATGGAGATGTTTTCAACCTATGACATGAAAGAGCTCGACTGGTCCGGCGTCGATGTGGTGCTGGAATGCACAGGAAAATTCAACGATGGCGAAAAAGCCAAGGTGCATCTGGATCAGGGCGCGGGCAAGGTGCTGCTGTCTGCACCGGGAAAAAACGTTGACCGCACAGTGGTTTACGGCGTGAACCATGAGGATCTGCAAGCCGAGGAAAAAATGATCTCTAACGGATCGTGCACGACCAATTGCCTGGCCCCGGTGGCTAAGGTTCTGCATGAAGGTATCGGGATCGAAAGCGGCATCATGACCACGATACATGCCTACACGGGCGACCAGCCAACGCTAGATCGTCGCCACAAGGATCTCTACCGCGCGCGGGCGGCGGCGATGTCGATGATTCCGACGTCGACGGGGGCGGCGAAGGCGCTGGGGGAGGTGCTGCCGGATCTGAAGGGCAAACTGGATGGATCGGCCATTCGTGTGCCGACGCCGAACGTTTCAGCGGTTGATCTGACTTTTGTGGCCAAGAAGGATGTCACCGCCGATGACGTGAATGAGGTCGTGGCGGAAGCCGCGGCGGGCAAGCTGAAGGGTGTTCTGGGTTATGACCCAGAGCCCAAGGTCAGCGTGGATTTCAACCATACGGAAGAAAGCTCCATCTTTGCGCCCGCTCAGACGCGGGTCACCGGCGGACGTTTGGTTCGGGTCCTCGCGTGGTATGACAATGAATGGGGCTTTTCGTGCCGGATGGCGGATGTGGCCGTGGAAATGGGCCGCATCGGCTAACAGCCTCACGAGACTCGCAACAAAAAAAACCCCGCTCGAACAGAGCGGGGTTTTTTCAGGGTGAACCCGAATTTATTCTTCGATTTCAGCGGCTTCTTCGGCGGCGTTGCGTGCCCGGTCAGCGGCGCCCTTCGCGTCCACATCGCGATCCACGAATTCAATTATCGCCATCGGTGCCATGTCACCATAGCGGAAACCAGCCTTCAGCACGCGGGTGTAGCCACCCGAGCGTTCGGCATAGCGCGGGCCCAGAACTTCGAAAAGTTTGGCGACGTGCATGTCTTGCTTCAGCTGTGCTGCGGCCTGGCGGCGGGCGTGCAGATCGCCGCGTTTGCCGAGTGTGATCAGTTTCTCAACGACGCGCTTAAGCTCTTTGGCCTTGGGCAGCGTGGTCTTGATTTGCTCATGTTCGATGAGCGAGCCGGCCATGTTGGCCCACAGCGCCTTGCGGTGCTCATGGGTGCGGTTCAGGCGGCGGTAGCCTCGTGCGTGACGCATTTCTTAGTCTCCTTAGCTTTATTCTTTGTCTGGTTGGCGATGCGTGTCACCAACTCTCCTTGGGGCGGGATTGCCCGTTTTTTGCACGTCTGTATTACGTCGGTATCGCGTCGGTATTACGTCGGTGCGGGTTCGGTGAGCCGGGGCTAACCCCGGCCCACGCATTAAAATTGATCTTCGAACTTCTTGGCGAGGTCCTCGATGTTGTCCGGCGGCCAGTCTTCGACATCCATGCCGAGGTGCAGGCCCATGCCAGAGAGCACTTCCTTGATCTCGTTGAGCGACTTGCGGCCAAAGTTCGGCGTGCGCAGCATCTCTGCTTCGGTCTTCTGAATCAGATCACCAATATAGACGATGTTGTCGTTCTTGAGGCAGTTGGCAGAGCGCACGGACAGTTCCAGTTCGTCGACCTTCTTGAGCAGAAGCGGGTTGAATTCCAGTCCATCGTCTTCATCCTGACGGCCTGCTGCTTCGGGCTCTTCGAAGTTCACGAAGATGGACAGCTGATCCTGCAAGATGCGCGCAGCAAAGGCCACGGCGTCATCGGGCGTGATCGAGCCATCGGTTTCGATCTTCATCGTCAGTTTGTCATAGTCCAGAACCTGACCTTCCCGCGTCGGCTGCACGTCGTAGCTGACGCGCGTCACGGGCGAATAGATCGCATCGACCGGAATGAGGCCGATGGGCGCATCTTCCGGCTTGTTCTTATCAGCGGCCACATAGCCCTTGCCGGTGTTGACGGTCAGTTCCATGTTCAGCCGCGCGCCATCG
>CAYMEC010000067.1:0-19407 GCA_964389425.1 uncultured Roseovarius sp.
CGGCGGCGAACACTGCCTTATTGGAGATCACTGCGCCGGCGCGCATCAGTTCCTGACAGGCCTCCATGAGGCGTTTTTCTGTAAAGGGATCACCGACCTGCACGGTGGGGCGCTTTTCTTCGATGCTTTCGTCGAATTCGGCGGAGGCCATGGTCGCCCCGCCCACGCCATCGCGCCCGGTCTTGGCACCCAGATAAACCACGGGCATCCCCACGCCCGAGGCGGCGGAGTAGAAAATCTTGTCGGCGTCGGCGAGGCCAGCTGCGAAGGCGTTGACGAGGCAGTTGCCGTTATAGGCCGGATCAAACCGCACTTCGCCGCCCGCGCAGGGCACGCCGAACGCGTTGCCATAGCCGCCGATTCCTGCGACCACGCCGTGGACCAGCGACCGTGTTTTGGGATGGTCGGGCGACCCGAAGCTGAGCGAGTTCATCGAGGCAATGGGCCGCGCGCCCATGGTAAACACATCGCGCAGAATGCCCCCGACGCCGGTGGCCGCACCCTGATAGGGTTCGATGTAGGAGGGGTGGTTGTGGCTCTCCATTTTGAAGATCACGGCCTGGCCATCGCCAATGTCCACGACGCCTGCGTTTTCGCCGGGGCCGCAGATCACCTGAGGGCCATCGGTGGGCAGGGTGCGTAGCCATTTCTTGGAGGATTTATAGGAGCAGTGTTCGTTCCACATCGCGGAGAAGATCCCGAGTTCGGTGAAGGAAGGCTCCCGCCCGATGATCTCCAGAATGCGATCGTATTCGTCGGGCTTTAGCCCGTGGCTTTCGATCAATTCCGGCGTGATGGCAGGTTCCTGCATTGCACTCGTATCCCCCGATGACTGCTTGAGGGTTCTTTAGGCGATAGATCGGGCAGGGGGAAGAGGTCTGGCTTGACGGAACGTGCGGTTTTGCCATTGTGTCGCGAAAGGGTCAGGGGAGTGCCATGCAGATCACACAGAACGGCTTTCGCGGGCGGGGATTGCCTCAGAACATGATGTCTGGTGCGCCGATGGCCAGCAGCGCATCCGAGTTGGCGGAAAAGGTCGTGGCCTCACATCTGATCCCCGGGGAGACACCTTTGGTGCAAGCCAGCGGCATGGGCTGCGAGACATGGGTCAAGGATGAGCGCCCGCGCATGGGATTGGGCAGTTTCAAGGCGCTGGGGGCGGCCTATGTGGTGGCCCACGACGCGATAGACAGCGGTGCCGAGGATATGAGCACGGCTTTGACGGGGCGCACCTACGCCACGGCGAGCGCGGGCAATCATGGGCTGTCGCTGGCTTTTGGGGCCAAGCGGTTCGGGGCCGACGCGGTGGTGTACTTGTCCAACACTGTGCCGGAGAGCTTTGCCGACCGCCTGCGTGGCCATGGCGCGCGGGTGGAGCGCGCGGGCGATGATTACCAGGCCAGCATGGAGGCCGCGATGGCGGAGGCCGAAGCGCAAGGGTGGATCTTGTTGTCGGACACGTCGTGGGAAGGATATTTTGAACGCCCGCATCGGTTGATGGAGGGGTATCTGACCATGGCCGCCGAGGCCGCGCGGCAGATGCCCGCCCCGCCCACGCATATCTTTTTGCAGGCCGGTGTTGGGGGGCTCGCCTGCGCCTGTTCCCAACATTTTCGGCAGGTATGGGGGGATGGCCCGCAGATCATCGTGGTGGAGCCGGATATGGCGCCTGCGCTGGAGGCCAGTATCCGTGCGGGCAAACCGGTTGAGACCACGGGCGGTGTGTCCGACATGGGGCGGCTGGATTGCAAGATCCCCTCGCTTATTGCGCTCAACCAGTTGGCAGTGGATGCCGATCAGTTTGCATTGATCAGCGAAGAGGAAGGCCATGCCATTCTGGAACCGCTGAGCGCCCAAGGTCTGTCCAGCACGCCCTCCGGTGCGGCAGGGTTGGCGTGTCTGCGTGGTATGGAACTGGGGGAAGGCGCGCGCGCGCTGTGTATCCTGAGTGAGCAGGCGGAGCCGTGAGCGCCCATCATGAGTGAAGGGTTTCCCGACGACGAATACGCGGCGCGAACAGCGCGTGCACAGGACGGTTTGGCGCGGCTCGGCGCGGGGGCGTTGCTGCTGACGACCGAGGCTGACATTCGCTATTTCACCGGCTTTCTGACGCGGTTTTGGGAAAGCCCGAGCCGGTCGTGGTTTCTGATCATTCCCGCTTCGGGCAAGCCCGTTGCCGTGATTCCGTCGATCGGGGAGGCGCTGATGGCCTCGACCTGGATCGACGACATCCGCACGTGGCCTGCGCCGCGCCCGGATGATGACGGTGTGAGCTTGCTGCGTGCCGCCTTGCAGGAGATGGGTGGCCCGGTGGCCGTTCCGATGGGCTATGAAACGCATCTGCGCATGCCGATGGCGGATTTCGAGCGGGTGCGCACAGGGCTTGAGGTGGTGGCGGATGCGGGCCTCATGGCGTCGTTGCGGGCAATCAAATCGGCGGCGGAGGTGGCGCGGATTGCCGAAACCTGTGCGCTGGCGGGCCGCGCTTTTGACAGGATGGGAGAAATTGCGCAAGCGGGTGTGCCCGTGGCCGAGGTGTTTCGCGGGTTTCAGCGGTTGCTGCTGGAGGAGGGCGCGGATTGGGTGCCGTATCTGGCCGGTGGCGTCGGGCCTGCGGGCTATGGCGACGTGATTTCGCCCGCTCCGGATACGCCGTTGGCCGAGGGCGATGTGCTGATGCTGGATACCGGCGCGATCCGGGGTGGGTATTTCTGCGACTATGACCGCAATTTCGCCATCGGGCGCGCGGGGGATGCGGCGCGGGCGGGGCATGCGCGGATCATCGAGGCGACGGCGGCAGGGTTTGAGGCCGCACGTCCCGGCGCGATGGCGCGGGATGTGTGGCAGGCCATGGCAGATATCGTCGGGCGCGGTGATGGCGCGGGGCGCATGGGGCATGGGCTGGGGATGCAGCTGACCGAAGGACTGTCGCTGACCGCGGAGGATGAGAGTGTATTGGAGCCCGGCATGGTGATCACGTTGGAGCCGTATGTGGAGACGGTGGACGGGTGCCTGATGGTGCATGAGGAGAATATTGTGATCACGCAAAGCGGGGCGGAGGCGTTGACGCGGTTTAGTGAGGTGGACTTGCCCGTTTTGAGCTAATGGCGCGGAATCAAGGCCCTTGGGCCGCCGCGCCTTCGCTAGGCCCCACCCAGGGCCTGGCGAATTGGCAGTTGCAGGCTGTCGCTCGGAAGTCGTCCGAGAATGCATGGATAAAGTGCTGCTGAACTGAGGGCGGGATCGCCAGACCGGGGCCTAGCGAAGCCGTCTAGATCGCGATTTCGAGCAGAGGCAGCATGCGGCCCGGGATAGCGCCGGACGGGGCCTCGCCGACACGAACGGCCCCCATATGTTCGTAGAACGGGGCCGCACCGGGGTCGGCCTCGATCATCAGCCGGGTTGCGCCGCGCGCCCGCGCTGTCGTGATGCACCAGTCGAAGAGGATGCGCCCGCATCCGGTGCCGATGTAGGGCGGGTCGATGAAAAGGCGGTCAATCTCCATGTCGTCCGGATCACCGGCGAGTTGCGCGATGCCAGCCGGAACGCCCCTCGCTTCGGCGACGACCAGCAGGTTATCGGTCAAATCCGACTCTGTCAGCGTGAGCGCTGGCACGCATGCCTCCATGAAGGCGGCATCATAGCCCCAGTGCGCTTTGGAGCGCAGGCACAGCCGGGACAGGCTGGTGAGGTCTTCGACTGTTGCCGGGCGAAGGGAGAAGGATCTGCTCATGCGCTCACTATAGGCCAAAAAAAAGGCCGAGCACTAAGCTCGGCCGAAGTCCAACAGGGAGGTATGAAAAACGCGTCAGCGTCTTCCATGATCCCGAACTAGGCCTCGGGTTTGAGTCGTTCAAGGAAAAATATGCTGCGCCTGCAACAACCCCGCTATGTGTTGCATGCATATCTCATGGGCATTTGGCCCAATTTTTCATCCATCTGATTGATTTTGCAGCTGTTTTCGATAACTCACGATCTCTTCCTGAACGAAGTCGCGGAACGCTGCGATCCGTTGTGAGTGCCGCAATTCCGACGGATAAGCGAGGAACACGGGCACATCGGAGCTTTCGATTTCGGGCAAGATCCGCACCAGTTGCGGGAAGTCATGGCTCACGTAATTGGGCAAAACACCGATGCCCAGGTTCTCCAAAACGCTTTGCAGCACACCGAAATAATTGTTCACGGTCAGAAGGGTGGGAATATCATACGTCATGATTTCCTTCACCAGCGTGGCGCCGGCCCCGACTTGGGTGGAACGTGGGCTCTGACAAATGACCCGGTGTTTCCCGAGGTCTTCGGGGCTTTTGGGTTCGTCATGGGTTTCCAGATACTCGCGCGTAGCGAACAGGCACATATGAACGCTCATCAGCTTCTTGCGGATGAGATCGGCCTGGCTGGGTTCTTTCATGCGGATGGCGACATCGGCTTCCCGCATGGGCAGGTCGAGCACGCGTTCCTCCAGCATGAGGTCGAGATTGAGTTCGGGGTATTTTTCAAACAGCTGGGGCAGGCGGGGGGCCAGCCAGAGCGTGCCAAAGCCAATTGTCGTCGTGACGCGCAATTCGCCAAATACCTCCTCTTCACTGTCGCGGATGCGGGCCGTTGCAGTGTCGAGACGCTTGGCCATGGCGCGGGTGGCATCGAACAGAAGCTCACCCTGTTCGGTCAGGATGAGGCCACGCGCGTGACGGTGAAACAAGGTGGAGTTGAGTGATTCCTCCAAGGCGCGGATCTGGCGCGAAATTGCGGATTGGGACAGGTGCAACTGGTCGCCCGCATGGGTCAGGCTGCCCGCATCGGCGACGGCGTGAAAAATCCTGAGTTTGTCCCAATCCATGTGCTCGCCACCCTTCGTGTTCTTCGAATATCAGAAATAGGGTGACAGTACAGCAAAGGTTAGGGGGGTGAGACAACACGTTGCGCAATTCATACCGGGCTGGAAACAAACGCGTGAATTTACATCAATGTTGCACTTCCTTTACACGCCTTGGGTTAAGAAATGGCATTCGAGCACACCCAGGATCAAACAGGCCCGCCATGCAGTTCAGACAGCATCATCGCCACACGGCCCGCGATATCAGTTACGCCTATTCCGCCCAGACCCGAGGGGGGCGCGCGGTCATCCGCACGATGGAAAACCTGACGGGTCGCATTCAGTTGATCAAACGCGCGGAAGGCTATGAACGCGATGTCGCCGGGGGGCAGGATTTCTGGCAGGTGATGGTGGAACGCTACGGGTTGAGTCTTGAGATCGCCCGCGGTTCGCTTGCGACGATCCCGCGAACGGGGCCCATTATTCTGCTGGCCAACCACCCTTATGGTATCCTCGACGGACTCATGATGGGGCATATCCTCAGCAAGACGCGGGGGGATTTTCGGATTTTGGCTAATTCCGTGTTCCAGAAGGCCGAAGACCTGCAACGCGTGATCCTGCCGGTGAGTTTTGACGACACGAAAGAGGCGGTGGCGCTGAACCTGCAAACGCGCAAGACGTCGCTGGATTACCTGAGGCAGGGCGGAGCGATCGGCATTTTCCCAGGCGGAACGGTCAGCACGGCGGCGAAACCTCTGGCGCGCCCGCTGGATCCCGGCTGGCGCAGCTTTACGGCACGGATGATTGCAAAATCGGACGCCACGGTGATCCCGTTGTTTTTTGAAGGGCAGAACAGCCGCCTCTGGCAGATCGCGAGCCATTTGCATGTGACGTTGCGCATGGCGCTTTTGATCAATGAGTTCGGGCGCCGCGTGGACACACCGGTGCGCGTGCATGTCGGTGCGCCGATCACCCGCGCGGCCCTTGGGGATCGCGTCAAGGATGCCAAATCGCTGATGGCATTCCTGCGCGAAAAGACCTATGAGCTGTCTCCGAAGCCCATAGCACCCGGTGCGGTTGGGTTCGAATACTGAAACGCGAGAACCATGGCAGTTGGGATTTTCGATAGTGGCCTTGGCGGGCTGACTGTGCTGGATGCGGTGGCAAAAACCCTTCCTGATCAGTCGTTTGTCTATTTCGCCGATCATGAAAATGCGCCTTACGGGGTGCGGACCTCGGATGACATTTATGACCTGACCCGGCGCCATGTACGCACGCTTTGGGACCGGGGTTGTGACCTTGTGGTTCTGGCCTGTAACACCGCGTCTGCCGCAGCCCTGCGCCGGATGCAGGAAAGCGGCGTGCCGGAGGGCAAGCGCGTGTTGGGCGTGTTTGTGCCCATGATCGAGGCACTGACGGAGCGGCAATGGGGCGACAATTCCCCGCCGCGCGAAGTGGCGGTAAAGCATGTGGCGCTTTTTGCCACGCCCGCCACGGTTGCCAGCCGCGCCTTTCAGCGGGAACTGGCGTTTCGGGCGATCGGCGTGGATGTGGAGGCGCAGGCCTGTGGCGGTGTCGTGGATGCGATTGAG
Source organism: uncultured Roseovarius sp. (assembly GCA_964389425.1). Lineage (GTDB taxonomy): Bacteria > Pseudomonadota > Alphaproteobacteria > Rhodobacterales > Rhodobacteraceae > Roseovarius. Next base: position 6,406 of record CAYMEC010000067.1, read on the forward strand.
GATGGGGACATGATCCTCGCAGAGGCGCTGGTGCGGTCCCATGTGGAGGCTTTGAAGCGCAAGATGCCTGATCCGCAGGCGGCGGTGCTGGGCTGCACGCATTATCCGTTGTTGCAGGATGTGTTCCAGGATGCGCTGGGGGCGGATGTGAAAGTGTATTCGCAAGCCGCATTGGTGGCGGACAGCTTGGCCGATTACCTGACGCGCCATCCGCGGATGGGCGGCGAGTCAGGCCCGATTGAGTACCTGACCACGGGCGATCCGGGTCGCGTGTCGGACCGCGCGACGCAGTTTTTGCGACGACAGATCACCTTTTCTGCCGCCTGATCGGCTTACGGGTCGCATTGCGATGCGATCCGTTTCCGCCTAAATCCCACATGACACATGAAAGAGGTCTGACATGACCCATAAAATCGCCATTCTGGGCGCCTCTGGTTACACCGGCGCCGAACTTGTCCGGCTCATCGCCACCCATCCGGGCTTGGAGATTGCCGCCCTCGGGGCCAATTCCAAGGCAGGGCAGACGATGGCCCAGGTGTTTCCGCATCTGCGCCATCTGGATCTGCCCGCATTGGTGACGATTGACGAGATTGATTTTTCCGGCATTGATCTGTGCTTTTGCGCGCTGCCCCATGCGACAAGCCAGGCGGTGATCAAGGCGCTGCCGAAGGACCTGAAAATCGTCGATCTGAGCGCAGATTTCCGGCTGGAGGACGCCGAGGAATATGCCCGCTGGTACGGCGGCCAACATGACGCGTTGGAATGTCAGGCGGAGGCGGTCTATGGCCTGACGGAGTTCTACCGCGAAGATATCCGGACAGCGCGGCTTGTGGCCGGGACGGGGTGCAATGCCGCGACAGGGCAATATGCGCTGAGGCCGCTCATTGCAGACGGCGTGATTGATCTGGATGAGATCATCATTGATTTGAAAACCGGGGTCAGCGGGGCCGGTCGGGCGTTGAAGGAAAACCTGCTGCATGCAGAGCTTTCCGAAGGGTCGCATGCCTATGCCGCGGGCGGCACGCATCGGCATCTGGCGGAGTTCGATCAGGAGTTTTCCAAGATCGCGGGGCGCCCTGTGATGGTCCAGTTCACGCCGCATTTGTTGCCTGCAAACAGGGGGATACTGGCCACTGTTTATGTAAAGGGTGCGCCTGAGGCTGTGCATGCAAGCCTTGCCAAAGCCTATGCGGATGAGCCCTTCATCGAGGTGCTGCCCATGGGCGAGCATCCCAGCACGCGGCATATCCGGGGCAGTAATTTCTGCCATGTGGGCGTCGTGGGCGACCGGATAGAGGGCCGCGCGATCGTCATCGCCGCGCTCGATAATCTGACCAAGGGGTCCAGCGGGCAGGCTTTACAAAATGCGAACCTGATGTTGGGATATGATGAGGCCGAAGGCTTGATGATGGCCCCTGTGTTTCCGTAAACAACGACTGGTAGCCGTATGAAAACGCTCAAGAAACAGCGACGTATTCAGATCCTGGCGATCACCACGGTGGCGCTGGTTCTGAGCACCGTTCTGATCGGCTACGCCATGCGCGACGGGATCAACTTCTTCCGCTCTCCCACGCAGGTGCTGGCCGAACCGCCCCCCGCGAGTGAGGTGTTCCGCATCGGCGGGCTGGTGGAGGAAGGCACGCTGATACGCGGTGAGGGCAAAGAAGTCAGTTTCCGCGTGACCGATGGGGGCGCGAGCGTTCCGGTGACGTATGTCGGGATCCTGCCGGACCTGTTCAACGAAAATGAAGGGATGGTGGGTTTGGGCACCTACGAAAACGGCGTCTTCCGCGCGACCGAAATCCTGGCCCGTCATGATGAGGATTACATGCCGCGCGAGGTGATCGAGGCCTTGGAAGAGCAGGGCGTCTACAAAGACCCGGAAAGCTGAGCGTTCGCATTCCTTAAAAGAATACGAACGACGTTTTTTAAAGACTTCGGGGCTTAAGTGTCTTTCGTTTTTGAGGCTTTGTAGGCCTTTATCTTCTCCGCCAGCAGCGCGCGGGCCTTGATGTTGGCGCGGCGCACGCGCAGGGAGGTCAGGAACGCCTCTTCCGCCGTCTGCGATGTGGCACCCAGAACGCCCACAAGCTGGTTGATAACGCCCTCATCGCCGGTGGCATCGATATATTCGATCACCTTTAACGCAAGGTCGTCCGCCAGATCTTCGGTCACGCCCATTAGCGCGTCGTCTCCGTCAGGCGGCGTTTGACGTAGGTCGTCACGTTGCCGATCATCGTGTCCATGTGTGGGTCTTCAAAGAAGTGACCGGAGCCTTCGATTTCTTCATGGGTGATGGTGATGCCGGGCTGTTCGTGCAGTTTGTTCACGAGTGACAGCGTGTCTGCGGGCGGGGCCACACGATCGGCACTTCCGTTTATGATCAGCCCCGAGGACGGGCAGGGGGCGAGGAAGGAAAAATCATACATGTTGGCCGGCGGCGAGACGGAAATGAAGCCCGTGATCTCTGGCCGGCGCATCAGAAGCTGCATGCCGATCCATGCGCCGAATGAAAAGCCCGCGACCCAGCAGTGTTTGGAGTTGTTGTTCATCGATTGAAGGTAGTCGAGCGCCGACGCCGCATCAGACAGCTCCCCCACGCCTTGATCGTATTCGCCCTGGCTGCGCCCCACGCCGCGGAAATTGAACCGCAGCACGGTGAACCCCATGTTGTAGAACGCATAGTGGAGGTTGTAGACCACCTTGTTGTTCATCGTGCCGCCAAATTGCGGGTGCGGGTGCAGGATGATTGCGATGGGGGCGTCTTTTTCCCGTTGGGGGTGATATCGACCTTCAAGCCGGCCTTCGGGGCCGGGGAAAATTACCTCAGGCATTTATATGCGCTTCCTTCGTTGTCCCTGCCTGAGTGTAGTTGACGAAACCAGTCGGATTACTTAGAATTATTCTAAGAACGGATCGCCCTCAGGTAGCAGAGCAAATAGGCATTGCGGCGGGTTTGGTCAATCAATTCGCGTGAGGGCGCCCCATGAAACTCAGCACGAAAGGCCGATACGCCATGGTGGCGCTTGCCGATATCGCCCTCGAGGGAGGGATGCCGGAAGGCAACAGCCTTGTTGCGTTGAGCGAGATTTCGAAGCGGCAGCGGATTTCTCTGCCCTATCTGGAACAGCTGTTCGTGAAGTTGCGTCGCGCGGAGCTGGTGACCTCCGTGCGAGGGCCGGGCGGGGGATACAAGCTCGCCAAGGTGCCGTCTGACATTCGCATTTGCGACGTGCTGGAGGCGGTGGATGAAACCTTTGACGCGCTGCATAAGGGGGCGAGTGCCTCTGGCGGGTCCAGCGGGTCGCGCGCACAGTCCATGACCAACCGGTTGTGGGAGGGGCTGAGCGCGCATGTTTATGTGTTTTTGCACCAGACCCGGCTGTCGGATGTGATCGAGAACGCGCTTGTGCCGTGCCCGGCCGTGCCATCGCTCTTGGAGGTGGTGGATGATGTTTGAGGATCGCCAAAGTCTTTCATGGGGGCGCTGCCCCCACCGGAGTTTCGCCCGTGACCGCCTCAACCGCGACACTTTCGCCTTTGCAAGACGGCGGACACCCTCCGGGATATTTGCAGCAAAAAGAAAGGCGTGAGGCGTGGCGCGCGTTTACCTCGACTATAATGCGACGGCGCCTTTGAGACCCGAGGCGCGGGCGGCGATGGAGGCGGCGATGGATGTCGTCGGCAATCCGTCTTCCGTGCATGGGGAAGGGCGTGCTGCGAAGGCCCTCGTGGAGCGGGCGCGGGCGCAGGTGGCGGCGGGTGTGGGCTGCCAGCCGCAGGAAGTGGTGTTTACCTCTGGCGCGACGGAAGCCGCGCGCGTGCTGGCCGATTGGCCGGGTGCGGTTGAGGTGGATCCGACGGCCCATGATGCGGTCTTTGCCCATGCGCGGGAAGGTGACGGTCGCGCAATCTATGCGATGGGCCCGGCCAATTCCGAGACCGGCGTGCTGAGCGAGGCGCCGGGCAGCGGCGAGCGGGCGCTTTTGCTGGATATCACGCAAGCGCTGGGCCGCGTGCCCTTCGCCTTTTCCTGGAGCGGTGCGGATCTGGCCATTTGTTCGGCGCATAAGTTGGGCGGTCCCAAGGGCGTGGGTGCGCTGATCGTCAAGCAAGGTGTGGATATTTCTGCGCTCAGCTTGGGTGGCGGGCAGGAGATGGGGCGGCGCTCTGGTACTGAAAACATTGTTGGAATCGCGGGCTTCGGGGCCGCAGTTGAGGCCGCGATGCGCGATCTGGAAGCGGGTGTCTGGGCCCGGGTTGAGAAACTTAGAAATATTCTAGAAACAGTCCTTGTTGATTTGGGCGCAGGGCCTATTTTTGTAGGCAGGGACGGGGCGCGTCTGCCGAACACAAGCTGCATCATCGCGCCCGGCTGGAAGGGGGAGACGCAGGTGATGGCCATGGATCTGGCGGGCTTTGCCATATCGGCCGGATCGGCCTGTTCCAGCGGCAAGGTCAAGGCGAGCCGCGTTCTGGCCGCCATGGGATATGACGATACCTTTGCTTCCAGCGCCATACGCGTGTCGCTGGGGCCGGATACGACGGAAGACATGATCACGCGTTTCGCTGAAAGCTGGGCGCGGCAGTACGACAAACATCGCGCGAGAGCGGCCTGACGGCCGTGACAGGAACAGGAAGGACAACTACATGACACCTCCCACCGACACCAGTGCACAACTCACCGTCAAAGAGGGTGTGGATCAGGAAACCGTCGACGCGGTGGCCGATATCAGCACCTACAAATACGGCTGGGAAACCGATATCGAGATGGAATATGCGCCGAAGGGCCTGACGGCCGATATCGTGCGCCTGATCTCTGAAAAGAATGAAGAGCCGGAGTGGATGACACAATGGCGGCTGGATGCCTATGCCCATTGGCTGACCAAGGAAGAGCCTGATTGGGCCATGGTCGACTACCCGGAAATCGATTTTCAGGACCAGTATTACTATGCCCGTCCCAAGAGCATGGAGGTGAAGCCGAAGTCTTTGGATGAGGTCGACCCCAAGCTGCTGGAAACCTACGAAAAGCTGGGCATTCCGCTGAAAGAACAGATGATCCTTGCGGGCGTTGAAGGGGCTGAGGCCGCACCTGCCGAGGGTCGCAAGGTGGCTGTGGACGCGGTGTTTGATTCCGTTTCCGTGGGTACGACCTTCCAGGCGGAATTGAAGAAGGCGGGTGTCATCTTCTGTTCCATCTCCGAGGCCATTCGCGAACACCCGGAATTGGTGCGCAAATATCTGGGCACAGTCGTGCCGGTGAGTGATAACTATTACGCGACGCTGAACACCGCTGTCTTCTCGGACGGGTCGTTTGTCTATGTCCCGCCGGGGGTGCGCTGCCCGATGGAGCTTTCCACCTATTTCCGGATCAATGCGGAGAACACAGGCCAGTTTGAGCGCACGCTGATCATCGCCGATAAGGGCTCTTACGTGAGCTACCTCGAAGGCTGCACCGCGCCGCAGCGGGACACCGCGCAGCTGCACGCGGCCGTCGTCGAGATCATCGTCGAGGAAGACGCGGAGGTGAAATATTCCACCGTACAGAACTGGTTCCCGGGCAACGAAGATGGCTCTGGCGGGATCTACAATTTCGTGACCAAGCGCGCTGATTGCCGGGGCGACCGCTCAAAGGTGATGTGGACTCAGGTGGAGACGGGGTCTTCCGTGACATGGAAGTATCCCAGCTGCATTCTGCGCGGGAATGACAGCCAGGGTGAATTCTACTCCATCGCCATCACCAACAACTACCAGCAGGCCGATACCGGCACGAAGATGGTGCATTTGGGCAAGAACACGCGCTCGCGGATCGTCAGTAAGGGGATCAGCGCCGGCAAGGCGCAGAACACCTATCGCGGGCTGGTGAGTATGGCACCACGGGCGAAGAATTCGCGGAACTATACGCAGTGTGACAGCCTTCTGATCGGCGACAAATGCGGAGCCCATACGGTGCCTTACATCGAAGTGAAGAACAATTCCTCGCGGGTGGAGCATGAGGCGACGACATCGAAGGTGGATGACGACCAGATGTTCTATTGCCGCCAGCGTGGCATGGATGAGGAAGAGGCCGTGGCGCTGGTCGTGAACGGGTTCTGCAAGGACGTGTTGCAGGCGCTGCCGATGGAGTTCGCCATGGAGGCGCAGCAATTGGTGGCGATTTCGCTGGAGGGGTCTGTGGGCTGATGTCCGGGCCTGAAGACAGCGTTGCAAACAGATACAGCGCTACGCTGAACGGCATCCGGGCGGAGCGGTTTAGCGCAACCTTGCCTGTGGCCCTTACAGTGACAGTGTTTTTGGGGCTTCTTGTACTTTTCGATGCGCTGGCTTCACCATATTCGATGCGGATCGCCTTTGTCGGGGCGTTGGTGTTTGCTGGGATTTGGACCTGGGGTTGGGTCGTGATCACGCGGCGCAAGACCCGCAAGGCTTTGCAGCTTCGCCAGCAGCTTGGCGCTTTGGAGCAACAAGAAACGGCTTTGCGCATTGAAGAAGCGCGGCGGGCGGGGAAGTTTGATACATGGGAGGTGAGGTCGTAAGAACCTCCCCAAGACAAAGCAGATACAGGACAGACCAACATGAACACTCAGTTGCGCGACAAGATGATACGGCGCCTCGACAAGACGCAGGAAGGGGCGGGCGTGGTGCTGCTGGGCTCCATGCGCATCGCGCGGCATGAGGTGGAGGGGCGGAACGTGTTTTTCGCGGTCACTCACCCTCAGGATACCATTCAGGGCACCCATGCGCGCACCGGGTTTTATGAACCTGAAGAGTTGGAGATCATCCGCTCGGCCTTCCCCAAAGGCGGGCGGTTCATTGATATCGGGGCCAATGTGGGGAACCATTCTCTGTTCGTGGGGCTGTTTCTCGATCCTGTAGAGATTGTCTCGATAGAGCCAAATCCTGTGGTTTATAAGTTGTTTATAAACAATATGTTGCTCAACGGAATTGAAGATATTGTGGATATGTCATTCCTTGGGATGGGCATGTCGGAAACGGCCTCTGAGGGGTTCGGGATCAATTTCAAGGACATCAATATCGGCGGTGGGCAACTGGCGGAGGGCGAAGGCGATATCGCCACCATTCGCGGCGATGACATGATCGGGGACCGCAAGGCCGATTTCATCAAGATCGACGTGGAAGGCATGGAAATGCAGGTGCTGCGCAGTCTGGAAGGGACCGTCGCGCGCGACCATCCACGGTTTTTCATCGAGGTGGACAACGAAAACATGGCCGATTTCGATGCCTGGGTGGAGGACAACAACTATCGCAAGGCGGCCAATTACAAACGCTACCGGCCCAATGAGAACTTCCTTTTGATCCATGAAAGCGATGATTTTGATGGATAAAGTGGCGATCTCTCGCCCTGAGTTGACCTTGCCTGAGGCAGAAGCTGAGCGTTTGCGCGCGGCCTATGCGCAAGCCCGCGTGGTGCTGGAATATGGCTCTGGCGGATCGACGGTCATGGGGGCAGGCATGCCGGGAAAGCGGATCTTTTCCGTGGAAAGTGATCCCGACTGGGCGCAAATGATGCGCGACTGGTTTGCAGAAAACCCGCCCGCCAAAGGCAGCGAGGCGCAGATCATCTGGTCAGACATTGGTCCGACCAAGGCCTGGGGGCATCCCAAGGACAGCAAGGAGTACCTGAGGTATGCCCGCTATCCTCTTGAAGTGTGGGACTTACCTGAGTTTGAACAGCCCGATGTGGTGCTGGTCGATGGCCGGTTCCGCCCGGGCTGTGCCATGGCTGCTGCGCTGCGGACGGAAAAGCCGGTGACGGTGTTCATAGATGATTACGCCAAGCGCAAGCACTACCATCGGGTGGAAAAATACCTTGGCCAGCCCAAATTGACCGGGCGGATGGCGGAATTTGCAGTGTCGCGCATGCGCTTCGAGGCGCGCGACCTGCTGACCCTGATTGACATGATGACGCGGCCCTGAGCCGCCGGAAACGCGAGGAAAGAAAGATGTTGGAAATCAAAGGCCTGAAAGTCGATCTTGAAGAAGAAGAGAAGACCATCCTGAAAGGTGTCGACCTGACTGTCGAGGCGGGCAAGGTGCACGCCATCATGGGACCCAACGGGTCTGGCAAATCAACGCTGAGCTACGTCCTGTCGGGGCGTGACGGATACGAAGTGACCGGTGGTACGGCGGAGCTTGAGGGCCAAGACATTCTGGAGATGGAGCCCGAAGAGCGCGCGGCGGCGGGTCTTTTTCTGGCATTTCAGTACCCCGTCGAAATTCCCGGCGTGGGCAACATGACCTTCATGCGCACCGCGCTTAACGCCCAACGCAAGGCGCGCGGCGAAGAGGAGATGAGCGCGAAGGACTTCCTTGCGCTGGTGAGGGAGAAGGCCAAAACGCTGAAGATCGATGCCGATATGCTGAAGCGCCCCGTCAATGTGGGCTTCTCGGGCGGTGAGAAAAAGCGCAATGAAATCCTTCAGATGGCCATGCTGGAGCCGAAGATGTGCATTCTGGATGAGACGGATTCGGGCCTTGATGTGGATGCGATGAAATTGGTGTCCGAAGGCGTCAACGCGCTGCGCGACGCAGGGCGCGGGTTCCTTGTGATCACGCATTACCAGCGCCTTCTGGATCACATCAAACCCGACGTGGTGCACATCATGTCGGACGGGCGCATTGTAAAAACCGGCGGTCCTGAACTGGCGCTGGAAGTGGAACAAAACGGCTATGCCGATATCCTGTCGGAGGTCGCGTAATGGCGATTGCGCAGAAAAAACAGGAGCTTACAGAGGCGCGTCTGGCCGTGGCCAAGATCCCCGAAAGCGGGGGCTGGCTGAAGCAGGCCCGCGAGAAAGCGGTCGAACGGGTGCGCGCGATGGGCTTGCCCGAACGGCGGGACGAGTATTGGAAATACACGCGACCGGACACGCTGGTGCGTCCCAGCACGCCGTCGGCCAAGACCTTTGAGGCCAAAGATGAAGAGCCGATGTTCCATGCGGTGGATCGGCTGAAAATCGTGTTCGTCGACGGGGTTTTCGATGCCGACGCCAGCGATGATCTGACCCTTGAAGGTGTGCAGATCGAACGCCTGAACACGGCCTCTGGCATGGATATCCACTGGGCCAAGGACCTTTACGGCGTGCTGGAAGCTGCCGGGCAGGACCCGGTGGAACGTCCTCTGGCTGCACTGAACACTGCGCTGGCGACGGATGGTGTGCTGATCCGTGTTTCAGGTCAGGCGAGCAAGCCGATAAACCTGATTTATCACCACAATTCAGAGACTTCTGACGCGACATTGCATCATGTGATCAAGCTGGACAAAGGCGCGGACCTGACTGTTCTGGAAAACGGCCCGGCGGCGGCCCGGTTCAACAAGGTGATGGAAGTCGACGTGGCCGACAACGCCGCATTCCATCATGTGCGCACGATGGGGCGCGATCATGAACGTCGCGCCGCGACGCATATTTTCGGTCGTCTGGGCACGGAATCGACGTTCAAATCCTTCACATTGACCGCCAATGGCGTGCTGACGCGCAATGAATGCGTGCTGGAATTGACCGGTGATGATGCGGTGGCCCATGTGGCCGGGGCTTGCGTGGGCGACGGTGATTTTCACCATGATGACACGGTTTTCATCACGCATGACGCGGTGAACTGCGAAAGCCGGCAGGTGTTCAAGAAGGTTCTGCGCAACGGCGCAACGGGCGTGTTCCAGGGCAAGATTCTGGTCAAACCCGACGCGCAGAAAACGGATGGCTACCAGATCAGTCAATCCCTGCTTCTGGATGAGGACAGTCAGTTCCTCGCCAAGCCAGAACTGGAAATTTACGCCGATGACGTGGCCTGTTCGCATGGGTCCACATCTGGCGCGATTGATGAAGAGGGGCTTTTCTATTTGCGTGCGCGGGGCGTACCGAAGGATATTGCGACGGATCTGATGACCTTGGCGTTTCTCGCCGAAGCGGTGGAAGAGATCGAGGACGATATCCTGCGGGAGGAGATCGTGTCCCGGCTGGAAGCCTGGTTGGAGCGGCGGCGCGGCTGATGCCAGTCACCACCGACATCGTCGCCAGCTATCGCGGCCCGCGCCGCGTGATGCGCAGGCTTCTGGCGCTTGGGGAAAGTGAAGGGCGCGTGTTGGCCACATTGATGGCCGGATGCGGCGTTACTTTTATTGCCCAATGGCCCCGTCTGGCGCGTCAGGCCCATGTGGAAGAGGTGGAGTTGCAACCGCTTCTTGGCGGCGCGCTGATGGGATGGGTGTTCATTGCGCCGCTCGGCTTTTACCTGCTGGCCTTTCTGGCCCATCTGGTCAGTCGCGCATTTGGTGCAAACGGGACTGCCCATGACAGCCGTTTTGCGATGTTCTGGTCCTATCTTGCGGCCAGCCCATTGATCCTTCTGCATGGTTTGGTGGCCGGATTTATCGGTCCGGGGCCCGCCCTGACATCGGTCGGGGCGATCTGGTTTGGTGTTTTCGTCTGGTTCTGGCTGTCCAATATGCGAGAAGCCGGGTGGGGGGCGGCGGCCTGATATGAAATCTACAGACTTCAAATCTATTTTCATGACCACGCTGAGGGATCCGCGACAGGGCGGGCTGGAGGTGATCGCGCTCAACCTGCCGACGCAGGGGCTTTGGATCGCGCTTATGCTGATGGCCGTGATCCTGTCGCTTCTGGTGTCGGGTCTGTTTCAGATTTCCCCCATTCCGGATGACGAACTGGGGCGGATGATCCGTACTTCGCCTGCTTTTTCCGCGCCGATCCTTTTCGCGCTGATCAATTGGGGGCAATCCGTTGTCACGGTCTACGTGCTGCATTGGGTGAGCCGGATGGTCGGCGGACAGGGGCAGGTGCGCGATATGCTGTCGGTGATGATCTGGCTACAGATCATGACACTGGCCTTGGCCATGATATGCGTGCTGGTGTCGATCTTCATCCCGCCGATTGGCGCGCTTTTCCTGTTGCTCGCGTTCTTCTGGGGGCTTTGGGCGATCGTCGCCTTTGTAGATGCCGCGTCCGGTTTCAACAGCTTGTTCAAGTCATTAGGGGTCTGTATCGCGGGGTTTCTTGCGTTTTCCTTTATCATGACGATCGTCGCCTCCATTCTTGCAGCTTTCGGTATAGGGGGCCCGCCCAATGTATGATGTGCAGAAAATCCGCGCTGATTTCCCGATCCTTGGCCGGGAGGTGAATGGCAAGCCGCTGGTCTATCTCGACAATGGGGCGTCGGCCCAGAAGCCGCAGGTGGTGATTGATGCGGTGTGCCATGCCTATTCCCATGAATATGCCAACGTGCATCGCGGTCTGCACACGCTCAGCAACATCGCGACGGAGAAATATGAGGCCGTGCGCGGCATCATCGCCCGCTTCCTTGGTGTGGCGGATGAAAGCCAGATCGTGCTGAATTCCGGCACTACGGAAGGCATCAATATGGTGGCCCATGCATGGGCCATGCCGCAGATGGAAGCGGGGGATGAGATTGTCCTGTCGGTCATGGAACATCATGCCAATATCGTGCCCTGGCATTTCATGCGCGAACGGCAGGGGGTGGTGCTGAAATGGGTGGATATCGAACCGGACGGATCTCTTGATGTGGAGCGGATCATCGACGCCATCGGCCCGCGCACGAAACTTTTGGCGATCTCGCATCTGTCGAACGTGCTGGGCACGCATGTGGATGTGAAAACGCTGTGCCGCGCCGCGCGCGACCGTGGTGTGGCCACGATGATCGATGGCAGTCAGGCGGCGGTGCATGGGCCGGTGAATCTGGATGAGATCGGCTGCGATTTCTACGCGATCACGGGCCACAAGCTCTATGGGCCGTCAGGGTCGGGCGCGATCTACGTGAACAAGGACCGGTATCCGGAAATGCGCCCCTTCATCGGGGGCGGCGACATGATCAAGGAGGTGAGCCGCGATGCGGTCATCTATAACGACCCACCTATGAAGTTCGAGGCCGGCACCCCCGGCATCGTGCAGACGATCGGGCTGGGCGTGGCGCTGGAATACCTGATGGATCTGGGCATGCAGAACGTGGCGGATCACGAAAGCCGCCTGAGCACCTACACGCAATCGCGGCTGGCCGGGCTCAACTGGTTGCAGGTGCAAGGCAATGCGCCGGGCAAAGCCGCGATTTTTTCCTTCACGCTGGACGGGGCGGCCCATGCCCATGATATTTCCACCATTCTCGATAAAAAGGGCGTAGCGGTGCGGGCAGGGCAGCATTGCACCGGGCCGCTGATGGATCATTTGGGGCTGGCGGCCACCTGCCGGGCGTCCTTTGGTCTTTACAACACCGAGGCCGAGGTTGACACGCTGATCGAGGCGTTGGAACTGGCACACGACCTGTTGGGATAGGGGATAGATTCTCTCTGTTTCACGACAAATCGTCCGTTTTCAGGGCTCTAGGACCGAGTCATCCGGGCCGAATTGTGGCAAAAAGGGCGGTGATTTGCCGGTCAGACCGGGCGCACGCGTGCAAAAATGCATGGATTTTGTCCGATTCTGGGCCGGATTCGGGTGAAGGAGTGTTAACATAGCAACACCTCGGAGGATGTTCGCCCGCGCATGACCTTTTCGCTCTGTTATCGTGAAAAGGGTGTCGACAACCCAATTGTTGTATCTTTATATGGACCGTGTTTATTGCGAAAGGAGCTGCCCAATGAAGGTGGTTAAAGTTCTCACTCTGATGGCTGTCGGCGTCACGCTGGCTGCATGCGCTCAGCAACAGCAGCAGCAGCAAGAAGTCATCGTGCCTGAAGTCGTTTACGACAAGTACGGCAACCCGGTTTGATTTAGCGGCCGTCAGGCCGTTGTATCCACCAGGTAAAATTCAAAGGGGCTATCACTTCGGTGGTGGCCCCTTAATCGTTTTCAGCCTTCTGAGTTTGTTCAAGCGCCCTTTCCTGCGCAAAACCAATTGCGCCTCATGGGTGGGGCGGATATAGCCTGCCACCAGGCACCTGTAGCTCAGCTGGATAGAGCGCTGCCCTCCGAAGGCAGAGGCCAGAGGTTCGAATCCTCTCAGGTGCGCCAT
>CAYMEC010000068.1:0-8453 GCA_964389425.1 uncultured Roseovarius sp.
ATGAGGCCTTCGCCGCGCAGGCCTGTGCCGTGAACAAGGATATGGGCTGGGATCCTGAGATCGTGAACGTGAACGGCGGTGCCATTGCCATCGGTCACCCGGTCGGCGCGTCAGGCGCGCGGGTTTTGAACACGCTTCTTTTCGAGATGCAGCGCCGCAATGCTAAGAAGGGCCTCGCCACGCTCTGCATAGGTGGCGGCATGGGTGTTGCCATGTGCGTCGAGCGCGTCTGATCCAGATCAAATCAACTTGTTCTGCATAGAACTCGTGTGACGCGTGACGCGGGACAGAAGGAAGAAATATCATGTCACAAGTTGCACTTGGAACCGGCGGGAGCCGGGGCTTCGCTGACCCTCTCGGGCGGGCAACGCCTGTTTGCCGCGTCGCGGCGCTTGCCTAATCCCGTTGGGGCTTAAAACGGCGGGAGAGAGCGGATCGAGTATATTCCTCTACTTGACCAGAAAGATGAACAATCCCGGATGCCGGGGGCAAAACAGTTTTGACTTTCCCATCGGTCGGGCCGACACCGCAGACTATATCGGAGAGGCGTTGGAGGCTGTCAGCCGACAGACAGCAAGTTGAACGATGATGGTGTGATCGGTTTCGAGGGGACCAAGCGCGTGATCGAGATGGATGAAGACAGTCTCGTGGACCGGGTCGGTTTCTGAAATTCAGTCCTGGATCCACGCGCACCCTGTACGACATTGACCCTTGATCGTTGCGGGCTGCTATCCGCTGCGGCCCTTCGGCAGATGTGGATCAGTTGATCAGGTCTGCTTCGCTACCTGCGATGGCGGTTACGCGCTTCAGGATAAACGCATCAATGCGCTCGGCTTCCTCCGCCGATGTCCGCAGGCCCAGCTTCGTGCGACGCCATAGAAAATCCTGACCTGTCCGTGTCCATTCATGCTCGACGGACCATGCCAATTCCCGTTCGGTGATCGTGTGTCCGAAATCCGTGCCGAGGTCGGCGGATGACTTGGCGGACCCCAACATAGTCAGCGCGTCTGTCCCATAAGCCCGGATCAATCTCTGAGCCCAATTCTCGGACAGGAAAGGATAGGCGGACAGGAGATTTTGGCGCAGCTCATCTTGTCCTTCAATGGCAAAATCCCCCCCTGGAAGCGCAACCTTGGCTGTCCAGGCACCATGTGAATTGTGAAGGCGTGGCGCGATCTCATCCAGCGCGGCCTCGGCCAGTTTTCTGTAGGTTGTAATCTTTCCGCCGAAAATATTCAGCAGAGGCGCGCCACCCAGTTCGTCCACCTTCAGCACATAATCCCGGGTCGCCGCCGTCGCGGATGTGGACCCGTCATCATAGAGCGGGCGCACACCGGAATACGTCCAGACCACATCGTCGATCGTGACCGGCTTGGCAAAGTAGTTTGACGCAAAATCAAGCAGGTAGTCGCGTTCCTCCGGGGTGCAAACCGGGGCAGCGTCGGGATCGTCGTGTTCAGCATCGGTTGTGCCGATAAGGGTGAAATCGTGTTCGTAGGGGATGGCAAAGATGATCCGCCCGTCGGCACCTTGAAAGAAGTAGCTGCGGTCGTGATCGAACAGCTTTTTCGTCACAAGGTGACTGCCGCGCACAAGCCGCGCGGTTTCATTGGAATTGGATTGCACGACCCCCTGTATGATGCTGCCGACCCAGGGTCCACCGGCATTGACCAACATGCTCGCCGTGACATGCCGGGTGTCTTCTTCAGTCTGTAGAGTGATCTGCCAATGATCGCCTTGCCGCCGTGCTCGGACGACCTTGGTGCGGGGCAGGATCTCGGCCCCTTTCGCGGCTGCGTCGCGTGCATTCAGAACAACCAGGCGACTGTCTTCGATCCAGCAATCGGAATACTCGTAGCCGTGCCGGAACTTTGGATTGAGCGGGGCGCCCGCCGGGTCTTTGGTCAGATCGAGGCTTCTGGTGCTTGGCAAGATTTTGCGCCCGCCCATGTGGTCATAAATGAACAAGCCAAGCCGGATCAGCCACGCTGGCCGCCGTCCCTTCATCCATGGCATAAACGCGGTCAAGAGCTTCGATGTGGGTGTGCCCCCCTCGAACCGCATGTCCGCGTGGTAGGGCAGGACGAAGCGCATTGGCCAAGAGATATGCGGCATGGCCTGTAGCAGGGTCTCGCGCTCGACCAAGGCTTCACGTACGAGGCGAAATTCGAAATATTCGAGGTACCTCAAGCCGCCATGAAAGAGTTTCGTGGACGCGCTGGATGTGCCTGAACCAATGTCGTTCATCTCTGCAAGACCCACTTTGATCCCGCGTCCCGCAGCATCGCGGGCGATGCCACACCCGTTGACACCGCCGCCGATGATAAAGAGATCATAGGTGTCAGAGTGCGGCTTGGACAAGGCCCACCTCGTCTGATGTGGCCAAAAGCACTTTCGTTTGACCTGCGTTTGCTGCGTCCACGAATTCTTGCGGGGGAGGGGCGTCAGTGATCACGTAATCCACCTCTGTGACGTCGCAAATCCGAACCGGGGCGCTAACATCAAACTTGCTGGCATCCGCGACCAGGATGCGCGTGCGCGCGTTCTTCAATATCGCCCGCGCGACAGAGACCTCTTGCGCATCGAAATCCAAAATGGCCCCATCGGCATCCAGCGAAGATGCGCCGATCACGGCAAAATCCACCTTGTATCGGTTGATAAATTCCACGGCGTCCTCACCCACCACCGCCCCGTCACTTTGGCGGACCTTGCCGCCCACCATCACGAGGTCCTTATTTGTCGTTCCGGAAAGCATGGTTATAATGTTGATATTGTTTGATATAATGACGACGTTCAAGTGTTGCTCCAGCGCGCGGGCGACCTGCTCCGTTGTCGTGCCGATGTTCAGCGTAACGGAACAATTGTCGGGGATGAGCGAAGCGGCAAGTTGCCCGATGTCACGTTTTTCCTTTCCGCGAAAGCCGCGCCGATCCGCATAAGCGCGTCCCGCCACGTGCGACAACCGGTGTGCCCCGCCATGGGTACGCTTCAAGAGGCCCCGTTCATCCAACTCGCGCAGGTCTTGCCGGATGGTCTGGTTGGTCACCGCAAACTGCGCAGACAGTGCATCAACCTCCACACTTCCTTGGCTTTTCAGAATGTTCAGGATCGCTGTTTGTCGCTCATCAATGCGCATGAATTTGGTGACTCCCTGTCCTAAACCCTATGCGCAGTTGCGAAAAACGAAAAGAGAGATTTTCGTTTGACTTTCGTTTTGGCATAAACGCAAGATGAAACAGCGCCAGAAAGGCGCAGGGATAAACCGGGAGGAGACCATGCGAAAGCATTTGCTCAGCGCAGTCGCGCTGTCAGCAGTCATCGTGAGCGGTTCCATGGCGCAAGCCGACATGGCCGCAGCTGAAAAATGGATTGAGGAGGAATTTCAGCCGTCCGCCCTGTCCGTGGAAGAGCAAAAGGCTGAAATGCAGTGGTTCATCGATGCCGCCGCTCCCTTTGCCGGGATGGAGATCAACGTTCTTTCGGAGACCATTCCAACCCACAGCTATGAGTCCGAAGTTCTGACCAAAGCCTTTGAGGAAATCACCGGGATCAAGGTGAACCATCAGTTACTGGGTGAGGGCGAAGTCGTGCAAGCGGTCCAGACCCAGATGCAGACCCAGCGGAACCTCTATGATGGCTACGTCAACGATTCCGACCTGATCGGAACGCACGCGCGACTTCAGTTGGCCTACAACCTCAGCGACATGATGGCTGGCGACTGGGCCGCAACGACGAACCCCGGGCTGGACCTTGAAGATTTCATCGGAGCGTCCTTTACGACCGGCCCCGATGGCAAACTATACCAGCTGCCGGATCAGCAATTCGCGAATCTCTATTGGTTCCGCAAGGACTGGTTTGACCGCGAGGACCTGCAAGCGCAGTTCAAAGAGATCTACGGCTACGACCTCGGCGTGCCGGTGAACTGGTCGGCCTATGAAGACATCGCCGAATTCTTCAGCGTCCACGTCAAGGAAATCGACGGCGTGACGGTTTATGGCCATATGGACTACGGCAAACGCGCGCCGGATCTGGGTTGGCGGATGACGGATGCCTGGCTGTCGATGGCCGGTGCAGGCGACGTTGGTGAGCCAAACGGTGTTCCGGTGGATGAGTGGGGCATTCGGATGGAAGCCGGAAGCTGCAATCCAGCGGGTGCGTCCGTTACGCGCGGCGGTGCTGCGAATGGCCCAGCGGCGGTCTACGCGATACGCAAATGGGATGAATGGCTGCGCCAATACGCGCCGCCCGCCGCTGCGAGCTATGATTTCTACCAGTCGCTGCCCGCGCTTAGCCAAGGCAACGTGGCCCAGCAAATCTTCTGGTACACAGCCTTCACCGCCGACATGGTGAAGCCTCAGGAAGAGGGCAACAACACCGTCGATGCCGACGGTGCACCGCTGTGGCGGATGGCACCCAGCCCCCATGGTCCATACTGGACCGAAGGGCAGAAGGTTGGCTACCAAGATGCAGGATCATGGACGTTCCTGAATTCGACGCCATCGGATCGTGCGCAGGCCGCTTGGCTTTACGCGCAGTTTGTGACGTCGAAGACCGTGGACACGCGCAAATCGCATGTCGGCCTGACCTTCATCCGCGACAGCACGGTGAACCATGAGAGCTTCACGGAACGCGCCCCGAAACTGGGTGGTCTGGTGGAATTTTACCGCTCCCCAGATCGTGTCGCGTGGTCGCCCACGGGCATCAACGTGCCGGACTATCCCAAACTGGCCCAAATCTGGTGGCAGCAGATCGGTGACGTGAACTCCGGCGCCTTCTCACCCCAGGAAGCGATGGACCGCTTGGCGTCTGAAATGGACCTGACCATGTCCCGTATGCAGGCGGCTGATGAGGCGGCGAATGTCTACGGCGGCTGTGGCCCGCGCTTGAATGAAGAGCGTGACGCGGAATACTGGCTGAGCCAGCCAGGCGCGCCGAAGGCCAAGCTGGCAAACGAAAAGCCACAAGGTGAGACCGTGAGATACGAAGATATTGTGGCCCGCTGGTCGCAGTAAATCTCTCCCTGGGTGGGGCGCTCCTTGTGGGTGCCCCATTTCTTTGAATCCCCTCGAATCCGAAGGCCGACCTGATGGCGCTTGAGTTGAGACAAGTGACAAAGAATGTGGGCGCAGATTGCCACATCTATGAGACGTCGCTTGTGTTCGAACCGGGGGGATTCAACATTTTGCTGGGCGCCACCAGTGCGGGCAAATCCACACTGATCAAGTTGATGTCTGGTCTGGAGCGTCCGACGCGGGGCGAAATCTGGGTCGACGGGGAGAATGTCACCGGGGTGAACCCGCAAAAGCGCAACATCGCCTTGGTGCATCAGTTCTTTATCAACTACCCCCATATGACGGTCTATGAAAACATCGCCTCTCCGCTGCGCGTCGCCGGTGTGCCGGATATAGACCGCCGCGTGCGAGACGCTGCTGACGTGTTGCAGCTTGGCCCCATGCTCGACCGCAAGCCGCAGGAGCTTTCTGGCGGACAGCAACAGCGCTGCGCCTTGGCCCGGGCGATCGTGAAGGAATCGAAGGCCATCTTTCTGGATGAGCCGCTGGCGAACCTTGATTACAAATTGCGCGAAGAGTTGCGCGATCAACTGCCGGAAATTCTTGGTGAGCGTGGAACCGTTGTTGTCTACGCGACGTCCGAGCCCACAGAGGCGCTTATGCTTGGGGGTCACACCGCGCTGGTGCACGAAGGTCGCGTAACGCAATTCGGCCCCACACCGGAAATTTACCGCGCGCCGTCTGACCTGACCTCGGCCCGGGTGTTTTCCGATCCTCCGATGAACCTTGCCCCTGTCGAAAAGCGCGGGGACCACATGCATTTAGAGGCGCTGTCTTGGCCTGCGGAGGGCCCTGTATCTCAGCTTGGAGACGGCCACTACACCGTCGGCATCCGCCCGCATCACATCCTGCCGACCAAGCCGACAGGTGCATCTGTGCAGATCAATGGCACGGTTGAAATTACGGAACTCAGTGGGTCTGAAAGTGTGGCCCATTTTGCATTGGGTGCGCAAAGCTGGGTCTCACTCTCGCCGGGGACGCATCCTTTTCAGGTCGGTGAGCCGCATGACTTTCACATGATCCCGAGCGCATGTTACTATTTCGATCAAGCTGGCAGCTTGGCTGCCACAGGCACTGTCCATGGCTAAGATCACTCTTGAAAATCTGCGCCACTCATATCTGCCCGCACCGTCCGGGCCGGACGACTACGCGCTGAAAGAGATTGATCTCAGCTGGCGCGATGGCGGGGCCTATGCGTTGCTGGGGCCATCGGGCTGCGGAAAATCCACGCTGCTCAATATCATCTCCGGGCTCCTGCCGCCAAGCGAGGGTCGCGTGCTGTTTGACAGCCGGGATGTGACCGCCCTTCCGCCCAATCAGCGCAACATCGCGCAGGTGTTCCAGTTCCCGGTGATCTACGACACGATGAGTGTGTATGACAATCTGGCCTTCCCGCTGCGCAACCGTGGCGTGGACGAGACGCATGTTGATGCCCGAGTGCGGGAGATCGCAACCATGCTGGAGCTGGAAAACAGCCTGACCACGCGCGCTTCGCACCTCACGCCGGACAACAAACAGAAGATCTCCATGGGTCGCGGCTTGGTGCGGGACGATGTGAACGTGATCATGTTCGATGAGCCCCTGACCGTGATCGACCCGGAGCTGAAATGGAAACTGCGCTCAAAACTTAAAGAACTGCATCAGAAGATTGCTGTCACGATGATCTACGTGACCCATGACCAGACCGAGGCCCTGACCTTCGCCGATCAGGTGGTGGTGATGCAGGACGGTGAGATCGTGCAGATCGGCACGCCGGTGGAGTTGTTTGAACGCCCACGCCACACCTTCGTTGGACATTTTATCGGATCGCCGGGCATGAATGTGCTGCCTTGCGAGGTGTCAGGTGGATTGGCATCCTTCAAGGGGCAGGCGTTGGAACTGGAAGGCGCAATCACAAGCGCCGATGGCCGCACCGAAATCGGCATCCGCCCGGAGCATGTGCGCCTTGCCGATGATGGTATTCAAGCGACCGTACGCAAGGTTGCCGATATCGGACGCCATGTGGTGGTTGAAGCGATGGCCGGCGATACGGTGATCAGTGCGATCGTCGACGGTGACGTGCCAGAGCGCGGATCGGACGTAAGGCTTCAATTTGATCCGCGCCAGACCCGGCTTTATTCCGACGGTTGGATCGCCAGTAAGGAGACGTCGCGATGAAGTCAGAGAACCCTCGCGCGTGGCTGTTTGTTTTACCCGTCCTTTTGCTGGTCGCCTTCAACGCGCTTGTGCCGCTGATGACGGTGGTCAACTATTCTGTTCAGGAGACTTTCGGCAACAACCAGTTCTTCTGGGCTGGCCTGCGCTGGTTTGAGGAAATCCTGCGGTCTGAACGGTTCCATGCGGCCTTGGGGCGGCAGCTTCTTTTCACTTTCACAATCCTGATCATCGAAATCCCGTTGGGCATTGCCATTGCTTTGGCCATGCCGCGCAAGGGGTTTTGGGTGCCGGTTTGCCTTGTTTTGATGGCCCTGCCGTTGCTTATCCCGTGGAACGTGGTCGGTGCGATGTGGAACATCTTTACCTTGCCCGATATCGGCCTTCTGGGATGGGTGCTCAACAACGGATTGGGCATAGAATACAATATGACGACAAGCCCCGTCGCCGCTTGGATCACGATCATCGTCATGGATGTCTGGCATTGGACATCCCTCGTGGTCCTCCTGTGCTACGCGGGCCTCGTCGCGATCCCGGATGCGTACTACCAGGCGGCCAAGATTGATGGCGCGTCGAACTGGGCCGTCTTCCGCTACATCCAGTTGCCGAAGATGAAAACGGTGCTGACCATCGCGGTGCTGTTGCGCTTCATGGACAGTTTCAACATTTACACAGAACCCTTCACTTTGACCGGCGGCGGCCCCGGAAACTCCACCACGCTTTTGTCGATTGACCTTGTGAAAATTGCGTTGGGCCAGTTCGATCTGGGACCTGCTGCTGCGATGAGCCTCATCTACTTTGCGATCACCTTGGCGGTGAGTTGGCTTTTCTACACCTTGATGACGAAGGATGACCCATGAGACCGCGATCCCTCGTCCCCCTGATCTACATCCTCTTTCTGATGCTGCCGATCTATTGGCTGCTGGCAATGTCGTTCAAAACCACCAATGAAATCTTGGGCGGGTTCAGCCTCTTCCCGCAGGAATTCACATTGGAGAACTACATCGCGATCTTCACCGACCCGACGTGGTATTGGGGCTATATCAACTCGATCATTTATGTGTCGCTCAACACGGTGATCTCACTTTGCGCCGCATTACCTGCCGCCTACGCGTTCAGCCGGTATCGTTTTATGGGCGACAAGCATCTGTTCTTCTGGCTCCTCACCAACAGAATGGCCCCGGCGGCGGTCTTTGCGCTGCCCTTCTTTCAGCTTTATTCCGCCGT
>CAYMEC010000068.1:8553-9640 GCA_964389425.1 uncultured Roseovarius sp.
AAACCCATCGCCGCCACAATGACACGAACCGCCTCAAGCGCCGGGTACGAACTTGGGCTTCTGGCCGCTGCGGGCGTGCTGACGATTATCCCTGGCGCCATCGTCATCTACTTCGTTCGCAACTACATCGCAAAGGGCTTTGCCCTGGGGCGGGTGTGATGAAGCGGCTGATCTTTTTCCTTGCAACACTGCCGGCACTTGCCATGGCACAGGGATGGGGCAGCGTGTCAGCCCCCAAGGAAGAGGTGTTTTCGTGGTCCAAATGGTGGACTGAGCCCATGTTCGGCGGCACCTGGATGGCGTGGACCCGTGCGTCCCTGGGATTTTTCGTTTTCATCTTCGGCTTCATCGCCCTTATGGCCCTGCTGGAGTGGCGCAAGCCCGGCGGAAATGAGCGGCAGGGCATGCTGGGGCTGGTTACCACACGCGGTGACAGGCTTTTCATCGGTCTGTTGGGGTCAGCCTATATCTTTCTGGCGTGGATCGGTTTGATCGGTACCCCTGTTTGGGTTCCCGCTATCCTTGCGGCCGCGTGGATCGGCGTATCCTTTTGGCGCATCTGATTGCCACGCGGGCCAGAACTCGCCGTTGCGCATAGTTTGCTGTTTTCATCCGGACTGAGATCTGCGGGGAGTATGGGCACGATCTTAGGTTCAAATGATACTGGGACGGTGCCGTGCTCTGGGGATTGCAGAGAATGAGACATTGCCGCGCCTTCTAAATGACAGATTTGAATGCTTGCGCCAGTCCATCGCCAACTGTTTTCATCTGTTTTTGTGAACGCAATGAAGAGCGGCGCAAACCAAGTGCGCCGCCCCAAGGGGGCCCAAGCACTATCAAGCCTTTTGGAACCAATCCGCGACTTCGCGAGCTGCCCGATCAATCGCGTCAGGTTGGTCGTAGTAAGCCAGATGAGGTCTGTCGTCCCAGATCATCTTTGTCTTGGTGGTAGATGGCACGGCATCCATTTGACGGCGGGCGGCCTTAGGCAGGAAATTGTAGTCCCCGTGAATCATCAGCCATGGGGACGATAGGTCCTTGGCGGCGCTTATGGAGTCATAGGAAAGCAGGTCTGCGTCACTCATCA
>CAYMEC010000068.1:9740-15930 GCA_964389425.1 uncultured Roseovarius sp.
GCAAGCGCGTGCACACCATCCAGTTCTGCCGCCGCGCGGAACGCGATGGAGCTTCCCCGACAGATCGCGAGAAGTGTTGCCAGAAACGTCGCGCACGGAGGATGGGCTATCGCTCTACTTCCCGCAACGCGCCAGCCGCGCCCCGAAGTTAAGGGCGTTTATTGATACCGCAAAGAAGGTACTCACGCGGACATAGCAATCGAGGAACGATCTGGCGGCCAAGATGTGCACTTGAGCTATATGAAGCCTTCAGAGGTTCCAATGACCGAAACAACAGTCGATAGCTTTGCCCGAGAATCTGCCGCGCGTTTAATGCGTGCGGAACAGACTGGCCTGCGGCTTGCCCTGGCATGTCGATCGCTAGTGACCGGTGCCGCGTTTCTTTGGTACCTCGTCGCCGTTTTCTTTTTTCCTGAGATCTCGCCCCGCGTGGCGACCATCTTTGTCTTGCTCGGCTTCACGGCACTTGGCGTCGTGCATTTTTCCATCATAGGCACGTCTTACGACCGGCGCTGGATCAAGTTCGCAATCTACGGGCTTGACGTTCTGGCCATCTGCGCGGCTTTCGCTCTGGTGCCAATCAATCTGTCCGGGGATGTCCCTCAAATCATGGCGTTCCGGTCATATGGCATCTATTATTTGTTTCCCTTGCTTGCCATGGCCTGTCTGAGCCTTTCATGGCGTCTCGTCTTATGGACTGGCGGCATGATCATCTTGGGATGGTGGGTCGCTTTTGCCTGGGTTGTCGGTCAAATGGACAACGTCCTGTCGTGGTCGGACATGCCTGCCGCCGCAACTGCTGCGGATTATGAGCGTATTTTCCTATCGCTCGACTTCATCGGACGCGGCAACCGAATTGAAGAAACCGCAATGGTCTTCTTTGCCACGCTGGCTTTGGCCGCGGCCGTCTATCGCGCGAGGGATGTCTTTTTCTCCCAAGTGGCGGCAGACATTGAACGAGAACGCGAACGGTTGCTGAGGAAAAGGGCCTCGGATTTATTGGGCAAGCATGTCCCCGAAGCCGTCGCCGAACGCTTGATCGCCGATGAAACGCCACTGCTTCCTCAGCGCAGACACGGCACCGCACTTGTCATGGACATCGCGGGCTTCACGTCTTTCTCGGCCCAACATGAACCCGAGTTTGTGGTTGAGACTTTGGACAAGCTCCTCTCCGACGCAACGCGTACTATTTCGGAACATGGTGGCGTGGTGTTGACATATTTAGGGGACGGATTTCTTGCGACCTTCAACGCACCTGCCGCAATCGACAATCCTGAAGATGCGGCCCTTTCCGCGGCCCGCGACCTCCAGATTGTCGCCGCGGAGCATGGGTTTGACATTCGTCTGGGCATCGCGACAGGCGCACTGGTGACCGGAATTATCGGAAGTGAGACGCGTCAGTCCTTCACTGTCTATGGCAATACGGTCAACTTGGCATCCCGCTTGGAACAGCTTGCAAAAAAGTTGGGCAGGACCGTCGTCCTGGACGAGAAGACGCAAATCTCAGTCAGTGCAGATTGGCACCTGCATGATCTAGGGTGCCATACGATCGCAGGGATTCAGCATCCGGTCTCAGTGTATTCTGTTTGAGCATCTCAGGGCGTTGTCAGACACGTTGCCGGTCTTGTGATTGGCTTTGAGGTTCTGAAGTATCGTTTTGCTCAACGGCCGCGTTGCCATCCTGACAATGACATTTCCGATCATGCCCCAAAGCAAGGTACTTGTTTGCACCGCACGATGTCCTGTCAGAAGACCAAATGCATTGAAGTGTTCCGGGAAAGTCGACAACCGGCCTAGGTGTGTTCCGAACCCTTGAAGGCATACGCGACTGACGAAACGCCGGATGGACAGAGGCCAGTCTTAGACCAAGGTGGCGTTAGAAGCGCGCAAAGGCGATCGGACAAAGGAGACGTTCCGGTCGGCCGAATACTTGGGCGATGTGCTCCGCACGGAATGGCAGAATAGCATTCTGAGATGAAGATATCCGCGCGGTCACGCTCGCGGCGATGTATTCGCAAGTGGCGAACATATTGCGGTGCAACAAGCCCTTGATCTGACAGTCGCGTTTGTCACGGCTCACTTGAAAACAACCATGCCCCAGGACACCGACGTAAACCAACCACTACAAGGTTGTATCGCACGTTTGATTAAAACGCGGTCAAAACCGTCTCGATTACGTAGTCAGTCTGCTCGTCCGACTGGGCAGGGCACATGGGCAGGCTGATCACTTCCTGTGCCAGCTGTTCTGATACCGGGAAGCTGCCCAGACCATGATCCAAATCCGCATAGGCCTTTTGCAGATGTGGCGGTGTGGGGTAGTGAATAACTGTAGAGACACCCCGCTCGTGTAAGCGGGTCTGGAACCGATCCCGGTCCGGATGGCGAAGCACATAGAGATGCCAGACCGGTGTAGCCCAATCTGGCACAAAGGGCGGCGTGATCCCAGCTTTGGAGAACGCATCACTGTAGCGTTGCGCGATGGCCCGGCGTCTATCGTTCCATTTGTCCAATACCTTGAGCTTGATGGAAAGGACTTCGGCTTGCAACGGATCGAGGCGGCTGTTCATCCCCTTGATCTCGTGCACGTACTTTTCCGAAGATCCATAGTTGCGCAGCAACTCCACCCGTCGAGCGATCAGTGCATCGCTGGTGACCAATGCGCCACCGTCGCCCATGGCACCGAGGTTCTTTGAAGGGTAGAAACTGAAGGTTGCTGTGCCTCTAGCACCGATACGGTCGGATTTGTAGAAAGCCCCATGGGCCTGTGCGGCGTCTTCAAGAATGGGCAGTCCGAATTGGTCAGCCACCTTGCGCAGGCCACCCAGATCTGCCGATTGACCATAGAGATGCACTGCCAAGATTGCCTTTGTTTTCGGCGTTATGACGTCAGTCACGCCCTCTGGGTTGATGTTGAACGTATCCTCGATTGGCTCAACGGGGATCGGCACCGCCCCGCATTGGCTGACGGCCAGCCATGTAGCAATATAGGTATGAGCCGGTACGATCACCTCGTCGCCCGGGCCAATCCCCATGGCCTCGAGGCCAAGCCGAAGAGCATCAAGTCCGTTCGCCACGCCTAGGCAGCGATTTGCCCCTGTAAAGGCGGCGAACGCGGTCTCGAAACGTTGAAGCCGCGGTCCCATCACAAATTGGCCCGATCGTGCGCCTTCGATCAGAGCGGCTTCAATGGAAGGTGCTATCTCTCTCGCCGCGGCCGTAAGATCTAGGAAGGGAACCTTCATGCCGCTCCTACCGCGCGCAGGTATTCCAACCGGTCTCGAATGTAGTCTGACTCGTCATAGGGTGCCGAGGCCAACACCATGCACACCGAACCCGACGAGAAATTGTCCAGATACCGCCACATCATTGGGCAGACATAAATCCCGTAATCTGGTCTGTTGAGATGGAAGCGTTTCTTCTCAAAACCGTCATCCAGTAACAGATCGAAACTGCCTGACATGCAGATCACGAACTGTTCCAGCTTTTTGTGCGCATGTTCGCCCCTATCTGCGCCACCGGGCACATCATAAAGGTAGTAAACGCGTTTGATATCGAACGGAATGTGATTGCCGCCTTCGACAAAAGTTAGATTGCCCCGGGTATCTATGATCTTGGGCAAATTCGTAATTCGGCAGTCTTTCAGCGGCATGGGCTCAACGTTCAACTTTGTTTACTTCGTTCAAGGCCTGTTCAGCCATAAGGAAAAATCAGACTTGAATCCCTGATAACGCAGAAACAAACAATCCTAAAGTGTGGGCGCATCCATGGCTGCAATCCGCGACATTTGAATTCGGTGCCTCAGTCCGCGATCACAGCGTGATGCAACAGCGCTTCAAATTCCCGCGCCACGTCTGGCAAACCATCTGCGATATGTGCGGGCGCCGTATTGTCCATCAGAAACTCGCCCGAACGCTGGCCGGACCTGACCGCCCAAAACGGCAAGTTGGCAGCTTGCGCAGCCGCACCATCCACCTCAGTGTCACCGCAATGCGCGACCGCTTGGCACGTCCGTAGATGCAGGGCCTTGGCGGTTACCGCCCCCGTACCGACCGATACTACCTCAATGTGAGCAAACAAACGGGACAGCCCAAGGCGTTCCAATGTCTGCAAGACACCATGGCGCGATTGTCGGGACGTGATCAAATGCAAGTCCGCCAGATGGTGCATAGTATCCAGAGCCTGTTCCGCGCCCGCGATAACCGGGTCCAGTTTCAGCACATCCTGATGTTCAATCCTGTCAAACCATCGTTGTTCAAACCCGAGACCCGGGTCCAAACCAAGCGTCGTGAGCGCGGTCTTTGTTGAAAACCCGCCGCGTTTCATCCGCCAGATATCTTCCAAATGCGGCCTTGCTTCGGGGCAGAGCTCCACCAGTACGGCTTGTTGTCTCGGACGGCAATCCAGCACCGTTCCATCAAGATCAATGCCAAGGACAGGACGGATCCCGCTCACCTTGACCGTGCCACATGTTCGCGGAATGAGCGCGTCACGAAAAGATCGCCTTGTGCAGAGCGGTTGAAGACAGGTGCGGCGTCATCCCCCAGGTGCATCAAGACATGGGCTGCTGCGAAATTCAGCCCGACTGCCAAGGACATTGGCGTGGCACCACCCACACGAGGATTTACATCAATCACCTGCCATGCACCGGAGCCGGTCGCGCCGCGTACCTGAAAACAGAAAGACCCTTCCAGCCCAAGAGCGTCGGAGACCTGAGCAGACAGTAGGTAAAGTTCCTGATCTTCAAAAACGCGCGCCTTTGTGCAGACACCTGCCTTGACCTCCAGCCGTTCTCGGCAAGAGCAAGCTGCCACTTTCCCGATCTCGGGGCAGAACACGTCCAAGGTAATTTCGACACCCGGTACAAAAGGTTGCACGATGGCGTCCGCGGAGTCGGAGCGAGCTTTTTGCTGGGCCAGCGCTTCGGCATCCTCAACCAAAACCGCTCCCACACTGCCCACACCGGAACGAGGTTTTGCATGCAGTGGCGATCCTTGCCAAACGGCATCTGTCAGTTGCCAGGTCTCTGGAGTGGGCACGCGTTTGGCCGTCAAGACACCCGCCATCTGCAACTTGTCGCGCACGCGTTCAATGCAAGAGATTTCGGGCGCGAACACCTGAATGCCATGCGCCGCGAAATCCGCCTTCGATCGAGCAGCGATTTCAATTTCCGCGTCATGGATCGGGTAGAATGCCGTGACCCCGCGCGACACCAGCGCGGAAATCGTTTGTTCGACGAACTCAGGATCATAGGCAGACAGCATGCGACAAAAGTCAAATTCGGTCGCAGCAGGAACCAGGTGGTCCGGATTGATGTCGCAGGCCAATAGCTGGGCTTGAATATGGCCCTGTGCCACGGCCGTTTCCAGACCCCTCAACGCGCCAAGCCCGGTGGAGGACCCTGCTGAACCTACTGCAATTTTGACCTGTTGACTTGACATGGGATGAAACTGCTAACACGAGACTATGAAATTGCCTGTTCATAAAGGATAGAATTTTGAGTTTTGCAAACGAAGAGTTGAAGCGCATTTCCGATATCGCAAAGGACAGCTGGTATGAAAAACCAACCGCGCTTGCGACCATTCGGTACAGTTTTTTGGTATTTCAACGCTTCATGTCCCGCGATGACAGAATTCTCGAAATGGGCCCGGCCGAAGGCACCATGACAGCGCAACTGATCGGGGCAGGCTATGACACTGAGGTTCTGGAAGGCTCCCCCGAGTTTGCCGAGATCCTGAGTGAGAAATTCCCGGAGCTGACCATCCATCAGGGCCTGTTTGAGTCTTGGAACTGTGAACCGATCTATGACGTAATTCTTCTGGGTCACGTTCTGGAACATGTGGATGAACCACCCCAGATCCTTGCCCGCGCCAAGGAATGGCTGAAACCCGGCGGGAGGATCATCTGTTCGGTTCCCAACTGCCGGTCTCTGCATCGTCAGGCGGCGGTCATCATGGGGCTGATCGACACAGAACAGGATATGTCCGAAAAAGACATCCATCACGGCCATCGCCGCGTCTACAGCCCGGAAACACTGCGCGCTGATTTCCATCTGGCCGGGATGAAAGTTGATTACTTTGGTGGCTACTGGATGAAACCTATTTCCGATGGTCAGATTGAGGCCGATTGGACACCGGATATGTTGGAGGCGTTCATGGTCTTGGGAGAGCGCTATCCCGATATCGCGGCTGAG
>CAYMEC010000068.1:16030-19098 GCA_964389425.1 uncultured Roseovarius sp.
AGCTACAATCAGGAAGACACTGTTGAGGCATCCGCCCGCGCCGTCCTTTCCCAGGAGGGTGATCCGCTCCAGATTATCCTGTCCGATGATGCCTCAACCGACCGCACCTACCACATATTGCAAGAACTGGCGGCAGAGTACCAAGGCCCACATCACGTTACGGCCCGACAAAACGAGCAAAATCTTGGGGTTAACGAACATGTCCGGCAAGCCATAAAGGAGGCGCAGTGCGATTTTCTGATCTGGTCGGCGGGCGACGATATATCCCTGCCGCACCGCGCACGCGTCACTCTCGATGCCTATGCGCGCCACGGCGCCATGCTTATCTATTCCGATGCACAGACAAGACGACCTGACGGGTCGTCCGGGACAAAAGCCTACCGCAAGGCTTTGTTTTATCGCGATTCGTTCACAACACTGGAGGCTGCGACCTCCTTTTCCCTGTATCTCGGGGCCGCTGTCGGCTGGCACAAGGATCTCTTTTACAAGTATGGCGGTCTGCCCAGGGAAAGGGCCCATGAGGACCTGATCCTGGGCTTTCGCGCCATCCTCGAAGACAGCCTGCATTACATCCCGCAAGAGTTGATGATCTACCGCGAGGATGCCGGCGTCGGAAGCAAGCTGTCGCAGGCCACCAGCCTTATGGAAAACCGCGCGCGGCGGCAGGCGATTCTGAAAGGAAATTTAACGGTGCTGGAACAGCGCCTGAAAGATGTCCGCACGTTCGGGCTTCCAGACGATGATCCGGTCACACGCCGGATAGACCGCATGCGCGACCGGATGGCGAAGCGGCTCAGCTACTACGAAGGCGGGCGCAGCATGCATACCGGTCATCCCCTGCGCTTAATCCACGCGCTCGGATCAGAGTGGTTGCGCGACATTCGCAACCGTTGAATCAAAGCACTTGGGACCCGCACCAAGCAGTGCGGCCAATTTCCTGCCGAAGTTTGCCCTGATGGTCGCGTTGCAGGTGGTGCAATTACTGACACACCAGATCACGCCACAGGCTTGTACCAATCTGTCCACCATTGTGTCGATCAACTTCCAACAGGTCGAGAGGCGTCATCAGCGCGCTACCGTCAGCCATGAGCGCCTTTTTGACGACCGTAAGCGTTTGTTTCGCCGTCACGCACCGCAAACCAAACCATGACACCGAATCCGTGCTTTCCAATTCACGGGGAGAAGCGTGGACTTACAATGGTTTCTCGACCGTCTGGCACCGTTTCAAATCCGCCCTCATCGAAAAAGGCCTGACCCGCAAGGACTTGCGGCACTATTCGTGCTCAACGAACCTTGCGGACAAGAACCGAAAGACGATGGCGAAACTGGAAGAAGAGAACCGAAGGCGGGCCGACGGAATCAGGCTTTCGCACAAAAGCGTCAACCCTAACCAAAACGAGGATCATCTATGAGCAAAAATACAATCAAATCAGAATTTTAAGTGGTGCCCGGGGGCGGAATCGAACCACCGACACGAGGATTTTCAATTTTCCTCAGGCTCCGCCCAAACCATCACATTCTTTAGCAGTCCGTGCCGAATGTGGTTTGCCGTCAAATACTTGGACTGGCCAAGCTGTTGCGCTCTCCGTCAGTTCATCGCAATCAAGCTCACACATATTGGCCCCCATGTGGCACCCAGCACAACGAGCGAACGCAAGATGAACCGCCTGTTAACCCGGCTTTGGTACGGTCGATTTGTCTCAAATTTGCAGGGGAGTGGGCCGTGACTTATGAATTCCGAGGGGCTTCGTTGTTTGATGCAGTTCAGCAGGCCGTTGGTCGCAACGTGCCAGCCGTTGAACTGAAGAAGCTCAACAAAGCCCGACAAAAGTTTGACTTTGTTGCTCGCGCTCGCCTTGGCAGCGCATTGTTTGTTGGCGAAGGCAACTTTAGCTTTGCGTTGGCTTTGGTGCGTTTGAAGGGGGTGACGCCTTCATCCATTCTTGCCACTGCATACGAGGAAGAAGCTGATCTGGGCGATACAGCCTATAACAACGCCGCGAAGTTACTCAAGCTTGGCGCGCAGGTTAAGACGGGCGTTGATGCTACCTGTTTGTCAAAGACAATCGGTCAGCGTCGATTTCGCACCATTATCTTTCAGTTCCCAAATGTCGCCTCGCGCGAAGCGCTCTACGGCCAGAACCCAAATCATGTTCTTGTCACGCGCTTTCTGAAAAGCAGTCGCACCCATCTGAAATCCGGTGGCCTTGTCGTTATCTCGACAGTGGACAGCCCATTCTATGAGGGCGCGTTCAAGATGGATGACGCTGCTAAGAAAGCTGGCTTCGGAGAGCCAGACATCTATACTTTCAACCCCAAAGATTATCCGGCCTATTCGCACCAGAACACGGCTGATGAGGAGTCGGCCATAAATGAACACACTGCTTTCGCAACTTTCGTTTTTTCAGCCTGATCTTCCTTCGGGCTTAAAGTACCTGCCCGATTTCGTTTCAGGTGAAGAAGCCGATTATCTAGCAAACAAAATCGATGCGCAGCCGTGGCGAAGCGATCTGAAACGGCGCGTGCAGCACTATGGCTATCGTTATGACTATAAAGCAAGGCAAGCTCGGGAAGAAGACTATCTCGGGCCGCTTCCCCCGTTCTTGCAGGTTCTCGCGGAGCGCCTAACCCATGCAAGTCACTTCGTTTCGGTTCCAGATCAGGTCATAGTAAATGAGTATATGCCGGGTCAGGGGATATCTGCGCATGTGGATTGCAGACCATGTTTCGGGGATGTGATTGCGTCCTTAAGCCTGCTCTCCTCCTGCGTCATGCGGTTGGAAAACCGGAAGATCAACCAGCAAGTCGATCTGACACTTGAGCCGGGGGGCCTGTTGGTGCTTTCAGGAGAGGCGCGTCATGTTTGGACCCATGCCATTCCTGCACGCAAAAGCGATATCGTGAATGGGCAGAAGCACCCC
Source organism: uncultured Roseovarius sp. (assembly GCA_964389425.1). Taxonomy (GTDB): domain Bacteria; phylum Pseudomonadota; class Alphaproteobacteria; order Rhodobacterales; family Rhodobacteraceae; genus Roseovarius. The sequence goes on from CAYMEC010000068.1 coordinate 18,952, forward strand.
CGATCCCGGCGTTTGTCGCTCACCTTTAGAGAGATGCGTTTCGCATAAGCTTTTCAAATGCAGTCAGGCTGTCGCTGGCCGCTGCATAGTTCTCCAAACCATACCCTGACACGCGGATTCTGGGTGTCTTACGATGTCTGCATGAAA
>CAYMEC010000069.1:0-18959 GCA_964389425.1 uncultured Roseovarius sp.
GGCGTGCTTGAGCCCGGTGCAGCCGTGAACGGAGAAATAGCAGAGGCATTGGAGGGCATGGATGCGACCGAACAGGTGGCCATTGATGAGGCGATGATTGAACTGGATGGGACGCCCAACAAAGGCCGTTTGGGCGCCAATGCCATCTTGGGTGTTTCGTTGGCCGTGGCCAAGGCGGCAGCGGATTTCACCACGCAGCCGCTGTTCCGTTATGTGGGTGGCACGTCTGCCCGCGTTCTGCCTGTGCCGATGATGAACATCATCAATGGCGGCGAGCACGCGGACAACCCCATCGACATTCAGGAATTCATGATCATGCCGGTGAGTGCGGAGAACATTCGCGATGGCGTGCGCATGGGGGCGGAGGTGTTCCATACGCTGAAAAAAGAGCTGTCCGCTGCGGGCCTGTCCACTGGTATCGGGGATGAGGGTGGCTTTGCGCCGGACATCAGCTCCACCCGTGCGGCACTCGACTTCATTCTGAAATCGATTGAGAAGGCAGGCTACAAACCGGGAGAAGATATCTATCTGGCGCTCGATTGTGCCGCGACGGAGTATTTCAAGGACGGCAAGTATGAGATCTCGGGCGAAGGGCTGTCGCTGTCGCCGGAAGAAAACGCGGATTACCTTAAGGCGCTGGTCAATGATTATCCCATCATCTCCATCGAGGATGGGATGAGCGAGGATGACTGGGAGGGTTGGGTCGCGCTGACGCAAGCCATTGGCGACAAGGTTCAGTTGGTGGGCGATGATCTTTTCGTCACAAACCCTGCGCGTCTGGCCGAAGGGATCAAAAAGGGCGCGGCGAATTCCATGCTGGTGAAGGTAAACCAGATCGGGTCTCTTACCGAAACCTTGCGTGCCGTGGATATGGCCCATCGCGCTGGCATGACCAACGTCATGTCCCACCGGTCAGGCGAGACGGAAGATGCCACCATCGCCGATCTCGCTGTGGCGACCAATTGCGGTCAGATCAAGACCGGATCACTTGCGCGCTCCGACCGGTTGGCGAAATACAATCAGCTGATCCGTATTGAAGAGGCGTTGGGGGATACGGCGCAGTATGCAGGCCGGTCCATCCTGAAATGACACACGCCAAGACCCTCATTGATGCGTTGGGGCTGGAGCCCCATCCCGAGGGTGGATTTTTCCGCGAAACCTGGCGGGCTGAGGGCGACGGCCGCGCGGCAGGCACGGCGATCTACTTTTTGCTGGAAGGCGGCCAGATCAACCGTTGGCACAAGGTGGATGCCGCTGAAATCTGGCATTTCTACGCGGGCGACCCGCTCTTGTTGCGCATGTCCGGGACTGACGAAGGACCTGCAGAACGCCATCTTCTGGGGGTGGACCTTGCCAGCGGCGCCCGGCCTCAGGTGATCATCCCACCCGGCTGGTGGCAGCGTGCCGAATGCATGGGTGTGTTCACTCTGGTGGGGTGCACGGTATCACCGGGATTTGAGTTCGACCGGTTTGAACTGGCCCCTGACGGCTTTGACATTCCCGAAATGTGATCCCGTGGCCGGTCTTTGCCGACGGATGCCCATCCACGTCAGTTCTTTTTTATCTGACATGGCCCTGACTTCAGAATTTGACCGAGATCAATGACGTGACCCGTCGTGGAGAGAAAACTCCCCTTCAACAGGAAGAAGGAGTATTGAAATGGGCGACCAGATTTTGACCGAAGGCGCGGCTGACCCTCAGTTGAACGACCAAGGCGGCATTTCTCTGCCTTCGCATGCGTCTGAACAGGTCAGCGGCTTTGAAACCGGCGAATACCCCTATGAAACGAAACTTGGCCGCAGTGAGTACGAGCGAGAAAAAGCAGCGCTTCAGGTGGAACTCCTGAAAGTGCAGCACTGGGTGCAAGAAACCGGGCAGAAGCATGTTTTGCTGTTCGAAGGCCGTGATGCGGCCGGAAAGGGGGGCACGATCAAGCGGTTCATGGAACATCTCAACCCACGATCGGCCCGTGTGGTGGCGCTCAACAAACCCACGGATCAGGAACGGGGGCAGTGGTTCTTTCAGCGCTACATCCAGCCTCTGCCCACCGCAGGCGAAATCGTTCTCTACGACCGATCATGGTACAATCGCGCGGGTGTGGAACGGGTGATGAATTTCTGCGAACCAAATGATTATCTCGAATTTATGCGCCAAACCCCGGAATTCGAGCGCATGTTGACCCGCAGTGGTATTCGCCTATTCAAATTCTGGTTCTCCGTCACGCGGGATGAACAGCGAAAACGCTTCGCTTCCCGGGAATCCGATCCGTTGAAACAGTGGAAACTGTCCCCGGTTGACCGGGCCAGTATCGACAAATGGGATGACTACACCGAGGCCAAGGAGGCTATGTTCTTCTACACGAACACGGCCGACGCGCCCTGGACGATCATCAGGTCCAACGACAAGAAGCGCGCACGGATCAATTGTTTGCGCCACTATCTGGCGATGCTGGATTATCCGGACAAGGATCTTTCGGTTGCACAGGTGCCCGATCCCAAGATCGTGGGCCATGCCAGTGGCGTGGTACATGCCTCTGATCACATTCTGGCGTCATCACTGCACCCCAAAACCCGCCGTCAATAGCGGGATCCGAGCAGCGCTATTCCTGCGTCGCGCTGGATTGCACCAAGGTGATCACGGATGGGCCAAGCGCCTCAACGATCCGGGTGATGCCCGTGGCGTTGGGATGTATCCCGTCCGCCTGAAAGAACGGTCTCAGTTCTGCCGGATCATCCGATCCCAAGCCGCTGAAAAAACTCTCGAAAAACAGCGTGTCGTAGATTTGCGCGAGGTCCGGGTAAAGACTGTCGAACGCCTCTTTGTACTCCGGCCCGTAATTGCCCGGGGCCTGCATGCCCACCAACAAGACATCGACGTCTTGCGCGTCGGCCACTTGCAGGATTTTCGCAATATTGGCGCGCGCCTCTGCCGGGTCGAGCCCGCGCAACATGTCATTGCCGCCTAGCGTCACGATCATCGCATCTACCTCCGGTGTCAGGCTCCAGGCCACGCGCGATGCCCCGCCTGCCGTGGTGTCGCCGGACACGCCTCCATTGATCAGTCGCGCCTCAACGCCTTGATCATCCAGCCAGCGTTGCAACTGTGGTACGAACCCGTCTGCTTCTGGCAGGCCGAAGCCTTGGGTCAGGCTATCGCCCAGAGCCAGAACCGTGACCTCCTCGGCAGCAAGCGGCGTTGCCATGATCACAACACAGGCGGCCACCTTGCCCAGCCGCGTGGCCACCCCATATGTCAAATGCGCACTCAAAGAGCTTTTCATGTCCGATCCCGTCCTGTCTCTGCAATCCGCCTCACTTAACCTCATGGGCAATGCGGGCCCCGTATCGATACTTGATGCGATCTCGTTAGATGTCCACGGGCAGGAAACTGTCGGGCTCGTAGGGCCGTCTGGGTCCGGCAAGTCTTCGCTCCTCATGCTGATGGGCGGTTTGGAACAGGCAACCTCTGGCCGGGTTACGGCGCTGGGCCATGACCTGACAGCGATGTCGGAAGATGCTTTGGCGCGTCTGCGCCGGGATCATTTTGGTGTGGTTTTTCAGAGTTTTCACCTGATCCCCACCATGACGGCTTTGGAAAATGTCGCGGCACCCCTCGAACTGGCGGGGGTGAAAGAGGCGTATGACCGGGCCGAGGCCGAGCTTCACGCCGTGGGTTTGGCTGATCGCATTGGACACTACCCATCCCAAATGTCGGGCGGTGAACAGCAACGCGTCGCGTTGGCCCGCGCCGCGGCGCCGCGGCCCGATATCCTGTTGGCGGATGAACCCACCGGAAACCTCGATTCTTCGAATGGTGAGGCGATCATTGAGTTGTTGTTCGGTCTGCGCGAGCGGCACAAGTCCACCCTTGTTATGGTGACGCACGCACCCGATCTGGCAGCGCGTTGCGACCGGGTGATTACATTGACCGATGGGCGCATTGCGGACACCGCCAAATCCACCGGGGCTGCCGCATGAGCCTGCGTGTCGCGGCGCGCTTTGCCGCGCGCGAATTGCGCGGCGGATTGCGGGGGTTTCGGGTTTTCCTGGGATGCGTGATACTTGGTGTGGCGGCTATTGCTGCCGTTGGAACAGTGCGCGAAAGCATCACCCAGGGCCTGTCGCAAGAAGGCGCGCGGTTGCTGGGCGGGGATGCAGAGATTGAATTGACCTACCGCTTTGCCACGGAAGATGAACGCGCGTGGATGGATAGCGCGGCGTCGCAAGTCTCTGAAATCGTGGATTTCCGATCCATGGCCGTGGCCCAGAATGAAGAGCGTGGCCTGACGCAGGTGAAGGCCGTGGATGGCGCTTATCCGCTGGTCGGCGATGTGGAATTGTCGCCGGACATGCCGCTCAAGGATGCGCTAGTCGGGTCGGATGGCCTGCCCGGCGCCATCGTGCATCCCTTGCTTCTGAACCGCCTTGACGTGGCGCCCGGCGACATAATCCGCCTCGGCACGCAAGAATTCCGTATCATGGCCGAATTGGTCGCTGAACCCGATAACGTGACGGCTGGTTTCGCACTGGGTCCGCGCACGATCGTGTCGACCGGTGCATTGGCCGACTCTGGCCTCCTTGCACCGGGCACGTTGTTCACAACGCGATACCGTTTGGATTTGCCGCCTGACGCTGATCTCGCCGCCACGCAGGCGCAGGCAGAAGAGACTTTGGATGACAGCGGTCTGAGATGGTCCGACGCCCGCAATGGTGCGCCGGGGGCCGCCGAATTTGTCGACCGGTTGGGTGCGTTTCTCGTGCTTGTGGGCTTGAGCGGTCTGGCTGTTGGTGGCGTCGGAATTTCCGCAGCGCTGCGAGGGTACCTTTCGGGCAAAACGCAGGTCATCGCCACATTGCGTACGCTTGGGGCCAGCCAGAGGGTCATTTTCCTGACGTATTTCCTGCAGGTTGGCGCTCTGGCGGTGCTGGGCATTGCCTTGGGCCTGTTACTGGGCGTTGGCCTGCCTGTGGCGTTGGCCCCGGTAATCGAAGCGCGTTTGCCCGTCCCTGCGGTCTTCGGCGCCTACCCGGGCCCCATGGCAGAGGCCGCTCTTTATTCGGTGCTGACAGTGCTGATCTTCACCCTTTGGCCACTGGCCCGTGCCAGAGACGTCCGTGCGGCGGCGCTCTACCGCGATGCGCTCACGCTGGCCCGCACGCTGCCTGCGCCGATTTTCATCTGCTGGACGGTCCTGCTGTTTCTGGCGTTGCTTCTGGCGGCCTCCTATTTCTCCGGCACGTTGTGGCTGACGCTTTGGACGGCAGGCGGGATACTGGGGTCGCTGTTCCTGTTGGTATTGGCCGCCTTTGGCATTCAGGCGCTTTCCAGGGCGCTGCGGCCCCGGATGCGGGGTCGACCCGCGTTGGGCTGGGCGTTGGCTGCGATTGGCGGTCCAGGCAGCACAGCGGGCCCGGTGGTGCTGTCCTTGGGTCTTGGCCTGTCGGTGCTGGCGGCCATCGGGCAGGTGGACCAAAACCTGCGCGGCGCGATTGAACGGGATCTGCCCGATCAGGCCCCGTCCTTTTTCTTCGTCGACATCCAGAAAGACCAGATGCCCGGCTTCATGGAGCGTATGGAAAGCGATCCCGGCGTGAGCCGCATCGATCAGGCCCCCATGCTGCGCGGCATCATCACGCGCATCAATGGCCAACCCGCAGCAGACGTCGCCGGTAATCACTGGGTGCTCGAAGGGGATAGGGGCGTCAGTTACGCGAGCGCCCGGCCCGACCGGGTAACGGTCACAGAAGGCGAATGGTGGGATGAGGATTACGCCGGCGAGCCGCTGGTCAGCTTCTCGGCCGAAGAAGGCGCGGAAATGGGGTTGCAGATCGGTGACATGCTGACAGTGAATATTCTGGGACGCGATGTAACGGCCCGGCTGAGTTCGTTCCGCGAGGTGGATTTTTCAACGGCAGGAATGGGGTTCATTCTGGTGATGAACGAGGCCGCTTTGGCCGGTGCACCCCATACATTTCTCGCCACCGTCTATTCCGACGCAGCGTCTGAGAGTGCGATCTTCAACGATGTGACGCGCGCCTATCCCAATGTGACGGCGGTCCGCGTCCGCGACGCCATTGAGCAATTCAGCGGGTTGCTGGCGGGGCTGGCCTCTGCGACGGCGTGGGGCGCGGCGATCACGCTGCTGACCGGGTTTCTGGTGCTGATCGGCGCGGCTGCAGCCGATCAACGGTCGCGCAGCTACGAGGCGGCAATCCTGAAAACACTTGGCGCCACACGGGCGCGCATCCTCGCCGGGCTGACCCTGCGCGCGGCCCTTTTGGGGGCAGCTGCGGGTTCAGTGGCGCTGGCCGCTGGCGTTGGCGGGGCCTGGGCTGTCAGTCGATTCATCATGAAAACCAGCTTCGAGGTCGCATGGGGCCCGGCCATCGGCGTGGTGGTTGGTGGCGCGCTCATCTCGCTTCTTGCAGGGCTTGCTTTTGCGCTTGGACCAATGTCTGCCAAACCCGCCCGGGTCTTGCGCAGCGCAGAGTGATTGGGGGCCAGCCCGTCGCCATTGGGCTCGAACCCATGGCACACCAATGGCGACTCCCCGGGACGATTTCGGCCAAAAGAAACATCGGATCTTGAGTGTTGCTTTTTCTGGCCAAAAATATCCCCGCCGGAGGCTCCCGAACGTGCCTCTGGACTGGGTTTGTCAAGTCTAGGCTCTACTCTGCGGCCTCGGCGTATTCCTCCATTGGCGGGCAAGTACACACCAGATGGCGATCACCATAGGCGTTGTCCACGCGGTTCACCGGTGGCCAGTATTTGTCCACCCGGAACGCACCCGGCGGGAAGCAGGCCTGATCGCGGCTATAGGGTCGATCCCAGTCGCGCACCAGATCTTCCATGGTGTGGGGCGCGTTCTTGAGCGGGTTGTTTTCCGCGTCAATGCGCCCCTCTTCGATGTCCCGGATCTCCTCCCGGATGGCGAGCATGGCATCGCAGAAGCGGTCGAGTTCGGCCTTGGTCTCGGATTCCGTGGGCTCGATCATCAATGTGCCCGCCACGGGCCAACTCATGGTTGGCGCGTGGAAGCCGTTGTCGATGAGCCGCTTGGCAATGTCATCCACGCTCACATGAGCGCTGTCCATGAAGGGCCGGGTGTCGATGATGCATTCATGCGCCACACGGCCGTTGGTCCCGCGGTAAAGAACATTGTAAGCGCCCTCCAACCGCTGGGCGATGTAGTTGGCGTTCAGGATCGCCACGCGCGTTGCCTGGGTCAGACCTTCCCCGCCCATGAGCAGGGTGTAGGCATAGCTGATGGGCAGGATTGAAGGCGACCCGAACGGTGCCGCGGACACCGGGCCTTGCACGCCGCCGGTCTCCGGGTGCCCCGGCAAATGCGCCTCCAGATGCGCCTTGACGCCGATGGGTCCCATACCGGGCCCGCCGCCACCATGGGGAATGCAGAAGGTCTTGTGCAGGTTCAGGTGGCTGACATCGCCCCCCACATCACCGGGCCGGGCAAGCCCCACCATGGCGTTAAGGTTTGCGCCGTCGATGTAGACCTGCCCACCGTGGTCATGGACAATCTGACAGATCTCTTTGACATGCTCTTCAAAAACACCGTGCGTTGAAGGGTAGGTGATCATGCACCCGGCCAGGCTCTCTGAATGCGCTTCCGCCTTGTCACGGAAATCGTCGATGTCGATATCGCCATTGTCAGCCGATTTCACCGGCACGACCTGCCAACCCACCATCTGCGCGCTTGCGGGGTTTGTCCCGTGGGCGTTCATGGGGATGAGGCAGACATCGCGATGCCCTTCGCCATTCGCGCGGTGGTAGGCCGCGATGGTCAACAGCCCCGCATATTCCCCTTGTGCGCCCGAATTGGGCTGCATGGAGATGGCATCATAACCGGTGATCGTGCACAGCCGCGCGTTCAGTTCATGAATGAGCTCGTGATATCCCGCGGCCTGATCAGCGGGGCAAAACGGGTGCAGCCGGGAAAACTCTCGCCAACTGACCGGCATCATCTCGGCCGCCGAATTCAGCTTCATCGTGCAAGACCCAAGCGGGATCATGGCCCGGTCGAGCGCAAGGTCGCGATCCGCAAGGCGTCGCATGTAACGCATCATCTCCGTCTCCGCCCGGTTCATGTGGAAAATCGGGTGGGTCAGGTAATCGCTGCGACGATGCATGCCGTCTGGGATGCGGTACTCGGGCGTGAATTCGCAATCGGATTTTGTTAGCCCGAAGGCGCGCCAGACTGCCTCGATGTTCTTCGGCCGCGTGGCCTCATCGAGGGTGATGCCGACGCGCGTTTCTCCGACGCGACGCAGGTTGATCCCTTCATCGACCGCAGATTTCAACACGGCGGCCTGAAGCGGCCCAACATCCACGGTGATCGTGTCGAAGAAGCTGCCCGGGTCAACCTTGAACCCGGCCTCTTCCAGCCCTCGCGCCAGACGCACGGTTTTGCGGTGGATGCGCTGGGCGATGGCCTTCAACCCCTTTGGCCCATGGAATACCGCATACATCGACGCCATCACTGCCAGCAGCGCCTGCGCGGTGCAAACGTTCGACGTGGCTTTTTCGCGCCGGATATGTTGTTCGCGGGTTTGCAGGGACAGGCGATAGGCGCGGTTACCGTGGCTGTCGACAGACACGCCGACAATCCGCCCGGGCATCGCCCGCTTCATTGCGTCTTTGCAGGCCATGTAAGCGGCATGCGGCCCGCCATAGCCCATGGGCACGCCAAAGCGCTGGGTGGAGCCCACGGCGATATCGGCGCCCATTGCACCCGGTTCCTTAAGCAGCGTCAGGGCCAGCGGATCGGCCGAAACGATCCCAACCGCCTTGTGTTCGTGCAGCGCTGCCATGTGGTCCGAGAAATCGCGCACATGGCCATAGGTGCCGGGGTATTGGAAAATCGCGCCAAACACCTCGCTCGCGTCCATCTTTTCAGGATTGCCCACCACCACTTCGATCCCCAAGGGGGCCGCGCGCGTCTGCATCACGGCGATATTCTGCGGATGGCAATCCCGATCCACGAAGAATTTGGTGGCTTTGGATTTCGACACCCGCTGCGCCATGGTCATCGCCTCGGCACAGGCCGTCGCCTCATCCAGAAGGGAGGCATTGGCGATCTCCAGCCCCGTCAGGTCGCTCACCATGGTTTGGAAATTCAGCAGTGCTTCAAGACGCCCCTGGCTGATCTCTGGCTGATAGGGCGTGTAGGAGGTGTACCATGCTGGATTTTCCAGAATGTTCCGTTGGATCGCGGGCGGCGTGACCGTGCCGTGATAGCCTTGGCCAATCAGGCTCACCAAAACCTTGTTCTTGGCCGCCGTGACCCGCATGTGGTGCATCAATTCGCGTTCGGACTTGGCCTTGCCGAAATCGAGTGGCTCGGCCTGCCGGATCGCCTCAGGCACCGTCTCATCGATCAACTGATCAAGGCTCTCCACCTTCAGTTCCGCCAGCATTGCCTGCATTTCCTCAGGCGAGGGGCCGATATGGCGGCGGTTGGCGAAGTCGTAGGGCAAGTAGTCAGTCGGTTCAAAAGGCATCATGTCCTCCTGCTGTGTCAAAGCCAGGTTCCGTGTTTCTTCTGGCTAAAAATATCCCCGCCGGAGGCACGAAATCTTTCCGGCGGAACCCATCACGCGATGAACGCCTGGTAGGCGGCTTCATCCATCATGTCGTCCATCTGGCTGGGGTCACTGGGCTTTACCTTGAAAAACCACGCCTCACCCTGAGGGTCTTCATTGACCGATCCGGGCGTGTCCACGATGGCGTCGTTCACTTCGACGATCTCGCCATCCACGGGGGCGAGGATCTCGGACGCGGCTTTCACGCTTTCAATCACCACAATCTCATCATCCTTGCTGATCGTCGCGCCCACCTCGGGCAACTCAACAAAGACGATATCGCCCAGTTCATCTGCTGCGTGTTTGGTGATGCCCACGGTGACGGTGTCGCCTTCGGTGCGCAGCCATTCGTGCTCTTCTGTGAATTTCATCTGTGTCCCTCCTGAGTGGTTGTCTTAGCGTTTGAAATTTGCAGGGATGAAGGGCAGGGCCGTCACCCGGGCGGGTAGGCGCTTGCCGCGCACTTCGCCGAAGACCAGCGTGGCGTCCGCGCTTTGCGCGCGGGGCACGTAGGCCATGGAAACCGGGCCTTCGATGGTCGGGCCGAACGCGCCTGATGTGACGATGCCAATGGGCGTATCGCCCTCCTCGGAGGCGAAAAGTTCCGTGCCTTCCCGCATGGGTGCGCGGCCTTCGGGGCGCAAGCCCACGCGCAAACGGTTCGCACCGTTTTCCAGCTGTTCCAGAATCACATCAGCCCCCGGAAATTGTCCGCCACGGGCGCCGCCGTTGCGACGGATGGCGCCGATGGCCCAATTAAGACGGGCCTCAACGGGTGTGGTGGTCGTGTCGATATCGTGTCCGTAAAGGCAAAGACCGGCCTCAAGGCGCAGACTGTCCCGGGCACCAAGCCCAATGGGTTCAACATCATCATGCTTCAGCAGCATGCGGGCCAGTGCCTCGGCCTGCGCTTCGGGCACTGAAATCTCATACCCATCCTCTCCGGTATAGCCGGATCGGGAAATCCATAGCTCTTCAAAGCGGCTGGGAATCTTGGCGACGTCCATGAAGCGCATGTCGTCGACGCCAGGAACAAGCGCGGCCAGCACAGCCTCGGACGCTGGCCCCTGCAACGCCAGAAGCGCGCGATCGCTGACCTCTTCGACATAGACGCCGGGAAGCTGCGCGCGCATATGGGCGATGTCCGCGGCTTTGCAGGCGGCGTTCACGACGACGAACATCTCTGCCCCACGCCGCGCGATCATCAGATCATCCAGAATGCCGCCCGAGTTATCGGTGAAAAACCCGTAGCGCTGCCGACCCTCCCGCAGGTCCAGCAGGTTCACGGGCACCAGCCGCTCCATGGCCTCTGCCACGGCCATGTATCCGTCATCGTGATGCAGGATCACCTGACCCATGTGGCTGACATCAAAGAGACCGGCCTTGGCGCGGGTGTGAAGATGCTCCTTCATCACGCCCAGCCCGTATTGCACTGGCATGTCATAGCCTGCGAAGGGGACCATCTTGCCCCCCAACTCCTGATGCAAGGCATGCAGTGGGGTTGTTTTCAGATCGCCTGCCACGTCCGCCATGACGCATCTCTCCCGTTTTCAATCGCCGGGGTCGTCACGTATGGATGAAACCGGCACCGTTCCCGCGCGCCTTCGCACGGTCGATGCCCCCTCTGTCCTTTTGCCTGAGATCGTTATCCCTTCGGCGCCCTGTCTCTCACAAGGTCTCTTCAGAGTGTATGTCAGCCTTGTCGGTCCTTGGGCCTGAGAGTTTCCGGGGCGGTTGCTCCTTCGGCACTGGCGGTTACCAGTTCTCCCGACTTGACTGCGGTAGACCGTAGTATACGACATTCATTCACGCAAGACACTTCTCTGGCGCAGCTTTCACGACGGAGTGACATGGAACACCAGACCCCACCGCAAGCGTATTTCTTTGGCTACGGCAGCCTGGTGAATCGCGGCACCCATGACTACTTTGATGCGCGCCCGGCGCGGCTTGTCGGTTGGAAACGGGTCTGGCGTCACACCAGCCTGCGGCCCGTTGCGTACCTGACCGTGGTGCCGGACGCCGAGTCAGAGATTGCAGGTCTCATGGCGGCGGTTCCCGATGGCGGATGGACCCAGCTGGATGAAAGAGAGCGCGCCTACGACCGGATCGATGCGCGTCATCAGGTGTCCCATGACATGCCGCATGCACCGGACGTGGTGGTGTATTCCATACCGGACGGTAAACATGGCAAGCCCAGTCGCGCATGCCCTGTGTTGCTTAGTTATCTTGATGTCGTCGTGCAGGGCTATCTGCGTGAATTCGGCGAGGCAGGCGCGCAGGCTTTCTTCGAGACTACAGATGGATGGGATGCACCGGTGCTGAATGATCGGGCGGCGCCGGTTTATCTTAGATCGCAGATGCTGTCGGCCGCGGACCAGACCTTCGTTGACGATATGCTTTATGCGCTGAAGGTCGACGTGATGCAGGACCTTCCTGACGGCACTTGGCGCGACTGATCAGCCCTTCGCGCGCACAATCTGCAAGAGCGGCATCAGATCGCCCATATCAGGCCCGCGTGTCTGACCTGTCACAGCATGGCGAAGCGGCATGAAGAGGCCTTTGCCTTTGCGCCCTGTCGCCTCTTTCACCGCAGTGGTCCAGGTGCTCCAGGTCTCGCTATCATAGGGTGCGTCGGGCAGCAGGGTCATGGCCTCGCGGACGAAATCCGCGTCCTCCTCCGCGATCAGGGGATCGGCCCCATCGCGGCAGATGGCCCACCAAGGTGCAAGATCGGCCATGGTCGTGATATTGGCGCGCATCACCTCCCAGAAGGCGGGCGCGATGTCGTCCGGCACACCAAGGGCTGCGATGTCGCCCGCCACGTCGGAGAAGGGTCGTTCGTGCAAGACCCGTGCGGTGAGCGGGAAGAGGTCATCCTGATCGAATTTCGTGGGTGCAGAGCCAAAGCGGGATGGATCAAATTCCGCAGCCAATTCATCCAAATCACTGCGCAGTTCCACCGGGTCCGAGGATCCAAGCCGGGCCAGAAGCGACAACAATGCCATCGGCTCCACCCCCTGTTCGCGGAAATCGCGTAAGGACAAAGAGCCAAGGCGCTTGGAGAGCGATTCACCCTGCGGGCCGGTGAGCAAAGAGTGGTGGGCGAAGGCTGGTAGAGTGCCGCCAAGCGCTTGAACTATCTGGATTTGTGTCGCGGTGTTGGTCACGTGATCCGATCCGCGCACCACATGGGTGACGCCCATATCGGTGTCATCCACGACCGAGGCCAGTGTATAAAGCACCTGCCCATCGCCACGGATGAGCACCGGGTCAGAAACGGACGCCGCATCAATGGAGATGTCGCCCAGAATGCCGTCCGTCCATTCGATCCGTTCGTGATCGAGTTTGAAGCGCCAGACGCCATTGCCGCGGTCGGTGCGCAGGGCGGTCTTTTCGTCGTCGGACAGCGCAAGGGCGGCGCGGTCATAGACCGGGGGGCGGCCCATGTTGAGTTGTTTCTTGCGCTTGAGGTCGAGTTCGACCGGCGTTTCAAATGCCTCATAGAACCGGCCCTTGGCGCGCAGCTCATCGGCAGCGGCGGCGTAGCGATCCAAGCGCTCCGATTGGCGTTCCATCCGGTCCCAGGTGAGGCCCAGCCATTCCAGATCCCGTTGAATTGCATCGACAAATTCCTGCTTGGACCGCTCCGGATCGGTGTCATCGATGCGCAGGATAAACGTGCCGCCCGCCTTGCGCGCGATGAGGTGGTTCATCAGCGCCGTGCGCAGGTTGCCGACATGCAGATAGCCCGTGGGAGAAGGGGCGAAACGGGTGGTGGTCATGGCTCAAGCTCCGATCTTGGGGCGGCAATGTCACAAGGGGAGAGGTTTGTCCAGAAAGGGCCAAATCCCGCATCGGTATCACGTCGGTATTACGTCGGTATTGCGTCGGTGCGGTTGCACTGCGCTTTACATCAAAGCCCAAGCATGGTCCGACTTGACGGAATGACTGCAAAGGCCCCCATGTCCGACCCCATCCTGACCCGCGATCTGTGCTCGACGCGTCCCTGGCTGCAAGTGGCGCAGTCCGATCTGGGCGAGGCACCGGGCGTGCCCAGCATGCTGAGCGGCGAGGAAACCCGGTTTTATTTCTGGCTGACGCGGCGCATGGCGGAAGTGGAGGGCCACGTGGTCGATCTGGGCTGTTTTGCGGGCGGGTCGACGGCCTATCTGGCCGAAGGCAATCGCGCGGGTGGAGGACATGCGAAGATTTTTGCCTTCGACAGGTTTCACGTCACCGACAAGGCCAAGGAGGCGCATCTTTATGCCAAGGGTGTCGCACCGTTTGAAGGCACCAACATGCTGCCGCTTTCCAAAGAGCTGTTGGCACCTTGGGCGCCCAATATCGTCTTTCGCAAAGGCCGGATCGAGGAGCAGGATTGGACCGAAGGCGCGATTTCCGTGCTGGTGCAGGATGCCTCGAAGAATGCAGAGGCCACGGCGCGGATGGCGAAGATGTTTTTCCCCTGCCTGATCCCCGGTGTGTCGGCTCTGGTGCAGCAGGACGAATTGCATTGGAAAGAGCCGTGGGCGGCAGCGCTGATGGAGCAGGTGAAGGATTGCTTCGAGCCGCTCTGCCATATCCCAGGCGGCATGATGGTCTATCGCTGTGTTCGTCAGGTGACGGCGGAGGTGTTGACAGGCGGCGTGGATGAGATGGAGGACGCGGCCATGATTGCAGCGCTTGAGGGGGCGAAGGCACGGCTGAAAGAGTTTGGTGTGGGCGCGCGGTTGGATCGCCAGATCGCGGGCATTCGCCTCAATCCCGGCAAGCGGTCGGCCTGGAGTTTCAAGACGCGTCCGCCGCGCTGAAAAGGACGCCTCGTCCGCCCTGGCGGGCGGCCTCGGCGGCTGCTGGTGGCCGCGCTGCGCGCGGGGCAGGGGGGCGCGCCTTTGGCGCGTTTGTTGTCAGCCTTTCAGCACTGGCCGCCGGCGATTTCGATGGTTTGGCCGTTGATGCTCTCAGAGCCTGGCGCGCAGAGCCAAAGCGCGGCGGCGGCGACTTCTTCGGGCTCAATGAGGCGGCGGTGGCGATTCGCGCGGACCATCATGTCGAGCGCATCTTCGGCGCTGACGCCTGCGCGGGTCTGGATCGCTTCCTGATTGCGGGTGACGATGTCGGTGCGCACATAGCCGGGGCAGAGCGCGTTGAAGGTGTAAGGCGCGCCCATGTAATCCTCTGACAGAGAGCGGATCATGCCGATGAGCCCGTGTTTGGAGGCCGAGTAGGCGGGCGCCCCGCGCAAGCCCCGAAGCCCCGCGATGGACGACACCGCGATGACGCGGCCCCAGTTGGTGTCCTGCATGCCCGGCAAGCAGGCGCGGATGGTCCAGAACGCGCCATCGAGATTGGTGGTGAGAATCCAGCGCCAGAACTCCGTGTCGGTCTTGGTGAGGGATCGGCCTTCGGCGACGCCCGCATTGGGCACGCAGATTTGGACGGGGCCGTGTTTGGCGACGGCCTGCGCCACGCCCTCTTCAACGGAAGACTCATCTGTCACGTCCATGACCAGAGGGTGGAGGCGGTCGGAGGCGGCCGCGTCCAGCACCTCTTTGCGGCGACCGGTGATGGTGACAGTCGCGCCATTGTCGGCAAGCGCCTGCGCGATGGCGAGGCCGATGCCAGTGCCGCCTCCGGTGACGAGGGCGTGGGTGTTGTTGAGCATGGTGATGTTTCCTCAGAAAGCGCCTTCCGGGGTTGGGCCCGAAACGTCACCGTCGCGTGACGAAGCCCGCGGGTCAAGCCCGAGCCGGATGAGCGGATGCGCGGCGGCGGGCAGGCCCGCCCTGATTCCGCGCGGTTGAATGAACACCGTCGTTCTAAGCGCAATTCCGTCATTCGGAGGCTGAGCACGACCAAGCAAGTTGGCCTCGAACCTATCGTGAACCACGGCTTGGTGTTCCGTTGGCCTAGTACCGTTTCAACGCCTCGTAACGTGACATATGCCGGCAGGAATGCATAACATCGCGTATGCTCAAATGGCTAGATATCCCGCCCATGTGGCTTCTGGCCTGCGCGGTGCTGGCGTGGGTGCAGGCGCAGTATGTCGCGATGGGGCTCAGTTTTGGGCCCGGTTGGGCGGTGCCGGTGGGGACGGGGCTTGTGGGTTTGGGGCTGATCCTTGTGGCGCTCGCGCTTATTGAGTTTATGCGCCGCCGGACCACGCCCATTCCGCATATGGAGGCCAGCCACCTTATCACCACCGGCATATTCGCGGTCTCGCGCAATCCGATTTATCTGGCGGATGTTCTTATCCTGACCGGGCTGATCCTGCGCTGGGACGCGGTTTTGGCATTGCCGCTGATTCCCTTTTTGGTCTGGATCATAAGTGTCCGCTTCATTCGCACGGAGGAGTTGCGGCTGGAGCGGGGCTTTGGTGATGCATTTTTGCGCTACAAGGCCGCGACTCGCCGCTGGCTTTGACAGATCAAGGCTTTGAGCCATTCACTTCTGTGATCGTTTGTGACAAAGGGGCGGTTCGCACTACCTGAGGGTTCGGCGAGGCATGTCATTTGCGCCAGACAGGCTGACCGAACAACACGATTAGGAAGATACGGGGGACGATGATTTGAAGATCGGAACACCTAAAGAGGTTATGGACGGCGAGAACCGTGTGGCGATGACGCCCGATTCCGCGCTCCAGTTGCAAAAACTTGGCTATGACTGCGTGATTGAAGCCGGCGCAGGTGCAGCGGCCGGGTTTTCGGACGCGGATTACAAGGATGCGGGCGTGCAGGTGCTGAAATCCGCGGCGACCTTGTGGAAGAACTGCGATATCGTGGCCAAGGTTCGTGTGCCCACCGATACAGAGGTGAAGCGCCTGCGCGAAGGTCAGACGCTGATTTCCTTCTTCAACCCGGCGGAGAATGACAAGGGGCTGGAAACAGCCTCCAAGAAAGGGGCCACGGTCGTGGCGATGGAGATGGTCCCCCGGATCAGCCGCGCCCAGAAGATGGATGCGCTGAGCTCCATGGCCAATATCGCGGGCTATCGCGCGGTGATCGAGGCCGGTAACAACTTTGGCCGTTTCTTCACCGGTCAGGTGACAGCCGCCGGTAAAGTGCCGCCTGCGAAGGTGCTTGTGGTCGGGGCCGGTGTGGCCGGTCTGGCCGCGATTGGGACATCGACGTCGCTGGGTGCGATCACCTACGCTTTTGACGTGCGCCCCGAAGTGGCCGAACAGATTGAATCGATGGGGGCGGAGTTTGTCTTCCTCGATTTCGACGAGGAACAGACCGACGGTGCGGCGACAGGCGGTTATGCGGCCCCCTCCAGCCCTGAATTCCAGGCCAAGCAGCTTGAGAAATTCCGCGAGATGGCGCCTGACATCGATATCGTGATCACGACGGCCCTGATCCCGGGGCGGCCTGCGCCGAAGCTCTGGACCAAGGATATGGTCGAGATGATGAAGCCGGGGTCGGTTGTGGTTGATCTTGCGGCGGAACGTGGCGGGAACTGCGATCTGACCGTCGCCGATGAGAAAGTCGTCTCTGACAACGGTGTGACGATCATTGGCTACACGGACTTCCCAAGCCGGATGGCATCACAAAGCTCCACGCTTTACGCGACCAACATCCGCCACATGATGACCGATCTGACGCCTGAAAAGGACGGCACGCCGGTTCATGACATGGAAGATGACGTGATCCGGGGTGCGACGGTGACCCATGCAGGAGAGGTGACCTATCCACCGCCCCCGCCCAAGGTGCAGGCGATTGCGGCGCAGACCAAGAAAGAACCGCCCAAAGAGCTGACAGCGGAAGAAAAGCGTGCCGCCGAGCTGGCCGCATTCAAAAAGCAGACGATCAATCAGGTGACCCTGTTGGGCATCGGTGGGGCGCTGCTGCTGGCGGTGGGCATGGTGGCCCCTGCGAGTTTCATGCAGCATTTTATCGTGTTCGTGTTGTCGGTGTTCGTGGGTTTCCAGGTGATCTGGAACGTGTCGCATAGCTTGCACACGCCGCTCATGGCCGTCACCAACGCCATTTCGTCGATCATCATTCTGGGGGCGATCATTCAGATCGGATCGAGTTCGGTGATCATCACGATCCTGTCGGCAGTTGCGGTCTTCATGGCCGCGATCAATATCTTCGGTGGCTTCCTCGTCACCCGGCGCATGCTTGCCATGTTCCAGAAGTCGTAAGGGGGAAGTACCATGGATTTCGGATTCACCACCGCCGCATATGTGGTTGCGGCCATTCTTTTCATCTTCTCCCTCGGCGGGCTGAGCGGTCAGGAAAGCGCCAAGCGTGCTGTCTGGTACGGTATCGTGGGCATGGCGATTGCCGTGGTGGCGACGCTGATTGGTCCGGGTCAGAGCATGTGGCTTCTGACCATCATGCTGATCGTTCTGGGCGCAATGATCGGCCACCAACTGGCCACGCGCGTGCAGATGACGCAGATGCCCGAACTTGTGGCGATCATGCATTCGCTCGTTGGTCTTGCTGCGGTCTTTGTAGGCTTTAACGCCGATATCATGATCAACAACATGAGCTCGCTTTTCGCGGCCAATGATCTGGTACTGGGCGCCACGGAAGGCGACAGTTTCAAAGCCATTGGTCTGCCCAAGGAGATCTATGACGGGCTGTCCTCTTTCGGTCAGTTGATCGCGAAGAAATCGAGCGTTGAGGTCACGATCCTTCAGGTCGAACTGGTGCTGGGCATCTGGATCGGAGCCGTGACGTTCACGGGCTCTGTCATTGCCTATGGCAAGCTGGCCGGCAAGGTGGATACCTCTGCCAAGCAACTGCCCGGTGGGCATTTGCTCAACGCGGCGGCGGCGGCGGCCTCGCTGGTGCTGGCACTGATGTATCTGGGCGGCTCGGGCAGCTGGACACTGGTTCTGCTGACGCTGCTGGCGCTCTTTATCGGGTATCACCTGATCATGGGCATCGGCGGTGCGGATATGCCTGTCGTGGTGTCCATGCTGAACAGCTATTCCGGCTGGGCAGCGGCGGCGATCGGGTTCAGCCTTGGCAACGACCTTCTGATCGTTGTGGGCGCGCTTGTAGGTTCCTCGGGTGCGATCCTGAGCTACATCATGTGCAAGGCGATGAACCGGTCATTCGTGTCCGTGATCCTTGGCGGATTTGGTGGCGCGCAGGGGGAACAGATGGCCGTAGAAGGCGAACAGGTTGCGATCGACGCCGATGGCGTTGCGGCGGCTTTGAATGAAGCGTCCTCCGTTGTCATCGTGCCGGGCTACGGCATGGCGGTGGCGCAAGCGCAGCAGGCGGTGAGCGAGCTGACCAACAAGATGCGCGCCAAGGGCAAAAACGTCCGCTTTGCCATCCACCCGGTTGCGGGTCGTCTGCCCGGGCACATGAACGTGTTGCTGGCGGAGGCCAAGGTGCCTTACGA
>CAYMEC010000070.1:0-18890 GCA_964389425.1 uncultured Roseovarius sp.
TTTGAGACAGACACAAGGTATGTCGAGTTGCCAAGGTCGCTCACCGAGCTTATGGTTCCCGTGGCGGTCCCCGTGGTGGTCAACGTAAAATCATCTGTGGTGACATTTTCTGCCCCCACATTCCCGCTGAAATTCACAATGAAGCCCACGGCGGTAGCGCCCGCTGACTGGGTGCCTCCATTGATCAACGTGGAGGACACCTCCGGCGGGGCGTTGTCCAGCGTGTAACCCTGGGTAGCGGTCGGGAATGGGTTCGTCAGCGCATTGCCCGCAAGATCACTTATGGTCGGCGCGGGGATAAGGGACAAGAACACACTTCCGGTGAAGCTCGCCACGTCACCGCCGGACACTGTCACGTCATAGACACTGGCAGAAACAGGCGAAACGCTGATGGTTTCTCCGGTCACGCCCGACGCGGTGAAATCCGCCGCATCCACGTTTTGGACACTTTCATCAAACGTAACGCGGAACGTCAGGCTATCGGCATTGGTCCGCGAATCCGTCGGGGTAAACCTGCCAATGGTAGAGACCGTTGGCGCGACTGTGTCGAGTGCCGTCACAGACAAAACGTTCGATGCCACATTCTGGTTGCCGGCATCATCGAAGGCTACGCCAGCTGGCAACGAAATGGTCACGGGACCGGGGCTTGTCGGTGTGACATTGAAGGTCACTCTGGACCCGCCAAAGCCTGCCCCGCCTGTGCGCGTCCCGTTGGTGATCTGCAGCGCCGCCAACACCGTGAAAAGGCTCGTTGGACCCGACCGAGGCGCAGGTGAGGGTCCGTTGGCCACGAAATCCAGCGTGACCGCGAATTCCCCGGTGACAGTCGGGCTAGTGGTCGCGATGGTTACCGTATCCTGCGCATTATCAACAATGAACGTGCCTTCATTCGTGCCAGAAATAACCCGGCCAAATCCATTCCCTGCCAAATCCTGAATGTTCTGACCGGACGCAAACCCGATGGATACGGACCCGTTCAAACCGGCCAGATCACCACCCGCAAGGGTCAGGTCATAGGTGGTACCGCTCCCAGTCACGTCGAGCGAAGCAGTTGTCCCATTGACCTGAAAATCCGCGGGATCGACGTTTTGTACGTCCTCATCGAACGTCAAACGCCAGCGCAGCGCATTGGAGTTGGTAAACAGGTTCGTCGGGATGGTCCGGACCAATGACAGTGCCGTCGGCGCTGTGCTGTCCGGCGCTGTGCCAGACACCAGAATGTCGAAATTGGCCTCGTCCGCGTCATTGCTGGCAAAATCCAGATCAAAGCTGAAAGGACCATCCGCGGTTGGCGTGTAGGTCGCGGTGATGTTGACAGCTAGGCCAGCAGAGACAGTGAACGCCGTCGCATTGAAGGTCACAGGACCACTGATGTTGTTCAGGTTGGACGCAGACACGTTGGAAACAACCAAATCGGCTGTTCCAGTGTTACTCACCTGATACGTGACCGTTTTTGCCGTGCCCGCAGGTTCACTACCTTGCGCGTCCGTAAAACCATCGATCAACGCGCCGCTTTCGCTCGACGTGATGGAAATCTCCGGCGCGGGCGGGACGAACGCACAATCAGGATCCAGAGCCACCGCGTCAAATGAAATACTGTCCAGCACATTGGCTGCAACAAACGTTGACCCCACGCTTTGATCCAGCGTCGAATCCGTTTCATCATTCCAGTAAATCGTGAAGTTACCGGCCGCCGTTGGTGCGGCACTCACGAACACGCCAGAGGTCAATCCGCTCACGCTGCTGCCAACTTGAACGCCATTTGGAAAAGACCCGATGATGGTTCCTCCGCCGTCTACGATGTAGACACCAACAAGATCCCGTCCCGTGCCAGTGTCATCTGTCGTGAAATCTGACGCATCCCACTGTAAACTGAACCGAAATTGCGTTTGAGGATTGACCGAAGAACATGTCCCATTGGGCCCGAGAGTTACATTGGAAAGCGTGAAGGCCTGCGCCTGTCCACCGACGAAAATGAGCGGAAACAAAAGGAACGTGAAACAGACAACCCCGATTCTACGCACCGACATCGCCGAATTTTTAACTCTCCAAAAAAATTCCCCAAACGCTCGCTTAAGCCCGCTCGCCAACATCATGCAAATACACGCCTTCCAAGTCTTCAACTCACAAAACGCATGAAAAAATTCGGTCGTCTGAACCGGCCAAAGCCATCAACGCAGGTTCCCCAATTTACCCAAACGCTCGCTTAGGGAGGGGAGATACCACGTTGATTTCGTTTGGAAAATCACGCATAGGTTGAAACATCTTTTTGAATCAGGCGATTAGATTGAGATTGACGCCGAACTGCACTGAAAACCCCTTGTTTTTAAGGGATTCATGGCCCGCATCTGAGTTCCATGCAAGACTACGCCCCTGAATCGGCCTGCCTAAGAGGATCATTTGGCATTCGCGTTGTTGCAAAATGGACGCAAAATCCGTTGCTTAAGACCAACCAAGGGTCTGTCCAAGCGTTCCGACAAATTCGTTTGTGTCCAGATGGGATGTTCTGCGACAGTCGTCCGGGATTTCAAGTTACCCGTGACGAAAGTCGGTCTGGGGCGCTCTGATCCGCATATCCATGGTTCCAGTCGCTCCTCCGCTACCAAGCACTCCCGAACAGAAGAGTGTCAGCGTGCCAGCACCGCCTCTCTTTGCGCGTCGCTTAAAGGATAGAGCGTGAACAACCAGTCCAGCGCGGCGAAATCCCGGGCCAGAAAATGCGCAAGATTGGACCGCGCTGCCGAGCTCAGGACAGTTTTTTCTTTTACTGTCTTGGATCGGTTGTCATGCACGCGCCCCGGCGTCGGGACGCCCAAAAGCGCCTCGATATCCGCGTCCAGCGTTTCCTGACACAAAACAGCAAAGACCTGATCGGCGTTGATCACATCCATGGCGGGCTCCAGATAGAAAGCCATATCCTCCCGCAGGTGATGAATGCGACGGAAATCCTGGGCGACGTC
Source organism: uncultured Roseovarius sp. (assembly GCA_964389425.1). Taxonomy (GTDB): domain Bacteria; phylum Pseudomonadota; class Alphaproteobacteria; order Rhodobacterales; family Rhodobacteraceae; genus Roseovarius. The sequence continues at coordinate 2,961 of CAYMEC010000070.1, forward strand.
AGGAACCAGCACACCATTATCGTAAAGGGCAAGTGCAATGGTTTCCAATGACCCGTATTTGGCCAAGACCCTAGCTTCGCCCGGAAAGCGATGGTCGGGGCGGGCCTCTTCATGCACCAGACGCAGGCGCCAATTGAAAGCAGAGATGGCACGGTCAATGGGATTTCGCACGACGAACAAGTACCGATTGCGCGCTTTGTACACGGGTCTGGCGACATGGCTGACCGTGACATGATCGAAGGTCTCTGCGATCAGCGGGCTTGTGTCGATGGCCCGATTCACCGTCGCGCCGCCGCATTTGCCAATATGGATGTAGCATAGCCGTCGCTCACTTGGAGGACGCAGGTGTTCCACGGTGGATTTCAGCGTCCGAACGGCCATGTTGCGCGGGATTTGTATGAGGGTGTTGAACGGCATAATCATCACCGCGTGTAGGCTTGGGGAAACAATGATTGCCGCAGGGTCTTTCGTTGCGGCAGCGCGATGTCGGCAGGGATCAACAGGGCGGGGGCTTGGGCCGAAACGGTATAGGTGCCAGGTTGCAGATCCAATGGCAAGATGACAGGTTGACCATCGATCTGAAGGCCGACCTCCTCCCCGGGTATGTCAAAGCGCGTCTTCCGCAGGACGTTCAGTTGCCTTGGCTCCATCGTGACATCTGCCCCCGGAACGAGAAACCCCGGAGCCACGGCCACGTAGTGTGCGCCCACCCACTCTGCGAAGATGTCCGGCAAATTGTCTGTGCGGTAAGTCTCGATGATCAGGTCAGGAGGCGTGTCTTTCAACGATGTCATGAGGCTGTCCGGGTCCGCTTCAACCCGCCTGATCCCCGGCGCATCCAGCCAGCGACGGGGCATGTCATAGGCGGTGGGCAGGATCCCGATACCATCGAAATAGGTGCCGCCATCCCCAAGGATCGCTTCAGCCGTGCGGATGACGTCAAGCTGGTCATCGTTGGAATGGCCCAGATACTCCACGTTTCTCGGAAAGGTCATGACCACGAGAAAAGCGACAACGATGGGGGCCATGTTTTTCCGTGCGGGTGCTGCGGCGACCACCCTGTCCCACAGCACCGGGGCCCACAGGGATAGGAACGGCAGGCACATCGCGAAGATGTAAGGCCATGGCTGGTTATGGGCAAAGATAAGTGCCGTCACCAAAACGGTGAATATCGCCGCGATCAAACGGGCCGGATTAATGGTCCGGAACTGCGCCAAGGCCAAAAACAGACCAGATACAAAGATCGCGTAAAGCGGCAAATTGCGCAGCAGTGTCTGGTAGATGAACCGCTCCAGTCCTTCGTAAAGGCTGCCCCCCGTGGTGGCCAGTTCAACCGGGCCGATGAATATCTGGCGCAGAACAAGCAGGGCATCCGTGCCGCCCATCAGCAAGGCATAAACAAGGATCGCCCCAAGCCAGCCCGCAATCAGCGCCGTCGCAGCGGTCAAGGCCGCACCCAAACTCGCCCATCGCCAAAACGCCACGACCAAGGCGATGCCCAAGGCAAAGTTGAAATAGACCGCTTTCTGCGTGAACAGAAATGCGCATCCCGTCAAAACCCCGGCCATCAGCACGGACCGCAGACCCGGCAATCCCTCTCGCAGAACGACCCAAAGCGATAGCGCTGCAAACAGGATTGCAGGCGTCTCCGACCGCAGGCGAAAAGACCGCTCCATGTAGGTCGAGACGGACAACAGCAGCAAAAGCACCGTGATTGTGGCAAGCCACGAATAGCCCATCCGCCGCCCGATCCCGGCGATCACGCCCAGCGTCATCAAAACCGTCAAAAAAGCCCAGATGCGGCCTGCAAGAACGGTCGACACCGCGTCCCAGCCAACCGCATGCGCAGGCGCATACCAGAGCGCGTAACCCACTGATTTTACGGGCCATATCGTGTCGTAAAACCCGTTCCAGAGGTATTTTGTCTGGCCGAACTGCCAAAATTCATCCATCACCAGCTGCGTGTTGACCGCCAACACTGCCAACATCACGATTTTTGCTGCAAAAAGGACACAAGCCAGCCGCATCAGTTTGGCAACATCCATCATGAGCATTGTCCGAAAGCAGGATGTGGTCGAGTCATGGGAAAAAACGAGGCAAAAGAGTGCGAGCGGGACGTGACACGATAGTGAGCCAAAGCACGGCATCCCGTCGACAGCACATCGCGGACGCCAAAGCGAAAGGGATGGGGTTGCGGCTTTTCTGGCACATTCTACCCATACTGGGGGCGCTGGCCCTGATGTGGCTGTTGGTGGTCACCTCTGACCTGACACTGGATCAATTGGTGTCGGTGTTTGCGGCGGTCACGTTTGGCCAGGTGGTTGCATTTCTGGCGATCACGACCGCCCTGCTTGCGCTGAGCGCGTTCAAATGGCGCCTTGTCATGATCCAATTGCCCTCTGAGGATGCGCTTCCGCCATCTGGTTCCTCGGCTTTCCTTTACACCTGCCTCGGCGCTGTCCTGGGACTTGTGATGATGCCTCATGTGGCAAAACACGCCGGGCGGGCCATCGGCGCCCGTCTCCATAGTGGGGTGCCTGCTGGCAAAAGCGTTGCCGCCTCGCTGTTTGAGCAAGTCTTCGATCTCGTCATGCTGGTTGTTCTTGCAGGCTTCGGTGCCATAATTCTTGCACCGGCTCTCACACCGCTCATCGCGTTGGCCCTTGCGGGGGCGCTGGGCGCGGTGGTTTTTCTCTTGCGTCGCCCGCACCTTATCCCGGATCGGTTTCACATCGCTGATTTGACGCATATCCTGCGCAGCCCTCTGGCCCTGCGCCTGTCGTCAATTTCGCTGATTATTTACCTGCTGACCGCCCTGCGCGCCGGGATCGTTGCTGTGCCTGCCGGAATTGCGCTTTTGCCTGCCGAGTTTTTTGCGAGCTTCAGCCTCGTTCAACTGTCGCGCCTCATTGCCATCACACCCATGGGTCTTGGCATCGGGGATTGGAGCTGGGCTACGGTACTGTCCCTTCTTGATCTGCCGCTCGCGCTGGCCGCGGGGTTTGTGCTGCTCAATCGCAGCTTGAACATCGTCGCGACGCTTGGTGCATTCGCGGTATCGGTCCTGATCTCCACGCTGGCGCGCCGCGCATGAACGGTACGGCTAAAACCCCTGTCGTCGTGGTGCTGGGCATGCACCGCTCCGGCACGTCAGTGGGCATGAGCGTTCTGTCATCCCTCGGCGTGGATTGTGGTGAGGATCTGATCCCCGCCGGGCGATCCAACCTGGCGGGTTTCTGGGAACACGCGGACATCGTGGCGGTGCAGGAAAAGCTGCTGGCGAAACTTGATCGCGTCTGGCACGGGCCGCACGGCACCTTTCCGTTGCCCGATGGATGGCGCGACACGTCCGCCGCCAAGGATGCAAAGGCCGCGCTGACAAGCATCCTGCGAACGGAGATCGCAGCCCATCCGGACCGAGTCTGGGGCTTCAAGGACCCCAGAACCATGCGGCTTTGGCCCTTATGGCTGGACGTCTTCCAAGCTCTGAACGTGGAGCCCGTGTCCATTGTGATGATCCGCCACCCCGATGCGGTCGTGCGGTCTTTGGCCAAGCACAACGGGTTGTCGCCGTCGCGCGCGCGTCTCGTTTGGTTGCAGCACAACATCGAGGCGATGCGCCATGTCGGGGGCCGGGTCCGCGCCATCGTGGAATATGACCGCTTGGTGAACGATCCGGAGGGTGAGGTCGAACGCATCGCGGATGCGCTTGCTGACGTGGTTGAGATCACAGAAGACGCGCGGGCGGCCGCCAAAGCGCGCATCTCTACCGATTTGCGCAGCCATAGGGCAGCGGCTGCGCCGCCGAGCAACAGGTTGGCGGCGGACGTTTACGAAACACTGAGATGCAGCAAGGTTCAGGAAATGGACGACATCATCGCGCGCTACGACGCGAGCGAAGAGATGTTTGCAAGCTGGCGGGTTGAGCGCGGCAATGTCCTGAGCGATTGGATGGTACGCTTTCTGGTCAGCCGGAAGAACGGCTAGATCACCCGCTGGGCCGCCTCATCTGCCCTTGCGGGCAGCCGCGGCGGCGGGTGCTGGTGGCCGCGCTGCGCGCGGGGCAATGGGGGCGCCTTCGGCGCTTTTCTTGGCTTTACCGGCCGTACGCGCTTTTCATGGGCGCGATGGTTTCCTTGAGGTAGCCGGTACTCCATCCTGCAGCGACGACAAGAAGAGCAGCAGGGGTAAGAATAGACGCGGGCAGGGAGAGGCCCGCGCGTCGGGCCGCGAACACCAACCCTGCCGCGGTCAGAAGCGCTGCAATCAGGAAAGACAGTGGAGAAACGACGAGGCTCGCCGCCATGATCGGCAAGGACCAGCCCAGCAGGTGATGCGCCCGGCGCAACTCACCTGGCCATTTTCGACCCAATTGCACCCGGCCTTCGGCGTAGCGGCGCAGCTGTTTGAACAGGCCGCGGACGGTGGGACGCTTGTGATGCCACACGAAAAGCCCGGGCGCCGTGCGCAGGCGTTTGCCGTCGAGCTTCAAACGCAGGTGGAAATCCACGTCTTCTGCCGTGACCAGTTTTTCATCAAAGACCCCGTTTTTGCGCGCGGCCTCTGTCCGATAGATCACGTTGCAGCCGGGCAGGTCCTCAACATCGCCCTGCGCCAGATGGTCGGCCTGCACGGAGTGCCCGCCCTGGCTTGCCAGGCGGAAAATGTAATTGGCCGCCTCAGGCCAAGGCGCGGCGTCTTCGGGAAGCCGGGAAATGCCACCCACCGCCGCGATACCCTCATCATGAAAGGCGTTGATGGCGCGGGTGGCCCAATCTTTTGGAACGACGCAATCGTCATCCGTGGAGGCGATGAACGCCCCTTCGGCGGCGGCGAAGGACACATTGCGCCCGGCGGCCACCGTCTTGCCGGGATTGTCGAGTACCTTCGCGCCATAGGCATGCGCAATCTCGCGCGTGTTATCGGTGGAACCGCCATCGGCGATGACGATCTCAATCTTTTCGGGCGGGTAATCCAGCGCTCGAAGCGACCCCAGACAATCTGGCAACCGCTCCGCCCCGTTTAAAACCGGGATGCAGATCGAAATCTTTGGATGTTGCGCCGGTGCCCCCATGGCGATGTCACCCCCAGACGGGTTTGTGACTCAAACGGTTGCCGGTGACAATCGACAACAGGAATCCGGTGAAGGATACCTGCATGCCGATGACGATCAGGGTGAAGGCCGCGATCAGATCGCGCACCGCGTCTAGAGTGCCATAATCCGTGCCAATCCAACCGGCCGTGATCGCCGCGGCCCAGACCACGCCAACGCCCATGCTACCAAGGCCCGAAAACAGCCAATGGGTCAGTTTGGATTGCTTGAGGAATGCGCCGATGGCGCCGACGGGCTTGCGGATACGTTCGTGATAGGAATGCGCCGTGGCCACGATGCCCATGGCCCCGATCTGAACGGCGAGGATCAGAAACGCGCTGGCTGCAACGGCCCAGTGATCTCCGATGGAGAAAGGGCCGAATGCCACCATTCCCGCGCCACCCATAAGCAATGCTGTCATCAGCGTCATACCCATGGCGAAAAGACCCGCCGCCGGCACGATGAACAGCCAAGACGGGCACAGCATCAGCATGAAGAAGAGATGCCGGAACCCATCCCGCCAGGGGTTCAGATGCGGCGGACGTCCGCGCCCATCCGGGGAAAGCGTCACCGGCACTTCGGCAATGTCCATATCCATTATGGCGGCTTTCATCACCATCTCGGAGGCAAATTCCATGCCGGTGGAGGACAGACGCATTTCATCGAACGCTTCCCGCGTCAGCGCGCGCAGCCCGCAATGGGCATCGTTCACATCCGTGCGCACCAGCATCCGCAAAATGCCGGACAGTGCCGGGTTGCCGATATATTTGTTCTTCCAGGGCATCGCGCCTTCACGAATTTCGCCCTTGAAGCGGGAGCCCATGCACATATCCGCGCCCGCGACCAGTTTTTCAATCATCGGCACAGCCTCGACGAAATCATAGGAACAATCGCTGTCGCCCATCACGAAATACTGCCCGCGGGCCGCCCGGAACCCGCCCATCAAAGCAGCACCATAGCCCTTTTCATCCACATCCACGACGCGCGCGCCCGCCTCAGTCGCGAGGCCCTGACTGCCATCGGTGGAACCGTTATCCGCCACGATCACTTCGCCCGAAAGCCCGTGCTTTTCAAAGAGGATATCAAGCGCCTCTTGCGCGCGGCTCACGCAAGGTACAATCGTGGCCGCCTCATTGAGGCAGGGCATGACGATCGACACCGAGACGATCTTGAGTTCCATGTTCATGACGTTTCTCCGACCTTGTCATTTCCCCATATTTGCTGGGGTTTCAGGGCAGGTATCGCCAGCGATGAGGGCCAAATTGGGGCAAATTGATGCTCATTTGGCAACAATGGCAGGTGTGGCAGGGCCAGACGAGGCAAAGGATTCGACGCCAGTCGACAAGATTAAGTCAATGATATTAAATGATTTTTTAGCGGCCTCAAGCGCGGCCCGCATCAGCCGAAAGCGTCAGCGCGCTGATCCCGAGCCGGGCAAGGGCCGAGTCCCATTTCGCGTCGTCATTTGTGCCGAAGACCAGATCGGTATCGGCATCGCAGACAAGCCATGCATTCTGTGCGATCTCGGATTCCAATTGCCCCGGCCCCCAGCCAGCGTAGCCCAGCATGATAAGGGCGTGTTCCGGCCCGCGCCCATTGGCGAGATCCTCAAGGATATCGAGCGTGGCCGTCATGGCAAAATCATCGTTCACATCCAAAGTGGACAGCGAGGAATGATAGCCATAGTTATGCAACACGAACCCACGTCCATGTTCCACCGGACCTCCGAAATGGACGGCCATGTCGCGGGCGTCCTTGGTGGGTGTGATCTCCAATTGCTCAAGAAGGTTTGTCAGGCGCAGCTCTTCGGTGGGTTTATTGACAATCAGCCCCATCGCGCCTTCCGGCGAATAGGCGCACATGAAAATCACGGCGCTCGAAAACCGCGGATCCCCCATTTCGGGCATGGCGATCAAAACCTTGCCGTTGAGATCCATTTCCTGCACGCGGTGGCCCTTCCTTGAGAATGGCCCGATGATGGGGGCAGTTCGGGTCTTGTGCAAGGCGCTGGTCACTTGCAGGTCGCGATTTCTCGCGCGGAGGTCGAGGGAAAGTGACTTGGAATCGAACGGCAAATCCCTCAAGTAGAGGCCATGTTGCGAAAAATTCTTATCTCTGTTGCCCTCGCCCTGATGGTTGCGACGTCGGCCTCCGCCCAAAATCTACGCGATATCGTGCAGTTGGAAGTGATTCCCGGTTGGCGAAGTGCGGACGGTACGCACACGGCCGCGCTGCGCTTGACCATGGCCGATGGGTGGAAGACCTATTGGCGCTCCCCCGGCGAAACAGGCATCCCGCCACAGTTTGACTGGCGCGGATCGCGCAATCTGGTTGGGGTCGAGACAATCTGGCCCACGCCGCGCGTCTCCGAGGACTTTGGTCTGCTCACGATCGGGTATGAGCGCGAACTGGTGCTGCCGATACGGGTGTTGCCAAAGCGCGGGGGGCAGGATGTGCGCCTCAAGGGGCTTGTTGAAATTGGTGTTTGCCGAGAGGTTTGCATCCCCGCAGAGCTTCGCGTGAATGCGACGCTGAACCCGGGCTCGGCAAAGCGCGATCCGCGCATTGCGGCCTCATTGGCCAACCAACCCCAATCCGCGTCAGAGGCCGGCGTGGGCCGTGTGGCGTGCCGCGTGACGCCCACGCAAAACGGTCTTGGATTGCGCGCGGAAATCGACATGCCGCGCCTTGGTGTTCAGGAAACTGCGATTATCGAAGTGAACAATCCTCAGGTCTGGGTTGCGAAACCCAAAACCACGCGTCAGGGCGGACGCCTTGTGGCGCAAACCAGCCTGTATCACGTGGAAGGCCGGTCCTTCGCGCTGAATCGCAAGGGAATACGGGTGACCGTTCTCGCAGGCGGTGAGGCTGTGGATATTCAGGGCTGTCCTGCCGGTTGAGCCCGGCCTTGGGCGATCAGCCCGGCAGCGGCGGTGGCGCCCACGATCAGCACGGAACCCATTACGTACAGCGCTAGTGATGCACCCATGGGCGACCAATCGGCCATCGGTCCGGCAATTGCGTAAAGCCAGCTTGGCATCGCGCCTGTGACCGCAGTAGCGCCCAAAGTTGCCGCGAGCCATGCGACTATGGCGCCAAGGCCCAGTGTCACCGGCCATCTCACCCCAGCCTTTTGCGCCCGCAAGGCCCTGCGCAACGCGACCCGCCGGCGGCTCAGATCATGCTGGATCGCCACCAGCGCGGGCACAAGGAAAAGCACCAGAACCATGCCAAAGCCCAACCCATAGACCAGTGTAATCACAGAGGGTTTCAGAAATTCCGCCGCCTGCGATCCTTCATAAAGCAGCGGCGTCAGCCCCAAAACAGTTGTCAGTGTGGTCAGGATCACTGGCCTCAGCCTATCCGCCGCGCCTTCCCGTATGGCCTGATGAATGCCGCGCGTTTCCGCATGTTCATCGATGGTCGACACAAGCACGATGGAGTCGTTGATGATGATGCCCGTGACTCCCAAAAGCCCGATGACCGTGAACAGGGACATGGGCACATCCCAGATGTAGTGCCCATAGATTGCGCCGGTCAGGCCGAAGGGGATCACCGCCATAACCACCGCAGGCCGGGTCCAACTGGCGAAGACCCAAGCCAGCACGACGTAAATCCCGATGATCGTCATGATCCATGCAAACTGTGCATCCGACAGAAAATCGCGTTCCTGCAGAACAAGCCCCGTCACCCGGCTTTCCACCTGATACGTCGCTTCAATTTGCGGCAGGATCTCACCCTCGATCGTCTCTATGATTTCAATCGCTCGGTCTGCATCGCCCCGGTCAATCTCGCCGCTGACATCCACCAGTCGCACGCCATTCTCTCGCCGCACGGTGGCAAACCCGCTGCGGCGGTCCACCTCCACTATGTCGGCCAGTGGCACATAGACCCCGCTCGGCGCGCGCAATTGCGTGCGTTCGATGAAATCCGCAGTGGCCTCGTCCTTTGGCAGTTCGACCCGGATGGCCGCGCTGCGTCGCCCGTCGGGATAGGTTGCGGCCTCAATCCCTGTCAGGCGGTGGCGTACGACGCGCCCCAGATCATCCAGGCTGAACCCAAGCGCCTGACCTTGCGGCGTCAGGGAAAGGACCAATTCATCCTTGTCATAGGCCAGATTGTCCTCCACCCCCGTGACATCCGGAAAACGGGTCAGCTCCGCCTGTACCTCGTCTGATGCTTGCTTGAGAACCTCGCTGGACGCGCCATAGATCTCGATCTCCAGGCTTTGCGCCCCCGGGCCGGCAAAGGAACTGCGGAAGCTCAGGGTTTCGACCTGTGCCAGTCGATTCACCTCTTCCTCCAGATCGCGGGCGAAGGCGGTGCTGGAATACGGGCGCAGATCGGCGTCGATCAATTCAATCGAAATGCCTCCCAGTTGATCCGCGGGTTTCACGCTTAGGCGCTGCGATCGCCCGTTGCCGCCGGCCTCTGCCACCGCCCGCAAGATTGGATTGCGTCCGTAGTCTTCTTCGTATTGGGCCGCCACGGTCTCCGTTGCGCGCTGCAATTCGCGCATCATCGCTATGGTGTCGTCCCGGCTTGTACCTGACACCATTTCAAACCGGCCATTCACCTGCCCGGATTCCGGCGCATTGAAAAACCGCCAGGACACATCGCGCGACACCAACATGGTGACCTGCCCGATCAAGAGCGCGATGATCAGTGCAACAACCGGATAGCGGAACTTGATCACCCAGCCCATGAACGGCCGAAAGCCCCTGTCGCGCACCCACACAAATCCCCTGTTCACATAATGGGATGGCATGTCATACCACCGCTCCTTGGCCGAACTGGCCATGGCGTGGGCCATGTGGTTGGGCAGAATCAGGAAGCACTCGATCAGCGACGCGATCAGCACGGCCACCACAGTCCACGGAATGTCAGAAATGAATGTGCCGAACTCCCCACCGATGAACACCAACCCGAAAAAGGCGATCATCGTTGTCAGGGCCGCACAAAACACCGGCAGGGCCATGCGATGGGCGGCGCGCTCTGCCGCTTCATGGGGCGCCTCGCGCAGCTTTCGGGCGCGCGCATCGGCATGTTCGCCCACAACGATGGCGTCATCGACGATGATCCCCAGCGTGATGATCAGCGCAAAGAGGGAGATCATGTTGATCGTGATCCCTAGGATATACATCGCCCCAATCGCGCCCATGATCGCCACGGGGATACCAGCTGCCACCCAGAACGCCGTTCGGGCATTCAGAAACAGGAACAGCAAGAGCAGCACCAGACCAAGACCAAGAAGCCCGTTGTCAATGAGCAGGTTCAACCGGTCCGAGATCACCTCCGAAGTCGTCTGCGACAGCTCGACCCGGATGCCTTCGGGCGCGGTCGACACCATGTCGGCCACGATCCGGTCGACTATGGCCTGCACCTCCAACACGTCGCCAGCCGCAGACCGTTCGACACGCACGGTCACCGCCGGTTCATCGCCTTCAAAAAACTGCCTTTCCCGCGCGACGCTTTCGACGTTCACGACGCCCACATCGCCGATCGTCAGATTGGTCCCGTCCTGATTGGACTTCAGCACGATTGCTTCGATCGCAGGCGCGTCGCGATCCCTCGTGCCGGTGCGGATCCGCAGATTGGTCCCTTCAAGATCTCCCGCCGGGTTTGCCTCGGCCTGTGCATTCACCGCGCGCGCGATATCGGCCATGGTGATGTCATGGGCGATCAGCGCCACCGATGGGACCTCCACCACCGTCAGCGGGTCTGCGACACCCTGAATGGTCGCCCGTGTCACACCTTCATCAAACAGTCTTAACACCAGCTCATCGGCGACATTGGCCAGCTGTTCGGGGCTGACCGGCCCCGTGATCACCACGCTCGTCACCGGATCGCGCCAAGCGTCGCGGGTGACGGTGGGCTCTTCAGCCTCCTCCGGCAGGTCATCGATTGTGTTGACCGCCGACAAGACATCTTCGGCCGCCCGGCCCATATCCCAGCCGGGCTCAAATTCCATCGTGATGGATGATCGCCCTTCGACGCTGAGGGAAAAGGATTTTTCTGCCCCGTCGACCGTCAGCAGGGCAGGGTTGAGAACCTCAACCACCCCTGCGTCCATGTCTTCCGCACTGGCCCCTTCCCAGACGGTGGCCACGGTGATGGTGTTCACCACCACTTGCGGCAGGAACTGCGCCCGCAGATTGGGGATGGAAACCGCTCCCAATACCAACAGGACCAGCAGCAGCAGGTTTGCGGCAGTGCGGTGTCGCGTGAAGTAGGAAATGACCCGGGATGCACCAGCTGGGGCTTCGCGTCGCATGGGGCTTTACCCGTCGATCCGGCGTTCAAGCTGCTCCACCAGATCGGCAGGCACTTGGCGCTCCTGCAACTGGCTCAGCAGTTGCGTCTTGACCTCGTCACTGGCCTCAAGACCTGTTTGCACAAAGGCAATCAGCCGCGCGCGCTGATCGTCTGAGATGTCGAGCAACACAGCATTGCGCGTCTCAGGCTCCACCATCTTGGGTTGAACCTTCACCCCTTCGCCCAGCAGCGGGGTGCGCTCCATCAGAACCTGCGCCCCGCTCAGCGCGCCTCGGGTTTTGGCCCGTACAAGCACATCATCGCCCTGCCGCCGCAGCAGGGCAACGGGCACGGCCCGCAACCGGCTTTCGGCCCCGAGGATCATCACCTGCCCATCGCTGCCCAGCGCCGCAGAGGGCAAGCGCACCACGCGGTCCAGCGCCGGTTCTTCAATCTGCACCGTGACGAAATCGCCAGGCTTCAGCGCCGGCGCATCCTGCAACCGCGCAAAAATCAGCCGCCCGATCTGGCCTTCGCCAACGGCAGCACTGCCGCGGCTGATACGGCCTTCGTATTCAAGGTCAGTCCCAAAGCTGGACAGGATCACCTTCACCGGGGCGGGGATCAGTTGCCCATCTGCGTCAGTAAGGCGGCTATACTGCCCGGTGGACACCCGGAAAGAGACTTCCAGGGCACTGCCATCCACCATCATGCCGAGCCGTTCATTGACCGACACCAACCCGCCTTCCACGACCATCACATCACTGAGCGTGCCGTCAAACTTCGCAAAGATCTTCGTGTCAGCCAGGTTCTGCGTGGCCTCGTCAAACGCGATTCTGGCCCGCATGATCCGCGTCTGGGCCTGATCCAGCCGCGCCTCTGCCGCCGCCTCTGCCTTGCGCGCCACGATCACCACTTGCCGGGCCTGACTGGCGGCCAGTTCTGCGGCTTCAACCGCCGCCGCCGTGCCCACACCGCGCCTTTCCAGATCGGCCTGCCGTAGGAACGCTTTTTCGCGCAATGCCGCCTGATCCACCGCCGCCATTGTTTCATCCCGCGCAAGCATCAGCGCGCGCTCGGCTTCACGTTCCTCGGCCTCTGCATCGGTCAGTTCACTCTCAGCCCGGCTCAGCGCGAATTTCGCGTCTTTCGGATCCACTACAGCCAGCAGATCGCCGGTTTTCACAACGCCGCCGTTCTCGAAATTCTCGGCCAACTCCACCAGCGTGCCCGATGACTTCGCCCGAACTTCCAAGGTTCTGCGGCTCCTCACCTCGCCATAGGCGGTCAGAATAGGCGTCACAGCCGTCGGCTGGACCATAATCATCGGAACAACAAATTCCCGTTCCCGACGCTCTGGCACGTCCCGCTCCGCTGCCGCGCGGTCCTGAAACGCGGTGACCATGCCATGGCCCGCATAGGCGAGAAGACCCAAAGACAGGGCCAGCATGAACAACCCGCTAAGGCTTTGCCTGAGAAATCGCATCCGGGGTAAAAGCCCTTCGTTTATCTGCGTATCATAGAAGAGATGGCGCGAAACGCCTGCCACTTCAACTCGCAGCCACTGAAACGTGCGACGCGATCAAATCCGTCGAAAAACGCTTGCCTTACCTGCGTTCGCCGACCGATGCAGGTTCAGTGGCGTATAAATCCATCATTTCTGAAACCATTGTAGCGGTAGCCACGGGAATTGTACCCAAGGTGCCGGATGCCGCGGGAATGGATGCTGCGTTTGCGGAAATTGCCATACCGGTGCACGCGCGGCTGATGATAGCGCTTCACTCCCTGTGACTTGAAACGCTTGCCGTGAAACCGCTTCTTTTTGATCTTGAAGTCGGCCTGATGCAGTTCTGCCTCGACGGTGCCAGGTTTCAGGGCGGCAATCGTTGCAACAGTCGCGGGTTTTGCTGCGTAGACGGCCTGGTTCAAGTGCGCAGCGCCAGCACTCGTTGCAAGGCTGGCAAGGCTTATAACGGCGAACGCAAGTCTTTTCATGTGTCTATCCTCACATCTCAAATGCAGTGTGCTGAAACAGGTATGATCTTGCCAACTCCGCTCAAACCACAGCGGCGCGAGGGCCGTGTCAGCGGTGTCACGGTTTTGTCTTGGTTGGGCGCGACACGGCGCAACTTGAAGGTTGAAAACCATTGGAAAACGGCCGTCTAATGACTCACGGCAAGTTCACAGGCGCGTTTTCCGTGCGTGTCCCAAGCAGAACAAGACGTAGGGTCACAGTGGACAGTCAAGCCCGCTTTTGGCTCAGATCGCTGCGTGCGCGCGCTATTTCCGCCGCTGATGCTCGTCCAGCCGCGGCATGATTTCCACGAAATTGCAGGGCCTGTGCCGGAAATCCAACTGGCGCACCAAAATCTCATCCCACGCGTCCTTGCAGGCCCCCGGGCTACCCGGCAGGGCAAAGAGATACGTCCCTCCAGCGACCCCAGCCGTGGCGCGTGATTGCACGGCACTCGTGCCGATTTTCTGCATCGATACCATCGTGAAGACCGTGCCAAAGGCGTCAATCTCTTTTTCATAGACATCGCGATGCGCCTCCACTGTCACATCACGACCCGTCAGCCCCGTACCCCCGGTGGAAATCACCACATCCACGGCATCATCCGCGATCCATTGGGCCAGTTGCCCGGCAATCTGATCCCGCTCATCCGGCAGGATCACCCGATCCGCCAGTTGGTGGCCCGCGGTCTCCAACCGGTCCACCAACACGGTGCCAGATCGATCTTCCGCCAGGTTCCGCGTGTCACTTACGGTCAGAACGGCGATGCGCACCGGGATAAATGCAATGCTTTCGTCTATTCTGGACATGAAACCGGCCTTTTCCTACCTTCTGGGCTCAATATCAAACCAATTGACCGTGGGTCCCAGATTGACAACCTCTGTGGTCCCAATGCGCCCACGCTCGCCCCAGGCATCGTGGATATGCCCGCAAACGGCCAACTGGGGTTCGACCCGTGCAATCGCATCCCGGATCGCCACGGACCCCACGGAGATGCCCGTCGATGTCACATCCCCGATGCCCTTGGGCGGTGAATGAAAAACCATGATGTCGGCGCCTTCGCAGCCCGAAAGCATCTCCTCGGCTTGCGCCTCTGACAGATCACAACTCCAAGCGCCAAAGGGCGTTTCCGGCACGCCGTAGCCCAATCCAAAAACCCGCAAGCCACCAACCTCGGCGGCCTCCCCGTGCAGCACGATCATGCCGTCATGCGCCGCCGCCCGCAGTTCCCCGGCACTTTCACAGTTTCCGGGGACCACGACGCAGGGCGCCGCCAGCCCTTGGATCAGTGCCATCGCCTCGGGCAGCCCTTCCCGCTGATTGCAGAAATCTCCGGCACCGATTACCAGGTCGGCCTCCCGGCTCGCCTCCACCAACGCCGCTGCCCGTCCGCGTGACAGATGCAAGTCCGAAAATGCCAGAACCTTCATGGCTGAAGTCTCGCCTGTAATGTCAACAAATCCGCCCATGCTTCCCGTTTCGCCTGCGGATTGCGCAGCAGGTAGGCCGGGTGAAACATTGGAAGCGCCGGTTTGCCATAGGCCTCTGCCCACGTTCCGCGCAATCGTGTGATACCGCGTTTGCCCAGCCCCGCCTGGCAACTGATATTGCCCATCAGGACAACCACATCAGGGTCGATCAATTCAACATGTCGCTGCATGAACGGCAGCATCATCGCAATCTCGTCCGGCTTCGGATCCCGGTTCTGCGGGGGCCGCCATGGCAACACGTTGGTGATGTAAACTGCATCTTGGGCCGCGTTGTCCCGTCCCAGACCAATCGCCTCAAACATCAGGTTCAAAAGCTGCCCGGCGCGCCCGACGAACGGCTTGCCCACCCGGTCCTCGTCCCGGCCCGGTGCCTCGCCAATGATCATGACGCGCGCCTCTGGTTGGCCATCGGCAAACACCAAATTCCGCGCGCCGCGCTTCAGGTCGCAATGGTCGAACGCCGCAAGCGCGGCCTGCAAAGCTCCCAAATCAGCGGCGCCCGCTGCGGCCTCCTTCGCTGTTGCGATGGCATCGACAGACAGTGATGGCGCGGGCGCAGAAGCAGGAGGCGCAACCGTCGCTTGCACAGGCGCAGGTTTGGCCGCCAATTCATACCGATTGACCGGCGCATCCCCGATTGCCTCATCTGCGCCCAGTTCCATCTGCCATTCCAGCAGTGCGAGCGCGGTGGCGTGATCCATCTGCGATTCCATACACGCCAATCTAGATCGCCCCTTGCGGCACAAAAAGGGCCGTTTCCAAAACCGGCTTCTTTTTGGCCAAAAATACTCCGGGGGTATGGGGGCCGGCCCCCATCCTGCCCTTGCCCCTGCACGCAACCCTTTCTATAAGCCCACGAAACCGGCGATCGGAGAGACGGATGAGCTTTTCACAATCCCATCTTCTGGGGATCGAGCCCCTCTCGCCTTATGATATTTCCACCATTCTTGATCTGGCCGACCAATACGTCACCCTCAACCGCTCCACCATGAAACACGCGGAGGCTTTGGCGGGCCTGACCCAGATCAACATGTTCTTCGAAAACTCCACCCGCACGCAGGCCAGTTTCGAACTGGCGG
>CAYMEC010000071.1:0-18820 GCA_964389425.1 uncultured Roseovarius sp.
CATCGGCGTAGTTGGCGGTTTCGGTCAGGAAGATGTCTTGCACCACAAGGTGGTCCAGTTTCGCCAAAGCGTCGCGGGCATGTTCCACATCAGGGTCGGACATGGCGGGGTTTTCGCCCAACACATACATCGCCTTGATGTCGCCTGCGTGCACGGCATCCATGATTTCGGTCACCGTCAGGCCCTTTTCGTTCGAGAAATCACCCGAACCCCAGACATCCGTAAAGGCTGACCGGACGCCATCATCGGTGACCGTCTGATAATCGGGCAGGAACATCGGGATGAGGCCCGCGTCCGACGCGCCCTGCACGTTGTTCTGACCCCGCAGCGGGTGCAGGCCCGTGCCCGGACGGCCCACATGGCCTGTCATCAGCGCCAGAGAAATCAGGCAGCGCGAATTGTCGGTGCCGTGGATGTGCTGGCTGACGCCCATGCCCCAGAAGATCATGCCGGCCTTGGCGGTGGCGAAATCGCGGGCCACGGCACGCAGGGTCTCTGCCGGGATACCGCAGAGCTTTTCCATCTTTTCTGGCGGGAACTGCTTGAGATGCTCTTTCTCGGCTTCCCAGTTCTCCGTAAAGGCTTCGATATATTGCTGGTCGTAGAGCCCTTCCTCCACGATCACGTTCATGATCGCGTTCAGCATGGACACGTCCGCGCCCGGCTTGAACTGCAACATGTGGGACGCAAATCGACGCAAACCGACACCGCGCGGATCCATTACAATGAGCTTGCCGCCGCGCTTGGTGAACTGCTTGAAATACGTGGCGGCCACGGGATGGTTTTCAATCGGGTTCGCCCCGATGATGATCGCCACATCAGCGTTTTCGATTTCGTTGAAGGTCGCCGTTACAGCGCCGGAGCCGACGTTTTCTATGAGGGCGGAAACGGAGGATGCGTGGCAGAGCCGGGTACAGTGGTCCACATTGTTATGGCCAAAGCCCTGGCGGATGAATTTCTGGAAAAGATACGCCTCTTCATTGGTGCATTTGGCCGAGCCAAAGCCCGCGACTTCTCGACCCCTGCCCTTGAGCCCGCCTGCGGCAAAATCGAGTGCCTCGTCCCAGCTCGCTTCGCGGAAGAAATCCTGCCAGTTGTCGGGATGCACGTTGAGGCCTTTGGCGGGTGCATCCTCGCGCCGGATCAGCGGTTTTGTCAGGCGGTGATGGTGGTGGATGTAGTCATAGCCAAAGCGGCCTTTGACGCAGAGCCGCCCTTCATTGGCGGGGCCGTTGATGCCTTCGACATATTGGACCTTATCGTCCTTGACCTTGATTGAAATCTGGCACCCAACGCCGCAGAAGGCACAGACGCTTTCCACTTCGCGGTCATAGTCGTTGCGGTCGCCCACCTGGTTTTCATCCATGATGGAGGACGGCATCAATGCGCCGGTCGGGCAGGCCTGGACGCATTCGCCACAGGCCACGCAGGTGCTGTCACCCATGGGATCGGCGAAGTCGAACGTGGGGTAGGCATCATGGCCACGACCGGCCATGCCGATCACGTCATTGACCTGCACCTCACGGCAGGCGCGCACGCAAAGGCCGCATTGGATGCAGGCATCCAGGTTCACGCTCATCGCAACATGGCTGTCGTCAAGCAGCGGGATACGTCCTTCTTCCAGTTTGGGGAAACGGCTCTCCGAGACGCCGTTGAGATCAGCCATGTCCCAGAGGTGGCTGGCCTTGTCGCGCGCCTTGTCGCGGTCGGGTTGGTCGGCGACCAGCATCTCAAGGACCATTTCGCGGGACTTTTTGGCGCGGTCCGTGTTCGTTTTGACAACCATCCCGTCGCCCACCGAGCGGATACAGGACGCGGCGAGTGTGCGTTCGCCTTCGATTTCCACCATGCAAGCGCGGCAGTTGCCATCCGGGCGGTAGCCGGGTGCGGGTTTGTGGCACAGATGCGGGATTACGAGGCCGCGCCCATGGGCCGCTTCCCAGATCGTGTAACTGTCGGGGACAGTCACCTCTTCACCGTCCAGGGTGAAGGTCACCATTTTGACGTCGGCCAGATCTTTCATGATGCGTCTCCCGAAATTTCTTCCCCGAAGTGCTGCATGGTCAGTTTGATCGGATTTTGCGCGGCCTGACCGAGACCACAGATGGAGGCGTCTGTCATCACCTGGCAGAGATCGGTCAGGAGTTCCTGATCCCACGCGTCTTCCTGCATCAGTTTGACGGCCTTTTCACACCCCACACGGCAAGGCGTGCATTGTCCGCAGCTTTCATCCTCGAAGAATTTCAACATGTTGAGCGCCGCATCGCGGGCGCGGTCGTGATCGGACAGGATCACGATGGCCGCTGACCCGATGAAGGTGCCGTATTCCTGTAGCACGTCGAAATCCATGGGGATGTCGGCCATGGTGGCAGGCAAGAGGCCCGCAGACGGACCGCCCGGTTGGTAGGCCTTGAACACGTGACCGTCGAGCATGCCACCGCAGGCCTCGATGATGTCGGTGATCGTGGATCCTGCCGGCAGCAGATGCACGCCCGGGTTTTTCACGCGACCCGACACGGAGTAAGACCGAAGGCCCTTGCGGCCGTTCTTTTCCACCGAAGACAGGATTTCTTTGCCTTCGCGCATCACGCGGGCGACCCAGTAAAGGGTTTCGATGTTGTTGACGAGCGTGGGGCGGTTGAAGATGCCGACTTGGGCCACGAAAGGCGGGCGGTGGCGGGGGATGCCGCGCTTGCCTTCGATGCTTTCGATCATCGCGCTTTCTTCGCCGCAGATATAAGCCCCTGCCCCGCGGCGGAGGTCGATGTAGCCCTTGGCGACGATGCCGGCCTCTTCCAGCGCCTCGATTTCCTTCGCCAGAATATGCAGCACGGCAGGATATTCATCGCGCATGTAGATGAAGCAGGTCTCAGCCTCTACCGCCCAGGCAGCGATCAACATGCCTTCGAGGAAGAGATGAGGGGTACGTTCGAGGTAGTAGCGATCTTTGAACGTGCCCGGTTCGCCTTCGTCGCCATTGACGGCGAGGTAGCGTGGCCCGGGTTCGGCACGGACAAAGCCCCATTTGCGGCCCGAGGGGAAGCCTGCCCCGCCAAGACCACGCAGACCGGAGGCAAGGATTTCATCCTGCACGGCGTCGAAATCGCCGTTTTCGCGCAGCTCTGACAGCTTTTCGTAACCTCCACCCGCGCGGTAGGTGTCGAATGTTTCATAATCCGGTATGTGGGCGTGGGTGTCATCGGTCATGATGGCCTGTTGCACCTTTTCGGGCGTGGCATGATCGATGTGGTTGTGGCCGATCTCAAGCACAGGTGCAGTGTCGCACCGGCCCATGCACGGCGCGCGCAGGACGCGGACCTGCGACGGGTCCAGACCGTCTTCCAAAGCGGCCTTCAATTGCTGGGCCCCGGCCAGTTCGCACGACAGTGAGTCGCAGACCCGGATGGTCAGCGCGGGCGGTGGCACTTCGCCCTCTTTCACCACGTCGAAATGGGCGTAGAACGTGGCGACCTCATAGACCTCCGCCTGAGAAATGCGCATTTCTTCGGCCAAGGCGCGCAGATGCGCGGCGCTCAGATGACCGTACTTGTCCTGAATTAAGTGCAGAAATTCAATCAGGTAGTCGCGCCGGCGTTCCCGATCTCCCAGTAGCGTGCGAACCTCTTCCCAAGCCTGATCTTCTAGTTGGCGGCCTTTGGGCGTGTGACGCCCTTTGCCTCGGGCGCGCTTCCATACGCCTTCTCTATCGTCGAGTGCCATGCTGCCTCCGGTCCCGTTTGATGCCTTGGGTCGTTGGTGTGGTGCGTGCAATGCCGCGCGTTCTGTACACGATGGTATGTCAGGGCTAAGCCCTTGGTTCAAATCGGCATTCCTGATCGATTGATAGGCAGTGCTTATCAAGAAAATCCGACTAAATCAGTTAGATTTTGCTTTACCGATGACGAAGCCGACGAAAATACCCGCTAGAAACCGTCCGAAACCGCAACCCGAAGCGCGCTCAGGATGACGGATTTCGTGGTCTGGCGCGGCGCCACGAGAGCAATCTTCTTTTCCACCCGCGGTTCCACCAGATCAAGGACCGCGATGTCGCCTTCATTGCCCAGTTCCTCAATCAGTACCTTGGGCACGATCGTGGCCGCTGTGCCCTGTTTCGCGATCACGATAGCGGCGTTGAACCCGTTGCTGTCAAAAATCACCTGCGGGCGCGCGCCTGCGTCCTGAAATACCCGGTCAATAATCTTGCGGTTCTGCATCGCAGGTTCCAGCAGGGTCAGTGGCAAAAGCGCCGCCTGCCCCCAGGTGATCGTGTCGGATTTGTCCGCGACCATCGGTTTGGGCGCGATGAGGACATAGGTTTCGTCATAGACCGGATCGACATGCATCAGGTCAGAGGACACGCCATCCGCATAGGTGAGGCCTGCGTCAAACTGGCGGTCTTCAATGCCCTGTTGGATAGCGAGCGACGAGGCAGTGATGATCCGCGTTCTGAGGCCCGCGTGGTCGGCATGGAGCCGGATGGCCAGCTGTGCCGCGACAACGGTTGCCGTGGGCACGACACCCAGAACGAGAGAGCCCGTCACCTCCCCTTTGGTGGCGCGAATTTCGAGTTCCAGATTGCGGGTACGTTCAAGGATGTCGCGGGCATGGGCGAGCACCTTTTCGCCTTCGGGCGTGAGTTGCTGAAACCGGTTGCCACGTTTGACGATGGGGGTATTCAGGTTGTCCTCCAGATGTCGGATGCGCATGGAAAAGGCCGGTTGCGACAGGCCGCATTCCTGCGCTGCTCGGGCGAAGTGCCGCGTGCGGGACAGGGCCACCAGGCATTCGAGATCCTTGAGGTCGATCATGGCGTCTTTATCGGATGGAAACCGGCAAGGGGCAATAGGTTGAGAAAGAGGCTATTTTCCGGCCCGCCGCAGTGCCCGGGTTTCGCGGTACAGCATGAATAGTCCGCTGGCCACGACAATCCCCGCCCCGAGCAAGGTCAGCGGCGCGGGCCATTCCCCAAAGACGAGGTAGCCAAGGATTAGCGCCCAAAGCAGACCGGTGTATCGGAAGGGGGCCACGAAAGAGATATCGCCCACGCGCATCACCATTACGGCGAAGAGATAGGCCCCGATGATAAGCACCGATGCACTGCCCGTCAGGCCCCATGTGCGCGGTGTCATCGCCGCCCAGTCGCCCGGGATGGTCATGAGGCCGAAGACGATCATGATCGCCGCTGAATTGGCAAAGACGGCCAGCATCGACGGAACCTCCCGCGACATCGTGCGGGTGATGAGATCGCGGGCGGTCACACAGGCCACCGCTGACATGGCGTAGAGCGAGTAAATCGTGAAGTCGTCCGCACCGGGGCGAATGATCAGCGTCACGCCCAAAAGACCCACAGCGATGGCCAGAAATCGCCGCCAACCTACCGGTTCGCCCAAAACGGCCCAAGCCGTGAGCGTGATGGTGAGCGGGAGCGCCTGGACGATGGCCGTAACATTGGCGAGCGGCATGTTGAAAAGGGCTGTCAGGAAGAAATATGCGGCTGCCGTGTCGGCAAGACTCCGCACCAGGATACGGGTGCGGTCCTTGGGGGTGATGCGCACGGCAAAGGCCCCCATACGCCACGCGATCAGGCCGACCAATGCGCTGGTGATCAGCCCACGCAGGAAGAGCAGTTGATAAAGCGGCACATCGCCCGCCATCAGCTTCATCAGCGTATCGTTGAAGGTAATGGCCGCCATTGAGGCAGTCATGAAACCGGCCGCGAGGATATTGTCTTTGCGCGAGGTGCTCACATCACGATGCATTGGCCAGCCCGTCGCCATTGGTGCTCGGACCAACGGCGCACCAAAGGCGACTCCCTGGGGAATTTTTAGCCCGAAGAAACATGGGACTTTCCTAGCTGAGCGTGCTCAGTCTTGGAAGGTCAATTGAGACGCAATTTGCGCGTGGAGCGATGGGTTCGCCGCGAGGATCCCCGAGGTTTTTGGCGTTGGATTGTTGAAGCGCAAGGGCCGTCCCGCGCGATCAGAGGTAGACGCGCCCGCTTCGCGCAGGATGAGGTCTCCGGCGGCGACATCCCATTCCCAGCTGGGGCGGAAGGTGATCATGGCATCGAACCGCCCTTCGGCGACGAGCGCCATGCGGTAGGCCAGCGACGGGCGGTAGGCGCGGGTCAGATCGGGCGGCGTGCCATGCCAGAACTCGGGTTTGAAGTTGTGTTTGACCGACAGGACTTGCGCGGTTGTCAGATCCTCGGTCTTGCGCGGACGGATGGGCGCTCCATTAAGCGTGGCGCCACGCCCTGCCGCTGCGGCATAAAGCATGTCGCGTTTTGGCAGGTAGATCACCGCCGCCGTGACCCGGCCCGCCGTCACCACCGCAAGGGAATGCGCCCAGGTATTGGAGCCTTCGATGAAGCTACGGGTACCATCGATGGGGTCGACGATAAACAATCGGTCCGCGCTCAGGCGGGCTGGATCGTCTTCACTTTCTTCCGAGAGCCAGCCGTACTCGGGGCGCGCGGATTGCAGCACCTCGTAAAGCGTGGTGTTGACGGCCAGATCGGCCGCCGTCACCGGGCCAGCATCATGGGGTTTTTCCCATGTTTGGGTGGTGTCCGGCGAAAAACGGCAAGCGACGCGTCCGGCGGCGCGGGCGGCGTCTATCAGCAGATCGAGATCAGGATCCGGCAAGGGTCATCCCTTCGATCAGAAGCGATGGCACCACGCGGCTGAGATGGTCGCGCGCATCATTGGCCGGGATAAGGCCGCGCAGCATGTCAGGCAGGCGGCCCGCGATCGTGCATTCGTTGACCGGATAGACAATTTCGCCGTTTTCCACCCAGAAGCCGGAAGCGCCCCGAGAATAATCGCCCGTGTTGGGGTTGATCGTGGCGCCGATCATGGACGTGACCAAGAGCCCTGTGCCCATGTCGCGCATCAGATCATCGCGCGTCTTTGAGCCTTGGGTCAGT
Organism: uncultured Roseovarius sp.; assembly: GCA_964389425.1. GTDB lineage: Bacteria > Pseudomonadota > Alphaproteobacteria > Rhodobacterales > Rhodobacteraceae > Roseovarius. The sequence goes on from CAYMEC010000071.1 coordinate 6,929, forward strand.
GCTATGTTCCAATTGCCGGGGCTGGGCGGGCTTCCGGTGCTGCGCATCGCATTGGCTGTGGAGGCGGCGCCCAGTTTGCGCCCGGTGGCGAGATCGAGCGTCCATCCCTGCAGCACGCCCGCCGCCACGATTGCGCGCCGCGCGGTGGGCAGGCCTTCTGCATCAAATGCGCGAGAGCCGGCGACGCGAGGACGATGCGGGTCTTCGATGAGGTCAAGGCTTTCAGGCAAGACCTGTTCGCCTTGGCGATCCCGCAACCAGGATGCACCGCGGGCAATGGCTTGACCATTGGCGGCCCCCAGAAGATGGCTGATCAGCGTGCTGGCCACGCGTTCATCATAAAGTACAGGGTAGGCACCGGTTTTGGGCTTGCATGCGTTCAGCCGCGCCACGGCGCGTTCACCGGCTCTGCGACCGATGTCCTCGGCAATGCGGAGATCGGCAAAATGGATACGGCTGTCGCCGTCGCTGTCGCGTTCCATGCCAGTGCCTTCCCCGGCAATCGCCACACCGTAGAGCGAATGATCCGACCGCGCATAACCCGCAGAAAACCCGTTCGTCGCGGCCAGGTGGATGTCGCGCCGGGTGTGGCTGGCTGCGGCGCCGGAAACTTGCGTCACCCCCTTGATCGAAAGCGCGGCCTCTTCCACGGCCAGAGCCATATCGCGCAGGGCATCCGGGGCGGGGGCGTCCGCGTTGTCGTTAAGCTCCAAGCCGGCCAGATCGCAACCATGGCCTAGCTGATCGGGATCCGCCAGCCCTGCATGAGGGTCTTCGGGCGCTTCCCTGGCCATGGCGCAGGCCCGTTCGGCCAGCGTGTCGATGGTTGTCTGAGACGTGTCAGAGGCCGACACACAGGCCTGTTTTCCACCAATCAGCACGCGCAAGCCGATATCGATGCCATCGGCGGCTTCTGCCTGTTCCAAAGCGCCTTCACGCACCCCCACGCGGACAGATGCCCCGCGCATGGCCAACGTGTCCGCGGCCTCGGCCCCCGCGCGTTTGGCTGCCAAAAGCATGGCATCAGTCAGATCTTCCAGAGAGGGTGTCATTCATGCCTCATTGCGGTGCCCGTTCTTGTTGCGCTCACAGGTAGGCCGGAGGCCACGTGCCTGCAAGCGAATGAGGGGATTTGCAACCAAGAAAAAGGGCCGCGACGCGGGCGGCCCTTTCGCAAGACATGCGTGGCGCTACTGGATCCGTTGCCCATTGGCAAAGACCTGGCCGTTGCCTTGCACTTCGATCGTGGAGGTCAGTGTGTCGGGGCCATCCCCGGGCACTGCGAAGAGCCCCATCATCAAGCGCACGCCACCGGCTTCTTCTTCTGGGACAAGCCCCATATTCACCAGTTTATCCAGTAGGCCATTGCCACCTGCCAGCGACAGATCCAGTTTGCCTGTCGGCGCTGGCATGCCGCCGAACGTGTCCAAATCGGAATTGTCGAAGGTAAACGACCCTTCCCCAAGAAGTTCGGCCCCGGCGGCGCTGACCTTGAGGTTCGTCACCTCCAGCGAATGCAGTTCCCCGGGTTGAACGGCGCCACTATCCAGCGCTGCCATGGCGGCGGGATCCAGAATGTCGACCAAGAGCTTCGTTGTGCCGACCAGACCCACCGTCAGCGTTGCCGGATCGCGTGGCAATTGCGAGGTCGGGTCAATCAAGCTCCAGATCAGGTCGGAGACAGCGAAATTGGCCAGCGTGACATCCAGACCGAAGGGTTGCAGGTCGTCCCGCGCAGTGATTGGGATCTTGATGTCAAATCCGCTTTCTTCGGCGGCGACCTCGATCGGCAAGGGGATATCCGTCCCGGCAAGCGAGATATCCTGACCTTTTGCCGACAGGTTATAGGCCAGACCATCGGCATTCATGGTCACGCCAAGCTCACTACTGGCGGATTGAGACTTCATCTGAAAGATATTGCCGGGCTCATTGAAATTCAGGTCAATCGATCCGCCGGTGATCGAAATGGCACCGTCCACCGCAAAGCCCTGTTCTATCATTGCGGCCATATCCGCCATATCGCCATCTTCAGGAAGGGCTGCGACGGCGGCTGTGTTCAAGCCCTCTGCTCCGCCCTGCACGACAAGACGCCCCTCGCCCGTGTCGGGATCAGTGACGTCGATGACATAGCTGAACGCGCCTGTCGTGATTTTCTGCGCAGTTTCGTAAAGCGCGCCGGATTTGGATCGGGATGACCCTGCCATGTCGGCAATATTCATTTCCGCCTTGCCAATGGCCGACATGGGCAAGGTGGTCTGATCCACCGTGATTTCATCGATCGTCAAGCCGATGGCCGATGCAGAATAAGTGTAAGTGAGGTCACCCGGATCGCCTGCCACCAATGCCGACCAGTCAGCGGTCGTATAAGTGGTTGCGACATTGACAGGATCTTCCCCGGGTGCGTCCACCTGAACGTTCAACGGCATGGTTTCAGGGAAGATGATCGACACTGTCCCGTTGCCATTGTCGGTCAGTGTCATGTCCGACATGGTCACGACGATAGAGACATCTTCCTCCGGGATCACGGTGGACATCGTGATGTTGGACAACATCAGGTCATCGCCACTTCGGTTTTGATCCGCGCTCATCTCATAGCCGGACGCGGCCATGTACGTGGTCCAGTCCGCCCACACGGCTTCAGCAGTGACATCGGCCATGGCCGTTCCACCCCAAAGGCAAGCCAGTGCCGACATTGCCAGTGTTTTTCGGGAATTGCAGCACGCCATCATGGACCCTTCCGTTTTTGCCAGTCTTGTGTAGCTTCTGCCCAACACATCCGGGGGTCAAGGTCTAGTTGGCACCCCAGCGAGGCAGAAAGGACGCAGGTCATGGATATGAGCGGAAAGACAGTGTTGATCACGGGTGCCAGTCGCGGGATCGGCGAGGCGGCAGCGCGCGTGTTTGCCAAGGCCGGGGGCAATGTGGTTCTGGCGGCGCGCAGCCTTGGCGATATCGAAGCGATCGCAGATGAGATTGGCGATCGAGCGCGCGCAATTGCCTGCGATGTAAGCCGGTATGAAGACATATCTGCTGCCGTGGCGCTGTGTGACAGCGCGTTTGGGGGCTTGGATGTGCTGATTGGCAATGCCGGCGTCATCGATCCGATAGGGCATCTCGACACGCTGGCGCCGGACGATTGGGGCCGTGTGATTGATATCAACCTCAAGGGCGTCTTTTTCGGGATGCGGGCTGCGTTGCCGGTCATGAAGGCGGCTGGCGGCGGCACGATCATCACCATCAGTTCCGGCGCAGCGACCAATCCGCTGGAGGGCTGGAGTCATTATTGCACTTCCAAGGCGGGAGCGTTGATGCTGACGCGCTGCGCGGACAAGGAAAACCGGGACGCAGGCATACGTGTACTGGGCCTGTCTCCCGGCACGGTAGCAACAGATATGCAGCGCGAAATCAAATCAAGCGGGATGAATCCCGTGGCCGATCTGGACTGGTCCGATCACATCCCGCCAGACTGGCCAGCGCGGGCGCTTTTGTGGATGTGCGGGCCTGAGGCGGATGCCTATCTGGGTGCTGATATCAGCCTGCGGCAGGAGGACATTCGCCGCAAGGTGGGCCTGATATGATCAGGCTGGAAAAAGATGGCGGGTTCTGGACTGCCACGATTGACCGTCCCGAGAAGGCCAATTCCCTGACTGAAGGGATGCTGACGGAGTTGGCCGACATTGCCGAGGCGGCTCGGGAGGCCCGCGTGCTTGTGCTGACCGGCACAGGCAAGGTTTTCTCCGCCGGGGCCGACCTGGAGGCAGCCCGCGCAGGACTTGCCCTCAGCCCTGTGTGGGAACGGCTGTCGGGCGCGCTGGCCGCCCTGCCCTGCCTGACCATTGCTGCTTTGAACGGCACGGTCGCGGGAGGTGCGATGGGCATGGTTCTGGCCTGTGATCTGCGCGTGGCGGTGCCCGGAGCAAAGGCGTTCTACCCGGTGATGAAGCTGGGGTTCTTGCCCCAGCCGTCGGACCCGCCCCGGATGGCTGGATTGGTGGGCCCGGCACGGGCCAAGATGATCTTCATGGGTGGGGCCAGGATTGACACGGAGACTGCACTGTCCTGGGGGCTTTTTGACCGGATCGTGGAACAGGACGCGCTGATGGACGCGGTGCGTGCGTTGTCCGAGGACACGCTGGGGGCAACACCCGAGCATGCCGCCGCGATAAAATCAATGATCGGCACTTGATCAGAGCGAGACGGCCCAAAGGGACGGACGAGAGGCTACCTTCGTGCCATCAATCGCGCCATGTCGAGCATTCGGCAGGAAAATCCCCATTCGTTGTCGTACCATCCGAACACGCGCAACAGCCCGCCCGTGGACACCGATGTCTCTGGCCCCACCATCACGATGCTTTCGGGCCGTGCGCGCAGATCGGCGCTGACCAAGGGTTTTTCTGTCCAGCCGAACACGTTCGACCCATCGCAGGCCGCGCACAGCACGTCGTTCACCTGTGCTTCGGACACCTGTTTTTCCGTCTGAAGGGTCAAATCAATCGCCGAAACGCTGGCCGTGGGCACCCGGATCGCCCGCGCCTCAATCCGGCCCTTGAGACGCGGCAGAACAAGCCCGGTCTGGTGTTGCGCACTGGTGGTGGTGGGCACCATGGACAGGGCCGCGGCCCGGCTCCGTTCCGGCGCGGCGCGGGGTTTGTCGACCGTGGGCTGGGACCCGGTATAGCAATGCACCGTGGTCATCTGCCCGCTCACGATGCCGAAGGCGTCATCCAGAAGGCGCGCCAGCGGGGCCAGCGCATTGGTCGTGCAAGAGGCATTGGAAACGATCCGTTCATCAGCCAGATCACCCTCATTGGCGCCCATGACAACGGTGATATCAGCCTCCGCCGCCGGGCCAGAGACAAGAACCCCCGTGGCCCCCGCCAGAAGTCCGCGTTCCGCCACGGCCCGCGTGCCGCCCATGCCGGTGCATTCCAGCACGAGGTCAACACCGTTCAAATTGAGTTTCGAAAGGTCCGGTTCGGCATGGAATGGAATGGACAGCCCATCAACGATCAGTTGTTCGGGCCCGGTGTCCACCTCGCCCGGCCAAGGACCGAAAACGCTGTCGTACTCAAAGAGATAAGCACAGGTTGCCAGCGGTTCGATGTCATTGATGAGCACAATCTCGAAGGCGCCGCGCTGCTTCATCAACACCCGCAACAGCGTGCGCCCGATGCGGCCAAACCCGTTGATGGCGATGCGGATTGGATGGTTTGGCATGGCGAACCCTCGATATTAGGTCAGAAGACCTGTCTTTTCTCATGGCTCTGTGTTCGAATCCACCCGTGTAATATAATTTGATCAAATTACAAAAACGTCCGCGAAACGGTTTCCCCGCACGGAGCCAAGGCGCTGATTTCAGTTCAAGCGTTGAATTTTTCCAAAAGAGCTGCGTGTACATCCGCCGTTACGAATTTGCTCACATCCCCGCCCAGCCGGGCAATTTCCTTCACCAGTTTCGACGCAATCGCCTGGTGATGGGCATCGGCCATCAAAAACACTGTCTCCACAGACGCATCCAACACCCGGTTCATGCCGACCATCTGAAATTCATACTCAAAATCAGCCACGGCCCGCAGGCCACGAATGATGATCGTGGCATCCACATCCCGCGCGCAATCAATCAGCAGGTTTTCGAACGGATGCACAACCAGTTCGACATCCATGTCCTTGGTGATCTTGCGCGCCTCGGCGTCGACCATGCCCACCCGCTCTTCCAGGGAAAACAAAGGCCCCTTGTCCCGGTTGATCGCCACGCCAAGCACCAGACGATCCACCAGCGTGGCGGCGCGGCGGATGATGTCAGCATGCCCGAGGGTAATGGGGTCAAATGTGCCGGGATATAGACCGATGCGCATGGGGTTAGTCCTTCGCAAACTTGGCTGCATTTTGGCGCGTCGCGCGTGCGCACATGGCGTATCGCAACTCGACGACGCCTTCAATGGCAAGTGCGGTCAGGGAAAGGGTCAAAGGTCGCGGTGGAACTCTTCCACCAGATGCTGCACCACGCCGCGCAGGGCCTCGTCCCGGTCCTGACCCGCGCTGCGGGCTTTTTCATACACGGACCGTTGGCGCGCGGCGCTGGTTTCTTGGGCCATGTCACGCACGCGTTCAACCTCTGCCAGCGCGCCACAGGCTTCGGCGTCTTCGCCCAGTAGGTCCAGCATCTCGTCCATCAGATCAGGCAGCGACACGATCTCCCTTCGGCCCAGGTCAATCAGGCCTTTGGACGTACCATAACGTTGTGCTCGCCAGCGGTTTTCATCCACCAGGAATCGATCATAGATGCGCCAGCGCTGATTTTTCTTGGCCAGCCGATAGAGCATACGCGTGAGCGCCTGAATGAGAGCCGCGAGTGTCAGCGTGTCCTCCAGCGCCGGTTGCACATCGCAAATACGCGTCTCAAGCGTGGGAAACTTCGACGAGGGGCGCAGATCCCACCAGATCTTGGAGCTGTCTTCGATCACGCCAAGATCTGTCAAAATCTTAACGGAGCGTTCGAATTCCGAAAAACTGTTCATCTGCGGCGGCAGACCCGTGCGCGGCAGGTTGTCAAACACCGTCAAGCGATAGGAATGCAGACCCGTATCGCGACCTTGCCAGAAAGGCGAGGAACAGCTGAGCGCCAGAAGATGAGGCAGGAAATACATCTGTTGGGTCATCAGATCGATACGGCGGTCGGGATCTTCGATCCCCACGTGCACATGCATCCCGCAAATGAGCATCCGCTCCACCACGCCCTGCAAGTCATATTGCAGGCTGTTGTAGCGATCTTTCGGGGTGTGGGCCTGATCGCGCCAGTCCGAGAACGGGTGGCAGGAGGCAGCAATGGGGGCGAGGTTGAACTTGACTGCCTGCTTGGCCACGCAGGCGCGCAGGTGGCGCAGGTCTTCGCGAGCTTCCGTGACCGTCGCGCAGACCTTCGTGCCGATTTCGATCTGGCATTTGAGGAATTCCGGCGCGACCTGATCCTGAAGTTCTGACTGGCAGGCCTGCATCAGGTCTTCAGGCGCCTCGGCCAGATCCAGACTGTCGCGATCTACCAGCAGGTATTCTTCTTCGATCCCGATGGTAAAGGCCGGGTCTTGCGATGTCATGGCGATCCTCCCTGATACCTAGGAAAGCGCGAAAATGGCGTTATTTCCAGTGAAAAGTCAGGGTTCCGTAGAGACGTTCCACCATTTGGGCCGCCTTGGGCGGTAGGAGTGGGATCGCGGTTTGAGGGCCGCGGTATCGGGTTTGTCGAATACGCCTGTGACCAAAGCGATGACGGACGCATCATCCACAGCGCCGAGTGTGCTGCCGCAAGTGGGGCAGAAGGCGCGGCTGGATTTGTCGGACGATCTCCAGAGGCTTGGCGGTCCAAGCGGGCCGGTCCAACGCACCTTGTCTTTTGGAAATTCGACCCAGGCCACGGTCAGCGCACCGGAATGGCGTTGGCACATGGTGCAAGAGCAGGTGTGGGGAAAATCTGGCGGGCCATCCGCTTCGAATCTGATGGCGCCGCAGAGGCAGCCGCCGGTGTAGAGTTTGGGCATGAGAAGGTCTTTCATGGGGTTTCCGTGAACCATAGCCCAATTCTATCACAGTGTGGCAATTGGCTCGGAATCACGGGGGCAGCCCGGCGCGCCTTCGCCTTGGCTTCGCGAGGGCCTGGCGAAGGCGCATAGTTGTGCTTAAATCAAGATCTCGAAGCGGTCTCGGATAGCTTGGTCTTGGTCCGTGGTGAGATACTCCGGCTTGTGCGTTTCCAGCAATTCTTGCGCCCTGAGCCGCGCCATCGCCCACGCATCGGGCGCGCCCTTCTCTTCCCAAGCCCTTGGCGTGTCACGGTCTGCCAGCAGCGGATAGAAATAATCCCGTTCCATCGCGCCAATCGTGTGATCGCCACCCAGAAAATGTCCTTCCCCCAGAACCGCATCGCAGATCGCCTCAAAGCCGAGGTTTTCCGGCGTCACTTCCACCCCCCGCAGCGCGCGGTAGGACATGGAATGCATTTCGTCATCCAGGACAAACGCTTCGAAACTGGCCCCCAGAAGCGAAGCCGTCATGCCGGAGCTTTCATAGATCAGGTTTGCCCCGGCCAACGCTGCGGCGAGCGACGTCATGCCCTTTTCCACGCCGTATTGCGCGTCAATCGCCTTTGCGTCCGTCATGGAGGCGGCGACACCCGAGGGCAGTCCCAGCCAGTTGGACACCTGCGCTGAGGCAGCGTTCAGGATCGCGATTTCCCCACCTCCGCCCGCGAAAGCGCCGGTGCGCAGATCGATGACCAGCGGCCAATTGGAAAACACCATAGGGTGGCCCGGTTTGATGACGTTTACCATCACGAGGCTTGCGAGCGTTTCCGCCAGCGACTGCGCCAGAAAACCCGCCAGTGTCGCGGGCGCCGTGGCACCGGCTTGGGCGGCAGTGATGCAGGAGACGGGGATGTTGTGCTCCAGGCAGGCAAAGGTCACATCCACCGCATCCTCGCCAAAGCGCATGGGCGAAATGACGGGGCTGATATGGGCCTTCACGAAGGGGCGTTTTGCGAATTCCCCTGCCCCGCCTGCGGCGATGTCGAACATGTCCACCAGCGGGCCAACGTGTTCGGCCAGCGTAAAGGCCGTGGCGACGGGTTTTGTGGTGTTTTTCATCAGCGCATAGGCCGTGTTCACGTCCAAAGCGTATTCGCCCGCCACATCGGTCGCGATACAACAGCGGGTGAACCAACTGATATTGGTCAGCGCATCCTGAAGACGCGTGAAGTTGTGCAGATCCTCCAAGGTGGAGGCGCGGTAGAGACCGGTTTGCATATCCAATGTCTGAACCGCAGCGCCCCCGGTGCCGAAATGCACATTGTCGCCGCCCACATGGATGGTGCGCGCGGGATCTCGACCGTGGAGAGGGAATTCCTTGGGTGCCAAAGCGATCGCTCGTTCTACGAGTTCGCGCGGCAGGCTGATGCGGCCTTGCCCGAGGTCTTGTGCCCCGGCCTTGATCAGGACAGTCCAAAGCCGTTCGGGAACGTCTCCCATGCCAAGCTCTTCCAAGAGCCGGAGGGCGGTGGCGTAAATGCCTTTCAGATCGGCCTCGGACAGCGGTCGGTAGAACCCGCCCCGCTGCCCGGGAGGGGCCGGATTGACGGCAGGCGGCGCCGCGGCCTTGGCCAACCGTTCCTTACGGCCGGATCTGCGGGATTTGCGAGGTGTCGTGGTCATGGCTAGGGAGTTTCAAACTTGTGCTTGTCAGAGCAAGCGACTTTCCGTTTATGAGCATTTTTTCGAAATTGATTTAAGAATAAAGCGCGTGAGTGGACAGCCCCATTGACCAACCCACCCCAAAGCCGCCCTTTGGCATCAGACCAGATCGGAGGGCACCTCATGAAAACCCAAACCAGATGCGTCGTGATCGGCGGCGGGATTGCGGGCTGTTCGACGCTCTATCACCTCACACAGGAAGGCTGGACCGATGTGGTGCTGGTGGAGCGCAATGAACTGACCTCTGGCACGACATGGCATTCAGCGGCGCAAGTCACGAATTTCGGGATGAACCAGACGATGGTAGGGCTAAAGACCCATTCCATCAATCTTTACAAGGAATTGGCGGACGATCCTGAATACCCGATCAACTATCATCACGGTGATGGCGGCATCCGGTTGGCCAACACTGAGGCGCAAATGGATGGTTATCGTCACTTCGCCTCAATGGCACGCGGGATGGATGTGCATTTTGAGGTGATCGACGCTGACGAATGCGCACGGCGCCACCCGCTGATTTCTACGGACAATCTGGTAGGCGGGCTTTGGGATCCGCTGGACGGGGATATTGACCCTGCTCAATTGTGTCAGGCGCTGGCGCGACGGGCGAGGAAGGCAGGGGCGGAAGTCTACCGCAACTGCGCTGTCACGGCGCTCACGCAGCATGCCGATGACACGTGGACGGTGCATACTGAAAAAGGCGATATCGATTGCGAGGTGGTGGTAAACGCCTGCGGGTATCGCGTGAACGAAGTCGGCGCGATGATGGGGGTGCATCATCCGGTCATGTCTATGGAACATCAGTATTTCCTGACCGAGCCGATCCAGCAGATCATCGATGCGGGCCACCGGATGCCGCTGCTGCGTTGTCCGATTTCGGACTACTACTGCCGTCAGGAAAAGCAGGGGCTGCTGGTCGGTTTCTATGAACAGGACTGCCGTACATGGGGAATGGACGGGATCGACCCAAACTTCGTCAACGCACTGTGCCCAGATGATCTGGACCGGGTGACAGACGTGTTGGAGGGGGCCTTTGCCCGCATGCCTGCGCTGATGGAGGTGGGTATCCATACAGTAGTGAACGGGCCGATCACATATACGATCGATGGTGCGCCCTTGGTTGGGCCGATCCCGGGCAAGCGCAATGCGTTCTGCATCATTGGCCTGCGCGCGGGGCTTGGTGAAGGCGGTGGGCATGGCTGGCTTCTGGCGCAACAGATCGTCCATGGCGAGGCCTGTTTTGACACATGGGTGCTCGACCCGCGCCGGTTCACCGGGCATGGGAATGTGGAGCTCTGCGCGCTGAAGGCGATTGAGGATTATCAGAACGAATTCCGTTTTCATTTCCCCCATGAACACCGCCCCGCCGGTCGGCCCATGAAGACCACTCCGTTGACGCCGATTCTGACAACGGAAGGCGCTGAATTTACCCTTGTAAACGGTTGGGAACGCGCAGATTTCTTCAAACCGAGCCGGGACTTTCATGAAACGCATTCGTTCCGATTCAATGAGGTGTTTGACGTAGTGAAAACAGAGGTGGACGCCGTTCAAAACCGCGTAGGGCTCGCCGAAGTGAACGGGTTCAACCGGTATGAACTGACCGGTTCTGGCGTGCATGATTTCCTGGACCGGATGATCTGCGGTGCGGTGCCTCGGCGCGCAGGGCGCATAGGGTTGGGCTATCTGTTGAACCATCACGGCATGGTGAAGGCGGAAGCCACCGTGGCAAACCTTCTGGACGGGCGCGTATGGTACGGATCGGCGGCAGCGGCGGAATGGCATGACATGGACTGGTTGCGCGGGCATTTGCGTACGGAGGACGATGTGCAGATTCGGTCGCTGACCAATGATCACACGATTCTTGTACTTGCGGGTCCCAAGGCGCGCGACGTGCTGCAATCGGTCAGCCGGGCCGATTGGTCGGCAGAAGCCTTCCCGTGGCTGTCGGTGCGCGAGGCCTTTATCGGCATTGCTCCTGCGGTCGTTATGGGCGTCAGTTTCTCTGGCGAGTTGGCTTATGAAATTCACGTCCCCAATGCACAGCTTTATGCGGCATATCTCTCGCTTAGGCAGGCCGGAGAGGCCCATGGAATGCAGCTTTTCGGCGCACGCGCAGTGGAATCGATGCGGATGGAAAAAGGGTTCCTGCATTGGAAGTCTGACATCCTGACTGAATTTGACCCTTTCGAGACGGGCCTGGACCGGTTTGTCCGCATGAACAAGCCAGATTTCGTGGGCAAAGCGGCGTTGGAGGCGCGGCGTGCGGAGGGGCCACGGCGCAAGCTGGTGACGCTGGAGATATTGAGCAATGAGGCCCCGGCACATGGCGGTGCGTCGGTGATGGCGGATGGCGCGGTCGTGGGGACTGTTACCTCGGGTGACTACGGTCATCGGGTCGGCAAAAACCTGGCCTATGCTTTTGTAAAGCCTGAGTTTTCCGATGAAGGCACGGATGTGGGGATCGATATCATCGGGTCCATGACAGCGGCAAAGGTGATTGCGCCCTGCCCTTATGATCCGGAGTTTTCGCGTATCCGGTCTTAACTGGTTCAACGGTGGCTCTGGCGCGGAATCAAGGCCCTTGGGCCGCCGCGCCTTCGCCTGGCCCCACCCAGGGCCTGGCGAAATGGCAGCCACAGGGCATCGATCGGAT
>CAYMEC010000072.1:0-17651 GCA_964389425.1 uncultured Roseovarius sp.
GCCAGAGCCCGAGAACGGGTCACAGATCAGATCACCCGGTTTAGAGAAACACCTTATGAGAGGCGCGATCACCTCAACGGCTTTCTCCGTTGGGTGTGACTTGTTCCCGGAATAGGTCCACTCCATCACGCTGGGCAGCGGATGCTGCGGCAGTACCGGACGTCCCTTCGCCAGCACATAGGCGCTCTCGTGGCGGTACTGGGTAAAGCCTTTGCGCGACGCATAGTCTTTCCGCCAGACAATCTCGCCCACAATCCGAAGGCCTGCCGTTTTCCACGCGGTTGTGAACTCCGGCAAGGCACTCCAGCCCGCAAAACAGATCGCATAGCTATTTGGCTTCATTGCCCGCGCCATCGGGGCAAAGACAGGCAATACGCCGTCTGGGTTGTCGTCGTTTCTAAGACTGCGCCCGTCTCGGTCGCGATAGTTCACGAGATATGGCGGGTCGGTCACGACAAGGTCAATCGAGCCTTGTTCTAACTGAGCCAATACCTCAGCACTGTTTCCGTGAATGATTTGGTTGTTATGCATTTTGTCCTCTCTTCCTTGGGTAAGGGGTTGCGCATGCAACCCTTGGCCCTCGCCCGAGAGGGGAGATGGGAGGGGACAAGAAAAATCGATGCTGAGTGGTGCGGGCGCAGGGGCGCCGCGCAAGCCCAAAAGTGGGCACCGGTTTTGGGGTTACCTTGCGCGGGCAAAAAGACCCGAGCCACGGTCAGCGACTATTTTAATTGCGGGGAGAGAAGAGGCACAGCCTCTCGGCCTCCCCGATGAAATGGAACATGGCTGCAAAACAGCAGCCTCGAATGGTGCGTCAGGGATCGGCGCCGAATGGCCAAGACCGCCTTGGAGGGCTTGGTTCACGCTAGCCCGACCGGCATTGCCGGAGCGCCCAAAAAGAAACGGGCGGACCCAAAGGCCCACCCGGTTTCACTCAAGACATGACTGTTTCGATGCAGCTATCGAGGCTCCTGTTCAAACAACTCACCGGTCTCGTCGTGATCGTCAGACACAGTTCTGAGAACCAACTTACCGTCCACCGGCAAAGCATCCATCTGCACGTTGTAACCCTGACCGTCCTTGTGCGCCCAGGCTATCGCCACTTTGCTCCAATAAGCCTTCCCGCTTTCTTCAGCAGATCGCACAGTGTAGCCCAGCAGATACGGTTTTAGCTTCGGAGCGTTGGTTTCAGTTGGGGGTGTTTCATCATTCATAAAATCTCCTTCTGTTATTGGTTGATGAAATGAGAACAAATATAGAACAAAATGAATTCGGAATACAAGAAAATATTCCTATTTTCATACGCTTGCATGCAGAATTCGGGCGGGAAGCGGACCTTCGCTGCGATGGCGCAGCCCCCGAGTACGGTAAATCAAAAGCGGCCATTCATAGAGAGCTTGAAAGCAAAATGCTGCACACGATCAAGGGACCGCTCCGCGCCTAAGTGTACCTTTGAACAAATGTTGCGAAAGTCGGATTTGCTTCATTCAGAGAAAACCGTTGCCGCACCAACAATCTGCCATCTGCTAAACAGCCCATGTTCTGTTGCGCTGACGGTACGCACGCGGGCAGCATCCAATTCGTGTTCTGAAAACATCCGTCATGTGAGCCTGAGAAGAAAAACCTACCTCGTAAGAAATGTTGGCAATGGAGGCGCTTGCCCGCACATGAGGATGTTCTGCCGGCGCTCGCGCTGTTGCGCGGTTCAGGCTTTCGATTGGTGACACTGACAAACTCGACGCCTGCGGGCGTTCCTACACCCTTCGCACGGGCCGGGATCGACGGCTATTTCGAGCGGGCTTTCAGCGTTGAGGATGTGCGCCGTTTTAAGCCAGCGCCCGAAACCTATCGCTACGTTGCCGCCGAGCTCGGTGTTAAGACATCTGAGATGTGCCTCGTGGCCTGTCATTTGTGGGACACAATCGGCGCTCAGGCGGTTGGCGCCTCCGGGGCGCTTGTAACCCGCCCGCATAATGCGATCCTTGCTGCGCAAGACGTTCCAGTTCCCGATGTGATCGACGCCGAATTGACAGGCCTTGCGACCCAGATCGTGGAGCGCTGGATGTCGGCTTAAGCGGTTCAGATCAAATACTTTCGCTTCAGAGTTGCTGCTGCGTTATCCAACGTCTTATAGCGTCCGGCTTTGCGCCAAAAAACTCCGCCGAAACCGTTTCATCGAAGCGGTGGAGTTTCGGGTTGAAGGGTTTCGCACTTTTTCGTCCGTGTGCATCAATCCAGACGCACACTACGGCGCCGTTTTCATCCGTCTCTGCGACGTAGACTGTCTTCTTGCTTTTCATTCCATTTGACTTGCATTGTAAACATTTCATGACACTAGCAATCAGAACAGCGTGTGTCAGCATCGAAGTTCAAAAAACATGGCTGAGAGTTGATATGGATTGCTCGGACGGTGGCTTTGTCCTGTGACGCGACAGACCCTCAGGAGAAATCAACTGATGGAGCCACAATGGCCGTCAGTATGCCGGAATAAACCAGAACCGATCCCGTCAGCACGAACATGTGCCAGATCGTGAAGTGAAACGGTAGATTCTGCCAAAGGTAAAAGCAGACGCCGATCAGGAAGGTGACACCGCCAAGAGTGAGCAGCGTGAAGGTCAGTTCCGGCAGGTCGGATGTCATGCCTTCGGAAAAAAACCCGACCGTGAGACCTAACCCGATGTAAAGCGACAACGCGGTCCAGCGAAAACTGTAGGGGGCGACCAGTTTGAGCGCAACGCCCAAGCAGGCCACGGCCCAGATGCTGGCCAAGTTTTCGCCGCCGCTGCCGGAGATGAGTGAAAGAGCGGTGTATATTCCAGCGATCTTGAGGAAGATTGCCGCGTGATCCAATCGTTTCAGCAGCCATTCCCATTTCGGATGCGGGAAGACGTTGTAGATGGCTGAGAAGACGATGACCGCCGAAAGCGTGCTTCCGTAGATCAGCGTGCCCCAGACTCCGGCACTGTCGGAGAGAAAGGCCGCGAGGACGACAAGAACAGGCACAATCGCGGCAACCGTGACAACGCCAATCAAATGCACGGCGACGTCCGAGAGATACTCTGCACGGCTATAGCCGATGGGGCGCGAGAGGTACCGATCCATGGCCTCCACATATTGTGGGTACGAAACATGATTATGACAATATCGGGTAGCGCCGGGAGGATCTCTTTCTATGGCTGATCGTTTCAAAACGCTTTAGACCGCGCTTATGGAGAAAACGCGAATGGGCCATCAAAATCCCCAATCGGCAGTGTATGGATCGTGGTCTCTTTCCCAAAGCAATGAAGCTGCATTCCGCCTGGTTCCAAGGTCAGCGTGTTGTTCGGTGATGGTCCCAAATCCAATGTAACCGCATGAGATGTACCTGGGCACACGGTTGTCAGGTGGCCGGCAAAGAGGGACGCCATGTTGCGATGAAGATGCCCCGCGATGATCCGGCAATTGCAGTCCGCGATGATCGAGGCGAGGTCCTCAGAGTTACGCAGCCCTTGGCGATCCATGAGCGAAATGCCAGACGCGAAGGGTGGATGGTGCATGGCCAAGAGGATGGGTTTTTGATCAACCTCTGGAAGCATCTGTCGAAGCCAATCCAGCGTGGTTTGAGACAGTTCACCATAGGGCGCGCCATCGACCAGAGTGTCGAGAGCAAGGACCGTGACATCCTCGAGATCAATGCGGATGTTGATGGGACCATGGGGCGGCATCCATGGCATATCGTGGAAGGCCGCGCGCATGTTGTCGCGATTGTCGTGGTTGCCAGGCACGGCGATCATCGGCAGGTCAAGCGGCTGGATGAGCCGTTTGAACTCAGTGAATTCCTCCGGGGTACCATGATCCGTCAGGTCGCCTGTGAACACGACAAGATCAATCTGGCCGATCCGGGCTTGGCATGCCGCTATTGTTTCAATCGTTGCGGAGAGGGCTGCGCCCGTGTCGACGACAAGATTGGCGCGTTCGCCTGGAGCAACGATATGGGTATCGGTTATCTGAAGAACCTTTGTCATGGGGTCCGCCGTGATTGTTTGAGGAGCATCACATTCGCCGGGTCGATGCGCACCGTTTGTTCGCTGCCGATCTCAGGGGCCGTGCCGGAATGATGTGCAAACAGGATCTCTTCGGAGACCTGTTCCAGACCGACCCTGTAGTGGGTTCCCAAGAAAACCACACTGGCGACCCGACCTTTCAGAGTGCCGTTTGGGTCGAGGGCCACGTTTTCGGCCCGGACGAACGCGGTGCATCCCTCACCATCGGCGGGCAAGGCCTGCGTGCCGCCGCGCAGCGCCAATTGATCCTTTGCTATCGCGCCGCGCAACGCTTGGGCGTCGCCAACAAACTCGGCCACGAAGTTCGACGCAGGATGGCGGTAAAGCACTTCGGGGGGTGCGATTTGTTGCACGACGCCTTGGCTCATCACTGCGACGCGGTCGGCAATCGCGAGCGCCTCCGTCTGGTCGTGGGTGACAAACACCGCTGTGATGTCAAACCGACGCAGCAGTGTGGCCAGCTCATCGCGGAGCCGATCGCGCAAGGCGGCATCCAAGGCCGACAGGGGCTCGTCCAGAAGCAGTATCCTGGGTCTCGGCGCCACGGCCCGTGCCAGGGCTACGCGTTGCCGTTGCCCGCCAGACAGCGCGGAGATCGACCGGTCTTCGAAACCGCCCAAATGGCACATCTCGATCACTTCGGACACGCGCGCGTCGATTTCACCCTGCGGCAGTTTCAGCATCTTCAGCCCGTAGCCGATGTTGCGGCGGACATTCATGTTTGGAAAGAGCGCGTAGGATTGAAAGACCATGCCGATGCGCCGCCGCTCCACCGGTAGATCGGTGACGTCTTGGCCGTCGAAATAGACCCGCCCGCCGTCATCCGGGGTTTCCAGCCCGCCGATGATGCGCAAAAGCGTGGTCTTGCCGCAACCGGATGGCCCCAAGAGCGAGATGATCTCACCCGCGCCCACCTCCAGATCGGTGGTCAGAAGCGCGCGGGTTCCATCCAGGAAGGTTTTCGCGACTTTTTCCAGTTTGAGGGTCATTGATGGATCCTAGAAAGTCGGTTTGTGGCCCATTGCATTGCGGTCAGGAGCGGGACAATCATGATGAAAAACACCAGCGTATAGGCTGACGCGATCTCAAGCCGCATGGAGGCGTAGCTGTCAGCCAGCCCCACGGGCAGGGTCTTGAGAAGCGGGGTGTGGAGCATCCATGTGAGGTTGAATTCGCCGATGGAGAGTGTGACGACCGTAAGCGCACCCGCCAGAATGCCGGGCATCGCATTCGGCACAACGATGTCGATAAAGGTGCGCCAGGGCGGCGCGCCCAGTGTGGCGGCACTTTCCTCCAGCGTTTTGAGATCCATGGCGGCCATCACGGCCAGAACGGACCGGATCATGAACGGCAGGGTGTAGAGGATATGCCCCACGAGAATGAACATGGGCGAGAGGCGAAAGCCCTTCATCGTGCCGTAGAGTTGAAGAAGGGCAAGCGCTAGGGCAAGTCCGGGAACGGCCAGTGGGAGGGAGACAAATTCTTCGAGGATGCGCGAAGTGCGGCCCGGATTGCGCGCGAGCCCATAGGCCGCCGGGACGCCAATGATCAGGGTGGCCACCAAAGAGCCGAGTGCCAGCCAGAGCGACAACAGGATGCTGTCGGCGTAAAGGTCCCAAACCTCGAACACCCATTTCAGCGTAAGGCCAGAGGACAGGCCACGGAAGTAATTCACCGTGAGCCCCGCAAGGATCGACTGGATCGCCGGAACGATCAGAAAGGCCGCCGCCAGAAGCGTCACAGTCAGTTGGACGTAAAACCCGATGCGCATCTCACCCGCCCCCGGCCATGGTGGCACCAGCAAAGCTGCGCGCCCAGAGCAGCAGAACCCATGTCACCAACCCCAGAAGGATCGACAGGGCAGAGGCCATGGCGATGTTCGCCGATAGCGTGAATTCGGTATAGATGACCATCGGCAGCACATCGATATCGGTGGCCAGCGTGAACGCGGTCCCGAACGCGCCCATGGCCGTGGCAAACGCAATCGCACCTGATGCCACGAGGGCGGGTGCCAGACCGGGCAGCAACACATCGCGCAAGATCGCAAAGGGCTGCGCGCCAAGCGTGCGGGCCGCTTCTTCCAGCGCTGGGTCCAGTTTTTCAACCGCCGCCATCACGGTCAGAAGGACGCGCGGGATCGAGAAATAGAGGTAGCCGAGAAAGAGCCCGAAAGAGGAATAGGCAAAGACCACGCGGCCGGGCGTGAGTTCATTGATGAGGCCCTGACGACCAGCCAACAAAATGATCATGAAGCCCACGACAACGCCCGGAAACGCCAAGGGCAGGGTCAGGATCGACAAAAGCAACCCCCGACCCCGAAAACTGTTGCGCGCCAGAAACAGTCCTGCCGTTGTCGACACGGCCAACGCGGCAATGGTGACCAAGATCGAAATGACCACGGTCTGCCAAAGCGTCGACAGATAGCGCGGTGTTCTCAAGATCTCGAGATAGATGCCCCAGCCAAGATCACCCTTAACCGCCCCTGCGAAAAGCTGCACCAGCGGCAGCGCCAGAAACGCCAGACTGAAGATCGCCAGCGGCAAGAGGCACAGGATTGCGAAGATGCGAGGGGTCATTCGGGTGCTTCGGGGAAAGGTGAGGCGGCCCGGAGGCCACCTCTGTTTTCATCGGAGATCAGCGAACTTCTTCCAGATAGCGTTCGCCGAACCCTGCCTGTGCTTTTTCCATTTCGGCATAGTCGACCGCGACGGCGCGTTCGTAGTCGGATGCGGGAAGGAAGCGGGCCGCGACCTCGGCAGGCAGCTCAACCGGGCGGGCCGGTTGCAGATACGCGTTGGTCCAGATCGCCTGGCCTTCATCGGACAGGATGAAATCGAGAACCCGCTTGCCAAGCTCCGGGTTCGGGGCCTCTTTGACGAGGCTCATCACGTAAGGCACCCGCACGGAGCCTTCGCAAGGCAGGACAAATTCGAAATTGCCGTCCTCTTCGTATTTGCCGCGATAGGCGTTGAAATCGTAGTCAAAGAGGATCGGGATTTCACCCGATACGACCCGGGCATAGGATGTCTGCTTGGGCACAATGGGGTCGTTTTCGGCCAGCTCGTTGAAATACTCGATCGCGGGGTCAAAATTGCCCAGATCACCGCCATTGGCCATGTTCACGGCCACAGCACCCGCATAACCCACAAAGGCCGATGACGGATCAAGATACCCAACCATGCCGCGATACTCGGGCTTGGTCAGATCCGCCCAGCATTGCGGAACGGGCGCGCCGCCCAATGCATCGACATTCACGAACAGGCCCAGCGTGCCGAAATGAATGGCAAACCAGTTGCCATCCGGGTCTTTCAAACCGTCGGGAATGTCGTCAAAGCCTGCAGGCTTATAGGGCTCCACCACGCCTTCATTGCCCGCCTTGATGCCCGTTGTGACACCGTAATAGGCCACATCGGCCACCGGGCTGTCGCGCTCTGCCAAAAGCTGGCTCAGTGTCTGGCCGGAGTTTTTGTTGTCATGGGGCATCTGGATATCGAGCTTTTCGTCGATGGCCTTGAGCATGGAGGCCCAATCGGCCCATTGCGGCGGGCAGTTGTAGCAGATGGCATCGTCCGCCAAGGCAGGCGCGACAGGCGCGGCAATGGCCGTTGCGAAAAGCGCCGCGATTACAGTATGTTTCATTGGTTCATCCTTGTTTGAGATCGGTCTTGAGCGAGAGAACAGACGGCGGCCAGGGGGCAACCTGGTCGTCGTCATGATTTTTCGGCCCTGGGCGCGCGAGCGTGGCCCCGGTCCGAAAATGGTAGGGCAAGGGTGGTGCTTGCGGTGCGTCCACCCCTTGCGTCATATTCAAAAGTGTTTCAGCGGCTTGTCGGCCCATGGCCTCGGGCGCGGTCTCAATCGTGGCAAGGGGCACATCCAGAAGGCGGCCGATTTCAATGCCGTCAAAACCCACGACAGACAGGTCCTCGGGCACTTGCCACCCGATCAGCCGGGCGGCCTTTTGCACGGCGATGGCCAGAAAATCATTCGATGCAAAAATCGCGGTCGCACTGTCCAGTTGTTCCAGAATCCGGGCCAGTTTTTCGGGGGTATTGGCCTCGGCTTCTGTCAATTCGATCAAGGCCGGATCACACAGACCAAGCGCCCGGCACTCCGCGTGAAATCCGGCGTAGCGGTTGCGAGACCGATCCGAACTGGCAAAGCGCAGGGATAGGAATGCCGTGCGTTCATGCCCGAGCTTCGCAAATTGCCGGGCCACATCTCGCGCGGCCTCGAAATTATCGACATGGGCCGAAGGGAGGCCATCGATGGGATCATGAAACATCAGCGAGACCGGCACATTGCGCGTCTTGGCCAGCCGCAATGGCGCGCTGCGGTCTGGGGCGACCATGGTCACAATCAACCCGTCGACATCTTTGGCCAGCAACGTCTCAATCGCCTGATTGTCTGCTGCGCCGTCGTAGTCCGAGCAGGAGATGAGCAACTGATACCCCGTGCCGGAGAGCACCTCCTGGATCCCCTGCACCGCTTCGGCAAAGACCGGATTGGCCAGTGATGGCACGAGGCAGCCGATCGTCATACTGCGGCGGCTTTGCAAGGCGCGTCCTGCCGCACTGAAGGAAAAGCCCAGATCGGACGCTGCTTTTTCCACCCGCTTTCGCACATCCGCACTGGCCGGGCCGGAATTGTTCAAAACCCGGCTGGCGGTCGCGATGCCGCAACCTGCGCGGCGTGCAACATCCTTGATCGTGGTTTTGGCTTTTTGCGGCATGGGTCCGTTCAGGTTGGAAACGTTTCCATACGGTACCCGTGATTCCCTACAGGAATGTGACATCGGTCTATGTGGTGTCGTGCAACGCCTGACCGGGAACCCATCAAAAGGGGCGAGATGGGCATTCCGACGAATGCTGCAACGTCAGGAAGGCAAGGTCAGGCGTCGCAAGGTTAACATACTGTCAGCACGTAAACCCCATGTGACGGTTGGGGGGTAAACCGGATGAAAATGCGGCGGCTACCAGAGTTTCCACCAAGGTTTGTCATCTGCATTTTTGACAGGCCCTTCCTCTGCTTTCACAGCCGTCGGTTCCGCCTCGTCCGTGGCGCCATAGGTGATATTCGCACCCGCTTCCGCGATTTGCAGTGCCTCAGTGAGCATCGCGCGCGCGCCGTCGAGATCGCCGCCACCACAGGTGGCAAATCCGTCATCAAGCATCTTTTGAGCAGTTGCGGCGGCCTCTTCGGTGGTGTGGGGCAGTTGCAGGCGGATCCGTGCGCGCAGCATCAGCGCATCCACATCATCACATTTGTCGATCAGCGCTTGAAAAGTCGCCTCCGTGTCCGTGCTGGCGGCATTCCCGGCCTGTTGTTCTTGTGCAAGTGCCGGTGTGGCAAGGCTTGCAGCGCCTATCACTGTCAGAAGTCGGAACATGGGTGTCTCCTTCGTCTCAGGTGGTTTTGTCGCTGTTGAGGCCAATCAAGGCGCGGCGCAACCGGGCTGACATCGCATCCATGGCCATCACGGTGACCAGCACGAGGATCGCCATGTAGGCCACGTTCTCAAAATCGCTTCCCGTTTGCAGTGCGCCCAGGAATTGCAGCCCGATCCCGCCGGCGCCCATGGCCCCGATGATCACCGCGCCCCGGGTGTTCGATTCCAGGTAGTAAAGCGACTGCGAAATGAAGACGGGCATGATCTGTGGCAGCACGCCGAAACGGTATTGCTGCACTTTGCGCGCGCCGGTGGATTGCACCCCTTCGCGTTGGTTGTTGTCCGCGTTCTCAATTGCCTCGGACATCAGCTTGCCCAGCGTCCCGGTATCGGTGAAAGCGATGGCGAAGATGCCGGTGAAGAGCCCCGGTCCGAAGGCACGCAGGAAGATGAGCGACCAGATCAGCGTGTCGATCCCGCGCAACACATCAAACAGGCGTCGCAGGGCAAAGCGGATGGGACCAAGCGGTTGGACATTGCGCGCGGCCATAAAGGCCAGCGGCAGCCCGACGCCCGCCGCAATCATCGTGCCCAGAAGGGCCATGAAGATTGTCTCAAGCATGGCGTAAAGCACCGTGCCATGACCCCAAAGGGTGTTGTCACGGAATTCCGTCCAAACCAGCATGGCGTTGGACATGTCTGGCACAACACGCTCTGACGAAAACATCAACCCCACGGCCTGAACAATGCCGACATCCCGCAGGGGGCTGTCGAAATCAAACCAGAAATAGGCCCAGCCCACCTCATAGCGATGCGCCTCAACCTTGTTCGTGCCGACCTGCACGCGTTCAAAGAGGGAGGGGCGGATTTCGATCTTGTTTTCTGTCTGACGGATCCACTCGGGAAGGTCCTCAAGCCGGTTTTCATAGCCCACCACGAAGGGTTTGCCGTCAGCGTTCAGGGTAAAGACGAATTCCTCGGTTTGATCCGGCCAGTTGAGCGTAACTTCCTTGTCGTAGAACGTCACCTCGCCGCCATTGCCAAAGGTCACCGTGCGACCGCCATCGGTGTCATCCGTGAACCATTCGGGCTTGGGGTCATAGACCTGCCGATGTCCACCCTCAAAGGCCACGCGGATCTCATCGGGTTCGGACCAGCGCATGGTGATGTGATCTTTGTGCGCATAAGTGTCGAGCACGAAGAGCGCCGCACGATCAGGGCGCCATTTGTCCCGCAAAGAGCCGATGTCGAATTGCACCCACGAGAACGCAAGATAGGCCAGGATCACAACTGCGGCTGACCAGAACCACAGCCTGTTGCGACCAGCATGCCGATCCACTTGCCCTTGCAGCGCTTCAAACCGTGTCTCGTCCAGCGTCATGGTCATTGTTTGCGTCCAATCAGTTTGGAGCGGATCCAGTCAGACAGGTAATCCAGCGCGATGATCGTCACGACGAGGAGCACGAAAATCGCCGTGACCCGCCCGCCATCACGCCACTGGATGTTGGTCGACAACGCCTGTCCGATGCCGCCCGCGCCGAAGAAACCGAGGATCGTGGAGGCGCGGACGTTAATTTCGAGCCGCAGGATCGTGTAGGAGAAGATGATCGGCATCACCTGCGGCAGCACGCCAAAGCGGATGCGGCTGGTCCAGCCCGCGCCCACGGATTGCAGACCTTCCAGCGGTTTGACGTCGATATTCTCTATGGCCTCGGAGAACTGTTTGCCAAAAACGCCGACCGTATGAATGAAAATCGCGATGATCGCGGGCAGCAGGCTCTTGCCCATCAGGTAGAGCAAGATCAGCGCGATGACGATTTCCGGGAAGGACCGGAAGAGATCGAGCATCCGGCGGGTGAATGTCACCACCGCCCGGGACCGGACAATGTTGGAGGAGGCTACGCAGGCGATCGGGATGGAGATGACAAAGGCCAGAAACGTACTGAGGAGGGCCATGTTCAGCGTCAGGAACAGGTCCGGCATAAATTCCAGTAGACGGTCGACCCATTTCGCAAAGCCGATTTCATAGCTCAGCGCGAACATATCGCGCGGGAAGTGGAAAATCTTGACGATGCCCTCGCTAAAGGGCGTGGCATTGGCCTCATTGGCCATGTCGATGCCAAACAGCACCACAAACGCCGTCGCCGCGATACCGATGATCGTGTACAGCGTCTTGCGGCGTTGCAGCTCTTTGAGCTCAACCTCAAGCTGGTCGAGATGTTCGGGAAGAACAGCGGTCATGATGCCCTCGGATCATGGGAGAGATGCGCGGAGGACCCCCCGCGCATCCCTTAGTCGGATCAGTTGGTCTTGGACGCTTCGATCTTGGCCTGACGGGCCTTTACGATCACCTCGTAGAAGGAGTGATCCACCGGGACCCACGCCTTCACGATGCCATTGGCGATGTTTTCGGAGCATTCCGGATCGTTTTCGTGGATCCACTGCTTCATGCCCAGCATGGTGTCCTTGGCTTCCTGCGGCAGCGCCTTGCGCATCACGATGGGGCCATTGGGGATCAGGTTCGACGACCAGATCTGACGGATGTCATCCATGTTCAGGATGCCCTTGTCGACCATCTTGCGCAGGTTGCCGGAGGTGTAGCCCTCTTCCCATGCGCCGACACCGGACACCCATGTCACGGCGGCGTCGATGTCACCGTTCAACACGGCCAGAACGCCATTTTCGTGGCCGCCCTGAAACTCGGTAGAGGCGAAGAACTCGCCCAGATCACCCACCTGGTCCACCAGTTCGATGGATGGGATCAGGAAGCCGGAGGTGGAGTTGGGATCGGCAAAACCGAGGTCCTTGCCCTTCATATCCTCAAGGCTTTCGATGCCGCTATCGGCCAGGGTCACCATGACGGAATAATACCCGGTGTCGCCCGTGGGCTGCATCCGGGTCATGATCGGCTCACCCGCTTCGGGGTTCTGCAGGTAGAGGCCCGCGTAACCAGACGCACCAAACCACGTGTAGTCAAGGTTGCCACCGGCGAAGCTTTCCATGGTGCCGGCGTAATCCTTGAAGGTGAACATCTTGGCGGGCACGAGGAATGCGGCCTCAACGTAATCCTGAAGGCATTCGTTGCGCGAGATGATGTCCTGTGCGGCCTCGTCACCAAGGAACCCGATGCGGAATTCATCCTGTACGGATGAAAGATCAAAGGTGGGGCCTTTGTAATCCACATCGCCCGCAAATACGGCGGTGGAAGCCACGGCCGTGATCGCGAAGGTCGCGGTAACGCGTGTGATAAAGTTGGTCATTTGGTCTCTCCCAAAGTTTGGCGATTGCGCGCGAGATGCGCGGGTCAATGTGCTGTCTCTTCAACAGCGACATGGGCAGCGGCTTCAGGGGGTTTGGCCCCGTCAAGCGATGTAGATGTGATGGAGCCTTCAAAGGCCTCGTCGGCCTCGGCGCCATAAATTTCACGGGCGGTCTTGTCGGTCAGAGCGGCAGGCGCATCATCGAACACCTTCACGCCAGCCCGCATGCCGATCACGCGGTCGCAATACGTGCGCGCGGTGTCGAGGGTGTGAAGGTTGCAGATGATGGTGATCTTTTCTTCATTGTTGATCCGGCGCAGCGCCTCCATCACCAGCCGCGCATTCAGCGGATCAAGCGAGGCTATGGGCTCGTCGGCCAGAATGAATTTCGGCTGCTGCATCATCGCCCGGCAAATCGCCACGCGCTGTTGCTGCCCGCCAGACAGCGTTTCGGCGCGTTGCAGCGCGGTTTCGGCCACGCCAAACCGGTCCAGAAGGCGCAGCGCCTCATGACGTTCTTTCTGGCTGAAAAACATGAGGGAGGACCGCAGCACGGATTGCTGGTTGAGCCGACCAAGGATCACGTTGGTCAGCACGTTGAGACGCGGCACCAGGTTGAACTGCTGGAAGATCATTGCGCAATTGCGCTGCCAGGCCATTTGCTCCCGCCCGCGCAGGGAAAGCACGTCGGTGCCATCGACCAGAATTTGGCCCTCGGTGGCATCCGTCATTCTGTTCATCATGCGCAGAAATGTGGACTTACCCGCGCCAGAGCGACCGATGATGCCAATAACTTGTGGCCGATCCGCTGAAAATGACAGCCCGTCTACGGCAGTGACTTGACCAAATTTCTTGGTGACAGATTTGACGTCTAGCACGTGCGCCCCCCGGCTTGTGATGCCTCGGGGATACTGGCCGAACGTAACAGATTTTAGACTTTGCCGTTCACTTTGGCGGAAAGGACGCAAAGGCCTGAAATGATATGAAACTACGCGAAAACCCGCGTAGATTTTGGGCAAATTGGCTGGCTATACGTGCACGGGAACGGACCATTTCATATGTCTGACACGGCAGCGATTCTAAGGTGTGGGAATTCTGCGCCAGTCACAGGAGGTAGAGGCCATGGCAAAGCTCGATGATCTGCCCCGGTTGATCCAATCACAGGATTGGTCCAGTGCCGAACGTGTCCTGCGCAAAGCGGCGCAGGGCAAATCGGCCAGCGCAGAGATTTTCTATAACCTGGCCAAGGTGCTGGAACAGGTTGGCAAACCGGAACAGCGGGCGGCGTGGCTTAAACGCGCCGTGGCGCGGCGCCCGGATTATGCGCTTGCCTGGTTCGAATTGGGGTGTATTGCCTTGGAGGATGGGGAGAGCGACGCGGCGCTCAAGGCCTATCAAAAGGCGTGGGAGGCGGATCCGTCAGACAGCGATGCCCGGCGCATGGTTGCGCGCTTGTCTTTGCGTTTGGGGCGCTGGGAGGACGCACGCAACGCGTTGCAAGAAGATCAGGATACCGAGGCCCTAATGCTGCGCTACCGGATCGCGGCGGAGATGGGGGATGCCACGCCCGCCCTGCGGGATGGGCTTTTGCAGGATGCCGCCTCAAGGCCGGAAGCACTTCGCACGCTCACCCGCGTGGCCAAAGGATCAATACCGCTCAGCTTGCCTCAGTTGCGGACGTAACCGTTCTCAGCCCTGAGCGATGCCTCTTCCAGAAACAGCGCGCAGGCGTTTCTTTGCAGGTCGCTGTCATAACCGCGCCGCTCTGCCCGCAAGCATTTGAACAGGAAGGGCGACGGCAGGGCGAATTGATTGGTGCAGGAGGTTTCTTCCAAGCTCGATGGATAGCCCTGCATCATCCAGCCCAGACACTGCGCGCGGCGCTCACTTTCTGACCCGGCAAGGCTGGCCGTGGTAGAGATCATAAGGAAAAGGATGCCCAGTGCTGTTTTCATGACGTGCTCTGTTTGTCATGAAGTTGTTACATTGAGCTAAATCCCGGTAAAGCCCTAGCGTCGGTAGGATTTGCGATAAACGCCGGGCTGTGATCCCAAAGCCTCTTGAACGGCGCGATTTTGAGCGATTTGTTTCGCGTTCATCGTGCCCACGTCCAGTTCCGCCTCCTTCCGAACGGGCACAACTTGTGCGACGGGCGTGCCTTTGGCGATCACGCCTTCATAGTCGGTGCGCAGCCGCGCGGGGAAATGCACATAGCCATCGGCGAAAAGATCGGTGTCAACCACACCGCTCAAGGTCTGGAACGGCAGATCGGGATAGCCGGCTGGGTGGTGAAAAAGCAGTGACCAGCCCGGCTCTGTCTCCAGCGTCCAGAAATTGATGAATTTGAGGATCAGGTGATCGGTTTCGAGCGGGCTACCTGTGGTCTGTTCGGGCACATGCACGCCGATGGGCGCGCGGGTGATCGCACTGTCGGGCATGAGGGGCGGGTCCCAATCCCAGCTCACCTCGCCATCTTTCACATGCAGATCGACCGGGTTCAGGATCAGGATGCCCAACCGCATGGCATCAATCATCGGCGGGCAGTGTTTGAGCGTTCGGATTGGCGCGCCACCCAGGCTTTCGGCCTCCACATCCCCCGGCATGTCTTTGAGCCAGTCCGGCAAGGCCTGACTGGCGGGCACGGGTTTGGGCAAAAGCGGCTCAAGGGCCGGGTGGCAGCGCGCGGTGATCTTCATGAGAGCCGCTTAACGCATTTCGCGGCGGGTCAAAACCGTGTGGGTCAGGGCGGCGGCGACGGTCAGCAGGATAATCACGGTACCGACCGCGTTGATCACGGGCGGATGGCCGTTGGGATTGCGGCTCATCGCGCCGATTTCGGTGGCAAAGGTGCAGGCCCCGCCTTTGGCGAACATCGTGGTGTTGTAGTTTTCCATCGACGCCATGAAGGCGATCACCCCGGCGGAGGCCAAGGCGGGCAGAAGGAAAGGCAGGGTGATGCGGCGGAAGACGTGGAAGGGCGACGCGCCCAGATCAAGCGCGGCTTCCTCAAGCTCCACCGGTTGACGCTGAAGACGCGCCATGAGGATGAGCAGCGGGTAGCCTGCGATGAATGTGACCTGCGCCATCATGATGGTGAAAAGCCCAGCATTCACGCCCAGACGCCCCCAGAAGACCAAAGCAGAAAGGCCAAGGATCACGCCGGGGGCGAGCATGGGTGACAACAGCACCCACCAAAGGATGCCATTCGCGCGGCTGCGCCAGCGGGTCAGCAGCACTGCGCCTGCAAGGCCCAGAAGCAAGGACAGCGGTACGACAACGGCAGAGACCTGAAGCGAGTTGCCAAAACAGGCCATGAACCGATCCCTGTCCAGCACCCGCAGCACCGGGTCCGCGCGCAGCTCTGCCTCGGGCATCCAGAAGAACGCGTACCATTTGTCGGTGAACCCTCCCCATTCCGTCACGGATGGCGGCGAGGTGTTGTTGAAACTGGAGACGATCATCAACAGCAAAGGCGCGAACATGAAGGCCAGGAAGGCCCAGGTATAGGCCGTAAGCACCCCATCGGCGGTGATGACCCGTCGCATCGGTTTGCGTGGGGCGGCCATGGCGGCAGATTGGGCCAGATCGGTCATTGCACCCTCGCGAAGTCTTTGAGCCGCGTACGCATGATCCACATGAAGAGCGCCACCATCAGGAAACAGACCAGCGTATAGGCGAAGGAATAGGCGGCCCCGATGTTGGAATTCTCTGATTCAAAGAACTTGTTGTAGATCGTTTGACTGAACCATTCCGCCTGAAGGCCCCGGCTGATGATGCGGGGCACGGAAAATGCACCCGCGGCCAGCATGAACGTGGCAATGCAACCCACAGCGATGCCGGGTTTGGCATGGGGAATGATCACGCGCCAATGCAGCCGCGCAGTGGAGGCGCCCAGATCGCGCGCGGCTTCAATCTGGTTGCGATCCAGCGTGCTCATCACGTTGAAAATCGGGAACACCATGAACAGCACGTAGGTGAAGACAATCACCACAAAGACCGTCAGCGCGGAGCGTTTGAACTGAATGGGTTCCGTGATCGCGCCCATCCATAAAAGCGCCTGATTTATGAGGCCTGAATTGTCGATGATCGACGTCCAGGCGTAGATCCGCATCAACTCCACAATCGCATAAGGAATGATCAGGCCCAAAAAGAGCCAAACCGCTTTTTCCGGCGGCGTGCCGAGGGCCACCTTGAACGCGATGGGGTAGCAGACCACAAGTGCCAGACCGGTGGCGAGAATGGCAAAAACGAGGGTGCGCACCAGAATGATCAGTGGGATGCGCTCATAGACCTCGCCATTTTCCACGTAGCGCAGCCCGGCCACACCCATCAGTTGGTTGGAAAGCTTGCCGGCCTCTTCTGCCTTGGCGACATCGGAGAGAGGGATCAACACGGGCTGGGTCAAGGCGCTGAAATTGCCAAGCCCCAGTTGGGAGGCATTGGCCTCTAGCACCAGAAGGTCTTGATAGAGCGCGGCGGCGAGCGTTTCGATTTCTTCTGCCGTGGCGATCTGCGCCTCAATGGGGGCGGCGTCACTGACCTTCAAAAGTGGCAGGTCGTAAAGATCATTGAGCCATTCCTCAACGCCTTCATTGCGCACCATGCGTTGGCGCGTGGTGGATCGGTCGCATTGCAGAATGTAGGGCCGTGTTTGTTGCGTTGCTGAAGGTGTCGCCATCCCCGAGACGGACGGGACCGCCATTGTGGAGGCGGAGGGCACGGCCATGCCAGACGCTGACGGCACCGCGAGCCCGCCATTGTCAGCTTCGGGTTCCGGCGTGGTTTGATACTGCGCCAGGATCGCCACGCAATTGGCGGCATCGCGTTCAAGCTGCGCTGCGATGGAACTGTCCAATTGACGTTTGGGTTTGGTCAGTGCGCGTTCCAGCATCACGAATTGCGGAAGAATGATCAGCAACAGCGCCCAGAGCATGACAGAGCCGAAAAATACGATCACCA
>CAYMEC010000073.1:0-17296 GCA_964389425.1 uncultured Roseovarius sp.
TTGCGGGCGAAGAGGCCGGTGCCGATCAGCTGTTCCACTTCCTGGCTCCAGCGCGGGTGGCTGCGGTTTGGGTTCACGTTGGAATAGAAGCCGTATTCGTTGGGGGCATATTTATTCCAGGCGGTGGGCGGCTCCGTGTCCGTCAGCGTGATCCGCACGATCGACTTGATGGATTTGTACCCATACTTCCACGGCACCACGAGGCGCAGGGGCGCGCCGTTCTGGTTGGGAATGTCGCGCCCGTAGATTCCGGTGGCCATTATAGTGAGAGGGTGCATCGCCTCATCCATGCGCAGACCCTCGACATAGGGCCAATCAATCACCCGGCTGCGCAGGCCCGGCATTTCGTCGGGGCGCATCGCGGTTTCGAAGGCCACGTATTTGGCGGACGATTGCACACCGGCCAGATCCAGCAAATCAGCCAGTTCGAACCCATTCCACGGGACGATCATCGCCCAACGCTCCACGCAGCGGAAACGGTAGATGCGTTCCTCGACGGTCATCTTGGACATGATGTCCTCGAACGCATAGTCGCCGGGGCGGTCGACCATGCCGTCGATCTTCACGGTCCACGGTTCCGTCGTCAGCATGTGGGCGTATGTGGCCGGGTCCGATTTGCCCGTACCGAATTCATAGAAATTATTGTAGCTGGTGATGTCATCCCATGATGTCGGCTCCAGCTCCTCTTCGGCCCGCGCCATGCCCCCCAGACCGGACAGCGCCATGCCTGCCATCGCCGCGCCGATCACGTGGCGGCGATTGAGATAGAGGTGCTCCGGCGTGACATCGTTGTCCTTGAGCGTGTTTTTCCAGCGATAGGCCATCTATGCGTTTCCTTCCCTTCGGCGCGTGTGCCGCTTTGGTAAATCTCGCCAGCTTTCCGCGCAAAACAACCCCGATCACGAAGACGTTGGGAGTGTTTCAGAGTCCGAGGTTTCAAATCAGTTGGAAATGATGGCGCAGAGTGCGTGCAATAATTATCACGCCCGCCCGCCTTGTGTTCAAGTTTTTGTGAATTGAATCGCGTCCGACGTCCCGCTTAGCGCGGAAAGCGCTGTAATCCAGATCATTTTACCAAAATGCAATCTGAACCGGTTTGTAGTACGGTGCGTAGGTCTTCTGAATGCGCCTGATGCATTCGTGCACACTACGCGAAACCAAGGAGAAAACTTATGCTTCGCAGAACTTACCTGGCCCTGTCGGCCGCTGCCCTTATGTCCACGTCCCTGCCCGCGATGGCACAGGATGCGGATATCGTCGATACCGCCGTGGCGGCAGGCTCTTTCGGCACGCTGGTTGCCGCCGTGCAGGCTGCGGGTCTGGTGGACACGCTGAAGGGTGATGGCCCGTTCACGGTTTTTGCCCCCACAGATGAGGCATTCGCAGCCCTGCCAAAAGGCACCGTGGACTCGCTGCTTCAGCCGGAAAACAAGGATCAGCTGGTGGCCGTTCTCACGTATCACGTGGTACCGGGCAAAGTGATGTCGACGGACCTGTCGGATGGCATGACGGCCGCAACCGTTCAGGGCGGCGAAGTGACCATTGGCACCGAGGGCGGTGTAACGGTCAACGGCGCCAATGTCGTGGCCGCTGACGTGGCAGCTTCCAACGGCGTGATCCACGTGATTGACTCGGTCCTTCTGCCGTAAACCACGCGGCTTTGGACGCTTGGGGGCGGTCGATGGACCGCCCCTTTTTCATTCGGGCCCCTGTTTTTGGACAACAGCCCACACCCAGCCCACGAACCAGTTTCAAAAATGCGGCTTTTCAGTTAGATTACTGAAAAATCGCGCAGTGGATCGAGGCCGGGCAAAGCCTTCGCCATAATTTGACCATCGGCATCCGTTATCCTGCGCCCATAACCAAGATGAGGCCACCGATGCAGAACCCGTATTCCTCGCAGCCGCCACGCGCTTTCTGGAAATCCGCCGTGGCCGATTTTTCGCCCATTGAGATGGATGGCGTCTATGAGCCCCGGTTCGAAATTACACCTGAGATGCGCATCTCAGCAGCGGGAAGCTGTTTTGCCCAGCATATCGCCCGCCAGTTCCGCACCCGCGGCTACAACTTCATGGATTTCGAACCCGCGCCAGCGATGATTGATGACAAGACCGCAGATGAATTTGGCTATGGCCATTATTCGGCCCGCTACGGCAATATCTATTCGGTGCGCCAGCTGATCCAGCTTTTTGCCCGCGCCTTTGACCGCTTTTCGCCTCAGGACAGCGTGTGGGAAAAAGACGGCCGGTTTCACGACGCGTTTCGCCCCAGCATTCAACCCGGTGGCTTTGCATCCGAGGCAGAATGTCTGCTGGAGCGCACCCACCATCTGGCGCAGGTCAAGACGATGCTGGAACAGACGGATATTTTCGTCTTCACCTTCGGCCTCACCGAGGCTTGGGAAAACACACGCGACAGGGCTGTCCTGCCCACCTGCCCCGGCACCATTGCAGGTACGTTCGATCCGGAGGTCTACGCGTTCAAGAATTTCCGCTTTGCCGAAATACTGCGCGATGCACAGACCTTTATTCGCTTTGCACATGAACATAACCCCGAGATGAAATTCCTGTTCACCGTCTCGCCCGTGCCGCTGACGGCCACAGCCACGGATCAGCACGTGCTGCCCGCCACGGTCTATTCCAAATCCGTGCTGCGCGCGGTCTGCGGTGAACTGATGATGGAGCATGATTTCGTGGATTATTATCCGTCGTATGAACTGGTCGCGTCCCACCCCATGCGGGGTGCCTTTTACCGGCCAAACATGCGGCAGGTGGCCGCCGAGGGCGTGGCACGGGTGATGGATATTTTCTTCCGCGCCCATGGTGGCGGAGAGGTGGCATTGCCGAAACCTGTCTCCGATGCGCCCGCCACGCAGAAATCCGACGTGCATTGTGATGAGGAAATCCTGGAGATGTTCTCGACATGACCCTCTATATTTGCGGCAATTCCCACACCCGCGCGCTGAGGGCCGGGGCCAGCGCGCTGGAACAGGAGGAAGGCGCCGATCCGATGGTCGTCTTCCCGCTGGGGACCGCCGACAACGAGGCCGAGCCTTTCAGCGCCATCGAGGACGGCAAAGTCGTGCTGACCAACAGGCGGTTTCGCAAGAAGCTGAAGCAGTTCTTTGATGTGTCGGCCTTTGAGCCGGAGCATCGCTGGGGCATCTGCCTTGGCAATCACAATTACCGCATTTTCCGGCATGAAGGCTGGCTTGACGCCGCGCCTTCCTGGCTCGGGGTTGCGGGCAAGACGCCCGTGTCCGAAGACCTGTTCGCGCGCATCGTGGCCGAAGATCAGCAGCACATCCGCGCGTTTTTCGACCAATTGATCAGCACGGGTGTTCGGCCTTTCGTGATCTCCGCCCCGTGGCCGGTACGCCCCGACCCGGAGACGACGGAACTGAAACTGCCTTTGACCATGCTGAAATCCATCGACACCCGTGCGCGGGTGCTTTTCGCCGATTGGCTGTCAAAGCGTGGCATTGCCATCGTGACGCCACCTGTCGAGACCGCCGATGAAGATGGGTTCCTGAAGCCGGACTATGCCAAGGGGGGCGATGATCCCTACCATGGCAACAACACTTATGGGCGGTTGATGATGCGCAAGGTCTTGGCGCATGAGGCGAAGGTTGCGCCGTTGAAACCAGTCGCGCGGCAGGCCTGATTTTCTTTTTTTGCGGGCAAGAAAGCGCCTTCGCTAGGCCGTGGCGTGGCGATCCGACCCGTGAACAGCAGCACTTTATTATTGAGTTCCCGGACTCGACAAGAGCAAAGCGCTGACCTCACACATTCGCCAGGCCCCGGGACGGCCCAGCGAAGGCGCGGCGGGCTACGCCCTTGATTCCGCGCCAGTTCTCCGACGAACAGGTTCAATCATTCTCCACCTGCCGCAGATTTTTGAACACCTCTTTCAGCGTGCGCCGCAGCGCTACCGGGCGGCCCAGAATGCCCCCATGCACCACCGCGTGCAGCTTGCCCACACCGTCCAATTTCCGGCTGAGCGAATGATCCCCGATCCCCGCAAGAAAGTGGTTGAACTGCGCGGCCTTCGGGAAGCGGCTCCAATGGGGTTTGTCATGATCCCCATCCGCATGCATTGCGAAATAGGTGCAGTCTTCGCTCAGCACGGTTTCCAACGGCGGACGGGTGAAATGGGTGATCTTGGAGCGGTGCTCCATCCAGCGGTCGTCTTCCGGCACCACTTTGGGATCGGCAGAATACTGGGCCGCGAAGGACATGGAATTGCTGGCCCCCAGCGCACGGGCAAAGAGGATCGCGCCATAGCCGCCCATGCCTTCGCCCAAAGTGGCGACGTGATCGATCCTGTGGGTGCGTTTGTAGGACTGCACGATGTCGATGATTTCTTCATACATCCCCGGCGCATTGTACCAACTGCGCAAGCGATCCGCGACGAAGAGCACATGATTGCGCCCGGCCATTTGCGCCGCGCCGACGAACTCTTCGGGTTGTTGCTTTGACTTGCGTCGACCGATCCCGGTGAAGGAGACAACCAGTCGTTTTTCAGACCCAGCGAGGGATGTTGCTCGTACGGCATCTGACGAGTGAAACAGGATGGGTGCCTCGGATGTCATCGCGTCCAAGGCCAAGTCACGCCACCACGGAGCGGTCTTTCTGATCCGCAATGGGCGTGAGGCTGGCGTCAATGCCGTGCTTTATCATCAATTCATCGAGAAAACTGCCCTTGGGCGGCACGCCATCATGCTTGCGCGCGCAGAAGCGTTTGATGGGCGCCCAGATGTGGATGCAGCGGGTGTCTTCCGTGGTTTGCTTCCATGTGTGCATCGGTCGGCGGGTGAAAACACGGCGATCCGCGAAATGGATGGGGTAGTAGAAGGAGGTGGGGCGCGCATGCTCCATCTCTCCCGTCATGCGCAAGTAGGCGGTGACGCCCAGCGGGCCCCAGATGCCCCAAGGCAGTTCTGAAACGGACATGGGATTGCCGTCGGCAGCGCGGGCTTTGGCTTCTTTGAGAAAGCGCGGCGGCAACCAATCAGGCAACGGGTGGGTTTCTTTCGTGAAGTCCAGAAGCCCCTGCAAAGTCGGGCAATCGGGCGGCATGCGAAGGATCGCGCCGTTGATCTGGCCTTTGCCCTTCTCGGCGTTCCAGGTCTCATACCCGAACACATATTTTTCATCCGCCGGGATGGGGCGAACAGAATAAACATCAGTATCAATATAGATGATGTCGGGATCTTTCGCGATCATGTGAAAGCGGAAGAGATCGGAAAAAAGCGCCACGCTGCCCGTGCGCGAATGGGTCATGAAGTCGTCGGTGTCGACCACCTCGCGGCCATCGCGGACTTCGACGCCTTCAGGCACGCCTTTGACCTCACCATAGGTGTAAAGGATCGTTGGATGGCCCTGATCGACGAAGGATTTCAGGCACACCTGTTCCAGCCACGTGAGCGACCCACCAATCCAAAGCGCACCAACGGGGGGAAGTTCCGCCATTTACCCACTGCCTCGTTTTTATCTTTTCGCAAAAGGTAGCTGAAACCCCCTAACCTCGCAAGGTTTCGCAAATGCAGGTTAGGAAGGAATGAACGCCTGTGCCTCTTTGGCAAACGGGGCCCATGGGCACGGTTTTCATCATTCGCTCATGGCGTTTTGGTAAGGGCTAGGCGGGTGGCGGGCTCTCTGCTACATAATTGGCCAAAAAAGAGCATGAGGCGACAATGGACAGCACCCCCAGCTGCACGCTTGTGGGCACGGTCAAGGATGAAGGGCCGTATCTGCTGGAGTGGATCAGTTACTACAAGCTGATCGGCTTTGAGCGGTTGTTCATCGCCTCCAATGACAGCCAGGACATGACGCGGGAAATCCTTGATACGCTGGATGCGGCGGGGGAGATCACGCATCTGGAAAATAGCGTTCACATCAAGGGCGAGCCCGAGGACCCGCAGAACCGGGCCTATCAGAGGTTCTGGAAAATGGAGGAGGTCAAAGGATCGGATTGGGTCCTTGTTGCCGATGCGGATGAGTTTCTGAATATTCATGCTGGCAATGGCACGCTGAGCGCGCTTTTTGCCGGGTTGAAGGCGCGGGGCGCGCAGGATGCCCACGCGATTGCTGCAACGTGGCGGGTGTTTGGAAACGGGGGTGTCACCCAGTTTGAGGACGAACCGATCATTGCGCAATTCACCCGCTCTGCCCCGCCCGGCGTGAACCGCATTCAACGCTACACCGGATTCAAGACAATGTTCCGCCCGCGCGGTGTGAGACGGTTGGGGGTGCACCGCCCCAAATACGCGCCGCGTTTTCGCAATGGGACTGTACCGCTCAAATGGGTGAACGGGTCGGGAGAAGAGATGCCTGCACAGTACATCACCCAAGGTTGGCGCAGTTTCGAGGGCAGCTATGGGGACGCGTTGGTCAGCATGAACCATTACATGATCAAAAGTTCCGAAGCCTTCCTGATGAAGCGCTATCGCGGCACGGCCAACAGCGCCGATCAGGATCGGATCGATTTTTCCTACTTCGAGACCTTCAACGCCAATCACGTGGAGAATGTGAGCATTCAGCGCCACGTCCCTGCCCTGCGGGCGGCGATTGAGGATTTGAAGACGCGGGTGCCGAAGCTGCGGGAGTTGCATGAAGAAAGCCTGAAATGGCACCGCAAGCGGCTGGATGTGGCGCGGGCAGAGGTGGTGGCGGATCTGCCGGAGATCGCCCAGAAGCTGGGGCTGGTGGCGTAGATGGCAAAGAAAGAGACATATCTCGCCGTCACCACGATGAAGAATGAGGCCCCCTTCATGCTGGAATGGGTCGCCCATAATCAGGCCATCGGGTATGACAGTTTTCTGATCTACACGAATGATTGCGACGACGGGACGGATGACATTGCCCGGCGATTGGAAGAGCTTGGGATCGCGTCTCATGTCGACAACAATGACCGTCCGATGGGGCGCAAGGAAAAGCCTGTTTCGCCCCAACGCCATGCGTTGCGGGGGGCCACCAGTCATGAGCGTTTCAAGGATGCGGATTGGGTTATCTGCTGTGACTGCGACGAATTCCTGAACCTGAGGGAAGGCACCACCCTGCCCGATCTGGTGAAGGCGAGCGGGCCGGCTGATGCGATTTCTGTTTGCTGGAAGCTCTTTGGCAACGGGTTCCGGCGGCACTATGAAGATGTGCCTGTAATGGAGCAGTTTTTTCATGCCGCGCCCGAGGACGGTTTTACG
Organism: uncultured Roseovarius sp.; assembly: GCA_964389425.1. Taxonomy (GTDB): domain Bacteria; phylum Pseudomonadota; class Alphaproteobacteria; order Rhodobacterales; family Rhodobacteraceae; genus Roseovarius. Next base: position 7,202 of record CAYMEC010000073.1, read on the forward strand.
AATTACCGAGGTGCGGGGTTGAAGACGCTTTTCCGAAACAACGGGGCCTTCCACATGATGGGCGTGCATCGTCCCAACGTGGACCCAAAGAAAGCACCTGATCCGGAGAACCCGTATGGTCATGTGACATGGCGCGATGCGGGTGGGCAGGTGTTTGATGGCAACCGCGTCAAGTGGCGCAGCTGGCCCGGGTTTTCCCACGCCTTCGCGCGCATGCATCACTATGCCATCCGCAGTTGCGACAGTTTCCTGGTGAAGCGAGATCGCGGCCGGACAAACCATGTGCGGCTCGACCAGGGGCGCGATTACTTCGATGCGATGAACACCAACCAGACACGCGATGACACGATGATGCGGCTGGTGCCGGGGATGCTCGCGGCGCGGGCAAAGCTGCTCTCTGACCCGGTGCTGAAAGAGTTGCATGACCAAGGCGTCGCATGGCATCGCGCCAAGATCGAAGACATCAAATCGCGTGAAGACTGGAGCGAATTTATCGACATGGTTTATAGCCACCCCGGCGTGAAGACCCGCACGAAGGCGGAACGCGTCGCAGAGGCCAAAACAGATTCAGTGGCGGCAAAAACCTGATGGGCAAACTGCAAGAAATCCTGCCGAACTATCATACGCGTCGGCACCTGCTCCAGAACGTGCATCTGCCGGCCAAGCCCTATGGAGGTCCGGATTATCTCTACATGAAAAACCACAAGGCGGCGTGTACCAATGTACTGACTCTGTTGATCACTCAAATGCATCATGCTCTGTCTGCGGGGGACACGCCCGAGATTTCCATGGATGGGGTGCATAACCTGCCGCCTGACTATCTGCGTGCGGGCGCCAAGGCGCTCGATCTTGTGACTGTGGACGACGCGCTTTCAGGCGATTGGTTTCGATTCACGATCATCCGCGAACCGCTCAGCCGGACCGTGTCGGCTTGGTCTGACAAGCTGCAAGGCGATACGCGGCACCGGCGCGATCTGAACGCCGCTTTGGGGCGCGATCCGCAGGCAGAGATCACCCTGCCCGACTTTCTGGACGTGATCGCACAGGAAGAGGCCGCGCTGATGGTGGACCGGCATTGGCGCCCCCAAAGGTTGGAGATCAGCTTTGACCAGATCGACTATGATTTTATCGGTCAGGTCGAAGACATGGAGACCGCGCGCAGCCATATCATCGACACGCTGTTCGGGGCCAAGGGCCACAGTGTGAAAATCCTCGATACGCGAGACCATCTGGGGCACAAATCCTCCAGCCGCCAACATCGCGATGCACTCTCTGCCAAAGACCGGCGCAATGTCGACCGCGCGCTGGCCTGCGATTTCGAGATGTATGAAAGCGTGGCGGGCGCGGGGGTCGCCTGATGCGCCGGCTTTGGATTCATATCGGCACGCCCAAGACAGGCTCCACCGCCGTGCAACGGTATTCGCGGGCGCGGAACAAATACCTCACCTCCAAGGGCATCGATTTTCTCGTTCGCCGCCAGCGGGCCTCTTACAATGACATGGGCATCGCCTTGCGCGGACGCGTTGTGAAGGACGCGACAGCCATCGGCGAGGCCATCAAGACTCGCATTGCGCGCAGCGAGGCGCAGAGCTTCGTGATCAGCTCCGAGATGCTGACCGGGGGGGACCCGAACCTGCTGCGCGACGTGATCGCGATGGAGGAAGAGTTCGACACCAAGATCATCGCCTATTTCCGGCGGCAGGATCGGTATCTTGAAAGCAACTACAAACAGAAGATGAAGACCGGCAAGGTCGCGCCGGGATTCGACAATTATCTGGCGAAATTCGGTACGGCCACCGGCGAATACGGGCGCATCGTGAAGACATGGGAAGATGCCTTTCCGGAGGCCGAATTCATCTTCCGCCGGTTTGAACCTGCACGGTTTCCCAAAGGCGATGTGATCCGCGATTTCATGGGGCTGTTGGGGCTTGATATCGATGCGGATGACAAGCTGCCCTCCGATGAGGTGGCCAACCCGACGCCCCATATCGATGTGCTGGACCTGATGCAGATCGTCTCTCGCATCCCCGGTCTGGATGCGCGCACGGTGTTCCGGTCTATGCCTGTGGCCGACCTGCCCCGCTTCAAAGGACGCGCCATGAGCCATTTTGAGGCGCGCATCATTTTGTCCAAATTCGAGGATGAAAACGAGGCGCTCCGTGCGCGGTTTTTCCCCGAGGATGAGGTGCTGTTCGACACTTCTGATCTTGACGGGCCGGAGCCGGAAATTGCCACGCCGACCTTCACCGATGATCAGCGTCTGATGGTCGAGGAATTGTTGAAATCCGTCGTGGCCAATGTGGACCGCAAGAGACGCTAGCCCCCGCGAACCTTGCCACCAAGGGAGAGAAAATCGCATCGGTACAAAGGCGAGACCCGACGGAGAGGAAGGACGGGCCACCCGCAAAGAAAAGGTCATGTCTGCAAATCATGTTGGCCTTCACCGCCTTCCGTGAGGGCACAAGCATCACTAACATTGCGCTGCAGCCGCAGCGAAGGTCGGCTCTGAGCCCATATAGACCGATATTGCGTTGCAAAACCAAGATTCGAGCCGTGAATTCTTGTATTTCATATCGAAGAACCTGTTTATGGAGGATGCATTGTCGATAGAGCCTAAACGAAAAGGGCTTGGCCCAAAGGGCAGGATGGTCGCAGCACTGATTTGTGCCGTTTTCTGCATAGCGGCGCTCTTTTTTTGGGACGGGCTTTCGCAGAGCGAGCATATTCGACTTCTGATTGGAGCAGTGCTTGCTGTTGTCTGGTTCGCAGCTGAAGCTTTCAGCTGGATAAGGTCAGGTTTTACGGAAAAATGATGCGGCAGCTTTGTCCGCATAGCGGCTTGTGGTGGACCTGTTGGAGTAGGGTCTACGGCCAAGATCGCGGGTCATGCTCCCCGGGTCGTACTCGGGAAGGGCGGATACCTGGCTCGTGTTTCAAAACGAAAAACCGACCCACAGGATCTTCAGACATGCCCAAAGAAAAACCCCCGCGCGTGGCGGGGGCCTTTCAAATTCAAATCAGCAACAGTTCAACCCTGACGGGCTTTGAACCGGCGCTGGGTTTTGTTGATCACGTAGACGCGGCCCTTACGGCGCACCACGCGGCAGTCGCGATGCCGGTTCTTCAGCGAACGCAGCGAGTTCTTGACCTTCATGGTCCTCTCCTCTTTGTCGCGGCGCGGTCCGGGATACGGGACGCCTTGGGTTGCGGGTGCCGTGCGCATGCACGACAAATCATTATGGTGGGCGATACTAGGATCGAACTAGTGACCCCTTCGATGTCAACGAAGTGCTCTACCGCTGAGCTAATCGCCCGTGTCACCGACGTGGTTTCAAAAACCCGATGCCCCAAAATACATGGGGCGCGGGAAATCCGCGCCAGCGTTCACGCCGTATAAAAGCTATATCCCACCGGATCAAGGGCTTTTAGAACGCCATTTTCGCTCTATGATGCAGGTGCGAAAGGAACGCGTATGACGCCCAAGGCATATCACATCTATACGCCTAAGGAGCGCAACACCTGTGCGGTGTTTGCCTCGCCCCATTCCGGGCGGGACTATCCGCCCAGCTTCATGCGCCAGAGCACCCTCGACAAGCATGCGATTCGCAGCTCTGAAGACGCGTTCGTCGATGACCTTTTCGCCACCGCGCCCGATCATGGCGCGCCTCTTGTCACGGCGGGAATGCCGCGCGCTTATGTGGATGTGAACCGGTCCGAAGATGAACTGGACCCTGCGCTCATTCAGGGTGTGCGCCGGTCCGGGCACAACCCGCGCGTGGCCTCTGGCCTTGGTGTCGTGCCTCGCGTGGTGGCCAACGGCAAGGCCATCTATTCCGGCAAGATTTCCCGGGCCGAGGCCCAGCGCCGCATCGATGACTATTGGCGCCCTTATCACATGGCACTGCGGGCGGAGCTTGATCTGGCCAAGGACTTGTTCGGTCAGGCCATCCTGCTCGATTGTCATTCCATGCCCCATGAAGCGATGGACAGCGTGGCCCAAACCGGCACGCCGCGACCAGATGTGGTGCTGGGCGATCGGTTTGGGGCCGCCGCCAGTGAACAGATCGTGTCTTTGGTGGAAGAGGCGTTTCATAGCGCGGGTCTGACCGTAACACGAAACACGCCCTTCGCGGGCGCCTATGTGACCCAGCATTACGGTCGCCCCTCAAGCGGGGTACACACGATCCAGATAGAGATTGATCGCTCCCTCTACATGGATGAACGCCAGATCCGGCCCCATGCAGGGTTCGATGCGTTCCGTAACCTGATCAACGGCGTGATCGCCGACATCGTGCGGATCGGTCGCCCGTTGGAAAACCCCTTGGCGGCGGAATAGCAACAGCCGCAAGGGATTGTTCACATCTTGGACATAGAGTTTGCCTGTTGGCTTCGGCCAACTAGTTCAGCGTTGCTGACCTAACGCGCTTACACATTCTGTTCGGGAACTGACCTCGTGCAAACCTCATTGCTTCTGCCCCTTATCCTGATGGCCACCAACGGTCCGACCGGACCTGCACGTCTGACTGAGACAGGCCCGTCGCCATCCTCATACCGCGACACCGTGCAAAACGCAGATGGGCAAACCTTTTCCGCATCCGACCCCGCCGCAAGTGACACCCCTGTAAACGCCATTTTTGAAGGGTGCCGCTCTCCTGTTCTGGATACCCGGCTGTCCAGCAAGATCCTGTTTGAAAGGCAGGTAGAACCGCTGCATGAAACACTGCGCAGTCATCTGCCGGACACTGAACGATCGCCCCTTTTCATCTCGCGTTGCGGATCTGAATTTGTCCTGTTCCATCGCCGCGATGCCGATCAGCCTGGCGACATTCTTTATCTTCGGTTTGAAGAAGGCAGTTTTGAACTGCTGGATGAGGCGTGGGGATGAAACCGGCCTCAAAGCTCTGACAGTCTTATCACTTTTACAGCCCACCGGTGCGCACACTCACGCAGCAGGACAGCGACCAAATCCCATAAAAAGATCGCATCGCCCTGCGGCCCTAGCGCAAGGCACGTCCCTTGATAATCGCGTCGTCGCCGAATTTGCGCCGGATTTCATCGGTGGCGCGTTCGGCCTGCCCGCGCACCCGCGCGCCCGGGTCCAGCAGATCACCGGACAGATCGGCCTCATCGGCAGAGACCAGATGCGACAGCCCCACGCCAATCAACCGATAGGGCGCGTCGTGATCGACCTGATCCATCAAGGCGCGGGCCTCGTTGTAGATCGTGTCGGCCATCTGGGTGGCATCGCGCAGGGCGTGCCGCCGGGTGATGATCGAATGATCCGCGCGTTTGAGTTTCAGCGTCACGACCCGGCCTGCCAGATCCTTGGCCTTGGCCCGGTCTGAAACCTTTTCAGCCATGCGCCAGATGTGACCATCCAGAATACCCAGACTGGCGGTGTCCTCGCCAAAAGTTGTTTCATTCGAGATGGACTTGACCGGTTCGTGGGCCGTCACGCGGCGCTTGTCCTGCCCGCGCGCCAGATGCCAGAGCCGCTCACCCATGGCACCAAACCGCGCATTCAAATCCTCGCGGTCCCAGCGTAAAAGGTCCGCAAAGGTGCGAATGCCTGCCGCCTCCAGTGCCGTGCGCGTGGCATGCCCCACACCCCAGATCAGGCTCACCGGTTTGGGCCGCAGGAAATCCTGCGTTTCCGCGGCGCCAATCACCGAGAACCCGCGAGGTTTGTCCAAGTCAGATGCCACCTTGGCCAAGAACTTGTTATGGCTGAGGCCGATGGACCCGGTGACACCCAACTCCTCCTGCATGCGTTTGGTCAGCCGCGCCAGCATCACCGCGGGCGGCGCACCGTGCAGGCGTTCAGTGCCCGTCAGATCAAGGAATGCCTCATCCAGGGACAAAGGCTCAATCGACGGCGTCAGGTCCTCCATCATTGCACGGATCTGGCGGGAGACCTGCGCGTAAACCTCCATCCGGGGGCGCACCACGACGGCCTCAGGGCAAAGTTTCAACGCCTGGAACATGGGCATCGCCGATCGCACGCCGCGAATGCGGGCGATGTAGCACGCGGTGGAAACCACGCCGCGCCGCCCTCCGCCGATGATGAGCGGGGTGTCTTTCAGCGCCGGATTGTCGCGCTTTTCGACGCTGGCGTAGAAGGCATCGCAATCCATATGGGCGATCGACAGATCAAAAAGCTCTGCATGCTGTGTCACCCGGGGGCTGCGGCACGAGGGGCAGCGGGGTCCGTCATCAAAGGTGGTCAGGCAAGCACGGCAAATGGCGGGCATGGATCACATGGTTTCTGAACTGCGCATCGGCAGTATACTAAGCCTGTGCGACAAGAGCGAGAGGGCGCGCCACCGGTTGGGACAGAATGCGTCAGCACGGCAGGATTTTGTGGGCGCGAAACTGGCGCTGTTCATCGGTGGGCAACTGGCGGTGATCCGCCGCGACGACACGCCTGGGCTGCCTTATGCAGGCTGCCTCGATCTGCCCGGCGGCGCGCGGGAACAGGGTGAAATGCCTGAAGACTGCGTGCTACGGGAATTGCGCGAAGAGCTCGGCCTGCAACTTCCACGCTTAGCCCTGCAGAACGCCCGCTTCTACACGACGCCTGTCCGCGCCTGGTTCTTTTCTGCGCGGCTCCCTGCTGCCCGCGCGGATGACATCGTGTTCGGCGATGAAGGACAAGACTGGGCGCTGATGGACCCATGGGATTTTGTTAAGGCAGAAGACGCCGTCCCGCATTTCCGCGGCCGCGTGCGCGGTGTCTTGAACGAGTTATCCCCAGGAAAATTCGGATGAGTATTTTTGGCCCAAAAGAAATCGCTTCTTTCTTGTCAAAATACCTCGGGGTTTTGGGGGCTGGCCCCCAATACAATTTTCCGCCTAGGAGATCTCTTCCAAAATAGCGCGCGCCGCGGCGGCCGGGTCTGAGGCCGTGTGGATCGGGCGGCCCACGACGATGTGGTCCGCACCATCCGCCAAGGCCTGCGCAGGCGTTGCAACACGTTTCTGGTCGCCGAGGCTGGCGCCGGCCGGTCGCACGCCGGGGGTGACAATCAGACGGCCGGCGGCCTCGGGCAGAGCGCGGATCATGGCGGCTTCCTGCGGGGACGCAATCACCCCGTCTGCGCCCGCGTCAAAAGCGCGGCCTGCGCGGTCTGCCACCAGATCGGGAATGGCACCGTCTTTGATCAGGCTGGCATCCAGATCATCGCGGTCAAGCGACGTCAGAATCGTCACGGCGAGGATTTTCGTGGGTGACCCTGCCGCGCCTTGCTTGGCCGCGCGGACCACATGTGGGTCGCCATGGACGGTCAGGAAATCGAGATCGAACTGCGCGAGCCCGCGCACGGCGGCCTCGACCGTGGCGCCGATGTCAAAAAGTTTCATGTCCAGAAAGATGCGCTTGCCGTGATCCTGCTTGAGTTCATTGGCCAGCGCCAGACCCCCGCCCGTCAGCATGCCAAGTCCGATCTTGTAGAATGACACCGCATCGCCCAGCGTTGCCGCGAAGTTGAGGCCATCGAGCGCGTTGGGCAGGTCAATGGCAACGATCAGACGGTCATCGGACATGGGGCGCGGATCCTTAATGAGTGCAGCGCCGCCCTTGTCGCGGTCACTCCCCGCGCCGTCAAGCCATCACGCGGCCAAAAGCCCACCCAGCGCCGGTGTGTTGGTGCGCCGCAAGGCATCTCGCAGAAAGCGCTGCGTACGATCCCGCCCCTGTCCGTGTTGTTTGAGCACTTGTGCCGTCAGTCCACGCGTGACGGTTTCGAAAGCCGCATGCGGCGCGGCGGGGAGGCTGGCGCTGTAGGAAAACACCGCGCCGCCTTCGCGTAGATGCGCTTTGGCCTCAAAGCGGCCGGCCTCGGGGTTGTAAACGGGCTGGCTCAGGGTGACGATTGGGGTCATCTCATTGATAGACATGGATAAGTTCCTTCCACCTACTGCCTCTCGGCAATACGCAGCAGAGATGGAGTCCAGTCGCGGAAATTGAAGATACGTTCACGGAAAAATGCGAAATCTTGTGATTCCTCGTGATACGACCGCTAGATATAGGCAAGATACCGCCGCAGCGCCTATTTTTTAGGCAGACTTGAATGGGTCCTCTGCATTCCCCATTTAGACAGTAAGGTTCCCGAAAGATGTATGCCTCAAAGAGGGTGCGCCGACGGGAGAACGCTTAAAAGGAGAAAAACGATGGACTTGTCCAAGTTCACGGAGCGCTCGCGCGGGTTTTTGCAAGCGGCCCAGACGATCGCCATGCGGGAAAACCACCAGAAACTGGCGCCCGAACACGTACTCAAGGCATTGATGGATGATGATCAGGGGCAAGCGACCACTCTCATCAAACGCGCGGGCGGCCAGCCGGAACGCGTGATGCAGGCGCTGGATCTGTCGCTTGGCAAGATCCCGGTGGTCACGGGCGACACGGGTCAGGTGTATATGGATACTCAAACCGGCAAGGTGCTGGATGAGGCCGAAAAGCTGGCCAAGAAGACCGGGGACAGTTTTGTACCTGCCGAACGGCTTCTGACCGCGCTGGCGATTGTCAAATCCGCCGCCAAGGACGCGTTGGATCAGGGCGGGGTTTCAGCGCAGACGCTGAATGCCGCGATTGAGGATGTGCGCAAAGGCCGCAAAGCCGACAGCGCCACCGCCGAAGATACCTATGAGGCACTGGAAAAATACGCGACCGACCTGACCAAGGCTGCCGAAGAAGGCAAGATTGACCCCATCATTGGCCGCGACGATGAAATCCGGCGCGCCATGCAGGTGCTGAGCCGCCGGACCAAGAACAACCCGGTGCTGATCGGGGAGCCCGGCGTGGGTAAGACCGCGATCGCCGAAGGGTTGGCCTTGCGGATCGTGAACCGGGATGTGCCGGAAAGTTTGCTGAACAAGCGGCTTCTGGCGCTCGATATGGGGGCGTTGATTGCAGGCGCGAAGTATCGCGGGGAATTTGAGGAACGGCTAAAGGCTGTTTTGAACGAAGTGACCTCTGCCGCGGGTGAAATCATCCTGTTCATCGACGAAATGCACACGCTGGTGGGCGCGGGCAAAACCGATGGTGCGATGGATGCCGCGAACCTGATCAAGCCTGCGCTGGCACGCGGTGAATTGCACTGTGTGGGTGCGACGACGCTCGATGAATATCGCAAGCACGTGGAGAAGGATGCCGCTTTGGCGCGGCGGTTCCAGCCGTTGGTCGTTGCGGAACCCACCGTGGAGGATACGATTTCGATCCTGCGCGGGATCAAGGAAAAATATGAACTGCACCATGGTGTTCGGATTTCCGACAGCGCCTTGGTGAGTGCCGCGACGCTGTCCAACCGCTACATCACGGATCGGTTCCTGCCGGACAAGGCGATTGACCTTGTCGACGAGGCCGCGAGCCGGTTGCGGATGGAAGTGGACAGCAAGCCCGAAGAACTGGACGCGCTGGACCGCGATATCCTGCAAAAGCAGATTGAGGCGGAAGCCCTGAAGAAAGAAGACGACGCGGCCAGCAAGGACCGGCTTGAGAAGCTGGAGAAGGATCTTGCAGACTTGCAGGAGAAATCGGCGCAGATGACGGCGGCGTGGCAGTCAGAGCGGGACAAACTGGCCGGAGCACGGGATCTGAAGGAACAGTTGGATCGGGCGCGCATTGAGTTGGAAAACGCCAAGCGGGCGGGTGACCTGGCCAAGGCCGGGGAGCTGTCGTACGGCGTCATTCCCGATCTGGAAAAGAAACTGGCGGAGGCCGAAGCCACCGAAGAGACCGGCGTGATGGTGGAAGAGGCCGTGCGGCCTGAACAGATCGCGCAGGTGGTGGAACGCTGGACCGGGATCCCGACAGCCAAGATGCTGGAAGGGGAGCGCGAGAAGCTGCTGTCCATGGAAGACGGGCTGCATAAGCGCGTGATTGGTCAGAACGCGGCCGTCAAGGCCGTGGCCAATGCCGTGCGGCGGGCGCGCGCAGGTCTCAATGATGAGAACCGTCCGCTCGGGTCATTCCTGTTTCTCGGGCCGACGGGCGTAGGGAAAACGGAGCTGACCAAGGCCGTGGCGGAGTTCCTCTTTGACGATGACAGCGCGATGGTGCGCATTGATATGTCGGAGTTCATGGAGAAACATGCCGTG
>CAYMEC010000074.1:0-16683 GCA_964389425.1 uncultured Roseovarius sp.
GATGCGAAAGAAGCGCTGGTGCATTTGCAGAAACGCTATGACGGGCGCGGGGTGCGGATCGTGAAAGTGGGCGAGGCTTGGGCCATGCGAACCGCACCTGATCTTGGATTTTTGTTGCAAAAAGAAACGGTTGAGACACGAAAGTTAAGTCGCGCCGCCATTGAGACACTGGCCATCGTGGCCTATCATCAGCCGGTCACACGGGCCGAGATTGAAGAGATCCGGGGTGTATCGGTGAGCCGCGGCACGGTCGATCAGTTGCTGGAACTGGAATGGATCCGCTTTGGCCGTCGCAGGATGACGCCGGGGCGGCCTGTGACCTTCGTGGTCACGCAGGATTTTCTGGATCACTTCGGGCTGGAAAGCGCACGGGATCTGCCGGGGCTGAAAGAATTGCGTGCCGCGGGGCTTCTGGACAATCGCCCGCCGCCCGGTGCGATGCCGGAGGCGTCTGACGAAGAAGAGCCTGATGCCGAACAGGACGAGCTTTTCAACGAAGAGTAAGCGGCAACGGATCCGTGCAGCTGCCCTTAAAATTCCATGATTCGCGTCTATATCGACCTCAAAGACAAAGAATGGAGGGCAGTATGAACGCGAATAAACTGATCAGCATGGCGATCAACATGATCCTTCGGCGCGTAATGCGGACCGGGATCAACAAGGGCATGGATGCGGTTGCCAAGCGCGGCAAGGGGCATCAAGGGCCGGATACCAAGGCCATGCAGCAACGGATGCGTCAGAGCACGCGGCTGGGTCGGCGGCTTGGGCGGTTCTGATCAGGTTCCGACAGAGCGGCGTTGTCTGGCCCTGGTCTGGCGATTCACCCCTTAATTCGGCAGCAGTTTATCTAAATCGTGTCGAACGACACCCGAGCGGTCGCCTGCAATTGGCATTTCGCCAGGCCCTGGGTGGGGCCACCCTCTCAGCGGTTGCTAGCAATCGCCTGCCGGGCAGTGGGCGAAGGCGCGGCGGCCCAAGGGCCTTGATCCCGCGCCGGGGGCTACGGCTTAAAATGCTTGGATAACTTTAGGCCTTGGCCCTGGTAGTTCGAGGCAATACCCGCGCCGTAGAGCTGTTCGGGCTCTTCATCCATTTTCTCGTAAACCAACCGTCCGACGATCTGGCCGTGTTCCAGAACGAAAGGCGCTTCGTGGCAGCGCACTTCAAGCACGCCGCGTGATCCGGTGCCGCCCGCTGCGGCCCATCCGAAGCCGGGATCGAAGAAACCCGCGTAATGGACGCGGAATTCGCCCACCATGGCGACATAGGGCACCATTTCCGCTGCGTGGGAGGGGGGAATCACGATCGCCTCGCGGCTGACCAGAATGTAGAACGCGCCGGGGTCAAGGATGATCCAACCGTCATCGGTGTGCACCTCTTCCCAGAAGTCTTTCGGATCGTAATGCGCCAATTTGCCTAGGTCGATGACACCGGTGTGAGGCTTTGCGCGGTAGCCTACCAGCGTTCCGGAGGCCGGCTTGAGGTCAACCGAGAAGCCCAGACCGCCCGAAATCACTGCATCGCCGGATACGATAGGGGTCTTAGAATGCAGAGCGGCGAGCTCTGCATCGTCGATCACGGTCAGGCCGTTGCGGAAGATGACCTGATTCAGCATCTGCCCGGTCTTGGCGATGACAGAGAAACTCTGAGGGCAGATTTCCACGTAGAGCGGGCCGCTATACCCTTCTGGAATGCGGTCGAATTCGGTGCCGTGGTCGGTGATGATGCGAGTCAGAAGGTCCAGACGCCCGATGGAGGATTTGGCACTGGCAGCCCCGGACATGCCGGACGGCAGATCGAGGCTTTCCAGCAGAGGCACGACATAGACACAGCCTTTTTCGAGAACGGCGCCACCGCGCAGGTCGACCTGATGCATCTCGAAGTCTTTGAGGCGATCCGCCACTGTGCGAGACGCGCCCGCAAGGAAGGAAGCGCGCACGCGGTAAGCCGTTGCACCCAATCGCAGGTCAAGGCTTGCCGGTTGGATCTGGCCGGTCTCAATGAGGGAGGTGGCCGTGATGCGGCCTTCATCGATCATGCTGCGCAATTGCTGGCTGGCCAGAACGCCTGACATGGCTCTTGTGCTCCCCCGTTTCCGCAAAGGTCGGCACATCCTGGGGTGGGAAAATGGTCGGGCTAGCAGGGTTCGAACCTGCGACCTCCCGTCCCCCAGACGGACGCGCTACCAGACTGCGCTATAGCCCGACAATTGCGTCTTCATACTGGAATTCATTGGGCGGGCAAGGGCATTTTGCCAAATCGCGGCATTTGCGTCAGGACATGCGTGCAAGCTGCGCGCGGATGCGGTCGAGCACAGGACGCAGGGCCGCTTCATTCTCGCGAATCTGATCCGAGGACATGCCGCCCAGATGGCGGAACACGTTGGTATGCGGGGTGGCCGCGGGGGCGTCTTCGATGGGTGTCTGCGCCAGTGTAGTTTCGGGTGCAGTTTCGGGTTGCGGCATGTCGCGCCCACCGCCGGACAGGAAGCTGGGCACAGGCATGGAGCCTTCCGCCGGCGCCGGTTCCGGCGGCATGGATTTGGTTTCCGGTGCAGAAGGGGCGGGCTCAGGCGCCGGTTCAGGTGCAGGTTCAGGCACTGGCTGCGAAGCAGGTTCTGCGGTGGGTCGGAAGCTCAGCACATGACTGGTTTCTGGTTCCGGCTCTGGCGCGGGCGGTTCATCGACGGGCACATAGCCCAGGCCATTGGAGGGGTCCGACGACAGGGCGGCCACGTATTTCACGCCTTCCTGACGCAGCAGTTTCTGCACATGTTTGATGGTCATGCCGTCGTCATGCAGCAGTTTCTTGATGCCTCCGAGCAGCATCATGTCTTGCGGACGGTAATACCGGCGCCCGCCTGCGCGTTTCACCGGTTTGACCTGGCTGAACTTGCTTTCCCAAAAGCGCAGCACATGGGCCGGTGTGTCCAGCCACTCCGCCACTTCACTGATCGTGCGGAACGCGTCTGCGGATTTGCTCATGCCTCAGGTGCCCCGATTGCGGTTGTTTATTTCTTGTTGCCGGCGGCCACGCGGTCTTTCATCAGGTGCGAGGGCCGGAAGGTCAGCACGCGGCGGGGGTTGATGGGCACTTCTTCGCCGGTTTTTGGGTTGCGGCCCACGCGCGCTGTTTTGGAGCGGACGGAAAAGGTGCCAAAAGACGAGATTTTGACCTGTTCACCATCGACCAATGCGTCGGACATGTGGTTCAGAACGCTTTCGACCAACTGAGCGGAATCATTGCGAGACAAGCCCACTTCGCGGAACACAGCCTCGCTGAGGTCCATGCGAGTCAATGTCTTTTCGGTCATACTATCCCCCGTGTCGTTTTGTGTAACCTTATGGTGGAAGGAATTTCCGAGTCAATGTCAATGACTTGAGGGATGGAGTTTAAGCGGAGAGAAATCTGGGTTTGGGCGGTCTGGGCGCTGAAACGCGCTGATGTCTACCAGCGCAGGACCACGGACCCCCAGGCCAGACCGCCGCCGATGGCTTCTGAAACCAGCACGTCGCCGCGCTTGATCTTGCCCTCTTCCACGCCCGCCGCCATGGCCAGCGGGATGGACGCGGCCGAGGTGTTGCCGTGTTCCTGCACCGTGACGATGACGCGGTCCATGGGGATGCCGAGCTTCTTGGCGGTGCCTGCGATGATGCGGATATTGGCCTGATGCGGCACGATCCAGTCGACCTCATCATGGGTCATGTCGATCTTGGCCAGCGCGGTGTTGGCGGTGAAGGACAGTTTCTCAACCGCTTGGCGGAACAAGAGATTTCCCTGCATGCGCAGCTTGCCGGACGTGCCTGATGTGGACACGCCGCCATCGACATAGAGCATGTCCTTGTGACGACCGTCGGAATTGAGATCGGTGGCCAGCACCCCCCGATCGGCGTTTGTGCCGTCCCCGTCCTGCGCGGAGAGGATCAGCGCGCCTGCGCCATCGCCGAACAGAACGCAGGTGCCCCGGTCTTCCCAATCCATGATGCGGCTGAAAGTTTCTGCACCGATGACCAGCAAACGCCTGGCCTGACCGGCCACAATCAATGCGTTTGCGTTGGCCAGCGCATAAATGAAGCCCGCACAAACCGCCTGCACGTCAAAGGCAAAGCCGCCCGTCATGCCGATGCGGGCCTGCACCATGGTGGCGACAGACGGGAAGGTGAGATCAGGGGTGGACGTGGCCACCAGCACGCCATCTATCTCAGAGGGGTCAATGCCGGCCTTGGCAATTGCATCTTGCGCCGCCAGAACGGCGAGGTCGGACGTGGTTTGATCTTCGGCGGCGAAACGGCGGCTTTCGATGCCGCTGCGCGTGCGAATCCATTCGTCCGACGTGTCCAGAAAGGTTTCAAAGTAGGAATTGGGCACCACGCGCTCTGGCAGATAGTGGCCGACTGCGTCTACTACCGCACGTATTGTCATTCATCCTCACCGTCGGCGTCTTCTGCGCCACTCTGTTCAAGCATGGCGGCAGATGCAACCCGTGCGGCCAGTTTTTGCGAAAATCCGGATTGGCCCAGCTGGAAGGCCAGTTTCACGGCGGCGGAAACGCCCGTGGCATCCGCTGCACCGTGGGATTTGACCACTGTCCCGTTTAGCCCGAGGAACACGCCCCCGTTGGATCGGCGCGGGTCAATGCGCTTTTTCAAGCGCCTGAGAGAGGCATAGGCCAAAATCGCCGCAAATCTTGACAGGGGCGTGTAGCGGAAGGCCTCTTTCAATTGATCAGAGATCATCTTGGCCACGCCTTCGCCCGTCTTCAGCGCAACATTGCCCGTAAAGCCGTCGGTCACGACGACGTCGCAAACCGTGCCGGGCAGATCGCGCCCTTCGACAAAACCCACGAATTCGAAATCGGCATTGCGGGCATTGGCGCGGATCAGGTCATAGGCCTCTTTCAGTTCAGACCGGCCTTTGTGTTCTTCGGTCCCTACGTTGAGAAGACCAACGCGAGGGCGGGGCAGGTCAAAACCGTTGCGGGCATAAGACACGCCCATCAGCGCGTATTGCATCAGGTCCTTGGCGTCGGCGCGGATATCGGCACCGCCATCAAGCATGATATTGAAACCTTGCTTATTGCCGGACGGCCAGAGTACCGCGATGGCCGGGCGGTAGATGCCGGGCAGTTTGCGCAGGCGCACCACGGACATCAGCATCAGCGCGCCCGTGTTGCCGCAGGAAACGCAGACGGTGGCCTCTCCGTTACGGACCGATTCGAGGGCGGACCACATCGAGGTTTCCTTGCCCGACCGGATCACCTGACTGGGCTTGTCATCCATAGACACCACGTCGGCCGCGTCGCGGATCGTGCAGATGTCGCTGAGCAGTTTGCGTTTGGCGACCAGGGGCTCCAGCACGGATTTTGGCCCGTGCAGGATGAAACCGATGTCTGGATTCTTGTAAGCGGACTGTGCAAGCCCCGCGACGACGGTCGCAGGACCGAGATCGCCGCCCATGGCATCCACAGAAATGATTGTTTTGCCGGAACCCGCGCTTTGAGCGGGCCCAGATGCGGCGGAGCGCGTGCTGATTTTATCCGTTGTTTCGGACATGCACCCGCCCGTTATCCTGAGGTTTGAGCCCCTTGCAAAGTTGCGGCGGGGTCAGGCGGCGCATTTAGGCTGCGTCGTCTTCCAGCTCGATATCGTCCGCCATGGCGACCACTTCGCGACCGTTATAGTGGCCGCAGGCGCCGCATACGTGATGAGGGCGTGTGAGTTCGCCGCAATCGGGGCATTCGTTGGGGTTGGCGGCCACGAGGGCGTCATGGGCCCGGCGGTTGTTGCGGCGGGACTTGGAAACTTTGTTTTGCTGGACGGCCATTGTTGCTGCCTCTGGTTCTGTCGTGTTTCGCTATCGGCCCAATGGGCCATCATTTCAATTAGGTTGATGCCGCTCATAAGGCGGTGCGTATCGCTCAATCAACCCCTAAATCCGGTGAGAGCGCGAAAATACAGATAATTGCGTATGGGGCAAGGGGAAAAGGGGGTGATTTTGGGGTTCAAATAGGTGTCAGCGATGCTTCGGGCGCGGCTCGGTGCTTTATTGGCCATCCTCGAGTTTCTTTTTGAGGTCCGAAAGCGCGGAGAACGCATCATCGTCAATCGAGGTGATCGCGCGGGCGCCTTCGGGGCGGGCCTCCAGTTGATCGACCTCTGCGTCGCCTGAGCGGGGATAAACGGGCAAGGCCAGCGCCAGCGCCTCTTGCAGCACGGCGTAGACATCTATCTCGTCGCCCAGCCGATCAAGGCTATCGTCTTCGGGCATTTCGACCTCTTCGCCCAGATCCGCCTCATCCGGCCATGACTTCACGTAAAGCCGGGTCACGGGTTCGTCGATGCGTGTTGTCACGGGGTCCAGCGTGACAACGCAGGGCTGCACCACCGTTGCGCCCAGTTTGGCCGTGAGCGCCCAATCCGTGGATCCGGAGGCGGACAGCTCACCGATGAGCCGCAGTTTACGCAGGCCAAGCAGGCCCAGATCCTTTTGCAGTGTGGCCAGATCCGCGCCGTCCGGTTGCAGATCAAAGGGGAACGGCGCCTTGGGCGAAAGCCTGCTCACCTTGATCGGGGCAAGCGTGGTGTGGGTGATCGGCACGGTGTTCATCCTCATGCATTCTTGAACCTTATCACTAGCTTGTTGTAACCCTACAGGAAATGCGTTTGTCGCGAGAAGCATAAGGGCGGTGTCATGCAACGTGTGATTGTCAAAATCGTGGGCCTTCTGAGCCTTTTGATCCTGGTGGGCTGCGCGACGCAGTACCGCAACCATGGCTACGTGCCCTCGGAAGAAGTTCTCAAGCAGCTCACGGTGGGCGTGGATACGCGCGCCACGGTGGATGAACTGGTGGGCGCGCCATCGACCTCCGGGGTGTTGACGGATGGGGATTACTACTATGTGCGCAGCCGTATGGCCGCCAAGGGTGCCTTCCGCCCACAGGTGGTCGATCGGCAGGTTCTGGCCATCAGCTTCAACGAGAACAACACGATCCGAAACATCGAACGGTTCGGTCTGGAGGACGGGCAGGTCGTGCCTTTGACGCGCCGGGTGACGGACAGTTCGGTCGTGGGCAACGGGTTCCTGCGGCAGGTGTTTGGCAATATCGGCGCGCTTGATCCTTCCGCTCTGTTTGGCGGCTGATTATTTGCCCGCGCTGTCATGACGTGGTCACGTCTCGGATTATATGGATCGGGCGGGGCATGATCCTTGAGAGCGCGTGAAGGGCAAAGCAGCATGATCGATCGCGGCAGATACAGGTCCAGACTGGTGCAGAGCGCGGATGATTTGCGCGCCTCGCAGGTGTTGCGGCACCGGGCCTTCCATGGCGGCGAAACCGGGCCGGCGCTGGACCGCGATGAGTTTGACGATCTTTGTTCGCATATCCTGGTGGAAGAGGTGGCAACAGGGCGGTTGGTGTCGTCCTTTCGGATGCTGCATTTGACCCATGGCAGTGAGATCAAGCGCAGTTACAGCGCGCAGTTCTATGAGCTGTCGGCGTTGCACCAGTTCGACGGCCCGATGGTGGAGATGGGGCGGTTCTGCATTGATCCTGACTGCCAGCACCCGGATATCCTGCGCGTGGCCTGGGCGGCGATGACGCGGTATGTGGATGAGCATGGGGTGCAGATGCTGTTTGGCTGTTCCAGTTTCAAAGGCACGGATGCGGACCCGTATTTCGATGCCTTCGCCATGCTGAAAGAGCGCCATCTGGCACCGCGGCGGTGGGGCCCGCGGGTGAAGGCACCCTCGGTTTTTCGCTTTGCTGATCGGTTGCGGCGCAAGAAGCCTGATGTGAAACAGGCCATGCTGGGCATGCCGCCCTTGTTGCGGACTTACCTGATGATGGGCGGTTGGGTGAGCGATCACGCGGTGGTGGACCGGCAGATGAACACGCTGCATGTGTTCACGGGGTTGGAGATTGCGGCGATCCCGCCGGTGCGCAAGCGGCTCTTGCGGGCGGACGCGGGTTAACGGCGTCGGGGGATTACGGACATGGCGCGCGCACCGCTGCTGCAACTGACTGATATGTCGCTGACTTTTGGGGGCAATCCGCTGTTTGACGGCGTGTCTTTGACGGTGCAGGAGGGCGACCGCGCGGCCCTTGTGGGGCGTAATGGATCCGGCAAATCGACGCTGATGAAGGTTATGGCGGGGTTGGTGGAGGCCGATTCCGGCACCCGCGCACTGCCGCCCGGGGCCTCCGTGGGGTATATGGAACAGGACCCGGACATGGGCGGCTTTGCCACGCTGGGGGATTTCGCCGTGAGCGGGCTGGGACCGGGGGATGTGCATCTGGTGGAGAAGGCCGCGCAGGGTTTGGGCTTTGATGCCGGATTGTCGCCTGAGACCGCGTCGGGCGGGGAACGGCGGCGCGCGGCGCTTGCCAAGCTGATGGCCGAAGCGCCGGACCTGATGCTGTTGGATGAGCCGACGAACCATCTGGACATTACCGCGATCGGGTGGCTGGAAGATCAGCTGAAGGCGGCGCGGGGCGCGTATGTGATCATCTCTCACGACCGGGCGTTTTTGCGGGCGTTGACGCGGGCAACGCTTTGGATTGATCGCGGCGTGATGCGGCGGCAGGACAAGGGATTCGAGGCCTTTGAAGCCTGGCGCGACAAGACCTGGGACGAAGAAGACGTGGCACGGCACAAGCTGGATCGCAAGATCAAGGCAGAGGCGCGTTGGGCCGTGGAAGGTATCTCGGCCCGGCGCAAGCGCAATCAGGGGCGCGTGCGGGCCTTGCAGGACCTGAAGGCGGAGCGTGCCGCACAAATCCGTCGGCAGGGCACGGCGGCCATGCAGCTGGAAAGCGGCGCAAAATCGGGTCGAAAGGTCATTGAAGCGCGTGGAATTTCAAAGTCTTACGGAGAACAGTTGATATTATCGGATCTGTCGCTGACCTTGGCGCGGAAGGATCGGCTGGCGCTGGTGGGGCCCAACGGGGTCGGCAAGACGACGCTTTTGCGGCTGCTGATGAAACTGGAAGAGCCTGACAGTGGGTCGGTGAAGCACGGGACCAATCTGGTGCCGGCGGTTTTTGATCAGTCCCGCGCGGGTCTTGATCCCGATATGAGCCTTTGGGACGCGCTGACCGTGGAGCGGGACATGGCCGTGGCGGGGCGGTCTGATCAGGTGATGGTGCGGGGAAGCCCGCGCCACGTGGTGGGCTATCTCAAGGATTTCCTGTTTGATGAACGGCAGGCTCGCGCTCCGGTGCGGTCGCTGTCAGGCGGAGAGAAGGCACGCCTGCTGCTGGCCAAGCTGATGGCCCGGGAAAGCAATCTTCTGGTGCTCGACGAGCCGACCAATGATCTGGATATCGAATCGCTCGACCTGTTGCAGGAACTGCTGGACGATTATGATGGCACTGTTCTGCTGGTGAGCCATGACCGGGATTTTCTGGACCGGGTGGCGACGCAGACGCTGGCGTTTGAAGGGCGTGGAAAGGTCACGCTGTTCGCCGGGGGATGGAGCGATTTACAGGCGCAGCGCGGTCATGTGGAGGCTCCGGCGGAGAAGGTGAAGAAACCTGCCGCAAAGCCTGAAAAGAAAAAAGAAAAAACGCCTCAGACAGGTCTGAGCTTTTCTGAGAAGCATCGGTTTGAGCGGTTGCCCGACGAGATGGATCGGTTGGGCGCAGAGATTGCCAAGCTGGAAGAGCTTTTGTCCGATGCAGAGCTTTTCACGCGGGAACCGGTGAAGTTTCAGAAAGCAACGGATGCACTCGTGGAGCGGCAGACGCGGCTGGGCGCGGCAGAGGAGGAGTGGCTGGAACTGGCAGAGAAAGCTGAGCAGGGCTGACCTTTCGGTCGTCCTCACTCATTCACAATCTTGATCTTGTCCTTGCCGTTGGTTTCGATCCACTGGTCGAGGATCTGGTACAGCTGGTTTGTATCACGGTCATCGACGGCCTTGCGCAGCGCCTGAATGGCCTTGGCCATCTCAAGCTCGGACAGGTGTTTTTCCTGCGCGCGCATGATCTTGGGGTGCGGTGTGGTCAGCATATCCGAGCCGATCAGCAATTCTTCATGCAGCTTTTCGCCGGGGCGCAGACCGGTGACCTTGATCTCTATGTCCCCATCGGGATTGTCTGCGTCGCGGACGGAGTGACCGCTGATTTCGATCATCTTGCGCGCAAGGTCGCGGACCGCTACGGGCTGGCCCATATCCAGCACGAACACATCCCCGCCACGCGCGAAACTGCCCGCCAGCAGCACAAGGCGCACGGCCTCCGATATGGTCATGAAAAACCGGGTCACGTCTGCATGGGTCAGCGTCACGGGGCCGCCGCGCGAGATCTGTTCGTGGAACAGCGGGATAACGGAGCCTGACGAATTCAACACGTTGCCGAACCGGACCATGGAAAACTGCGTGCTCTTGGACCGGGTTGCCAGATCCTGCACCAGCAGTTCGGCAAAGCGTTTGGACGCGCCCATGACGGAGGACGGGCGAACAGCCTTGTCGGTAGAGACCAGAATGAACCGGTCCACCCCGGCCGCACGCGCCGCGTCAGCCACGCATTTGGTGCCCAACACGTTGTTTTTAATTCCTTCCAGCGCGTTGTGCTGAACCAGTGGCACATGTTTGTAGGCCGCGGCGTGAAGTACGATGTCGATATCGCGGTCGGTCATGATGGCCTCGACCAATGGCTGGTCGATCACCGACCCCAAGACAGCGTGGATGCGGGCTGTGCCGGCCATGTCGCGCAATTCGCGGTCAATTTCAAACAACGCCAGTTCACTATGGTCCATGACCACCAAGGATGCCGGATTGCAGGGCAGAAGCTGGCGGCAGATTTCCGATCCGATGGAGCCGCCCGCGCCCGTGATCAGGATATTCTTGCCTTCATAGGTGTCGGCCACGCCGGGCAGTTCCTCTTCCAGACGGTCGCGGCCGAGAAGAAGGTCAATGTTCACCGGCTGCGTGTCGGCCAGATCTCGGTTTGAATTTGTCACCATGTCGGCGAAGGAGGGCAGGGCGTGCACCTCCACCCCGGTGCGGGCGACCTGCCGGGAGATAAACGTGCGGGTGCTGCGCGCCACGCTGGGCATGGCGATGATCACCCGTTTGATATCGTGTTTCTGAATCAGTGCGTCGAGGTCTGACGAGGGATGCACACGCAGGCCCGCCACCGTGAGGCCCCGCAATTTTGGGTCATCATCCAGAAAGGCGGCGGGGTCCACGTGATCGTCGGTCAAGAGAGCCGTCGCCAATTGCTGACCTGTCTGGCCTGCGCCATAGATCAGGATGGGCATCCTCGGCGTGCCATTGGCGTAGACGTATAGCAGCGCGCGCCGCATCAGAAGGCGGGATGCGACCGACAGGATCAGGAAGATCATCGCGGTGACCACGAAAACCTCAGCCGGCGTGCCGCCCGATGCCGGGATCGCGCGCAAAGCCAGGCCAACGGCCAGAAGGACCCCAGCCACGATGGCGGATTCCACCACGCCCTGCATCTGGTAGGCGTTGAGTTTGATCTTGTGCAGCCCGAGTGCAATGATCGCGATCGTCCCGGACGACAGCAGCGCCAGCGTGTCGTAAAGCACCATCATCGGGTCGGACCACGCCGTGCCATCCATCATGATCAATGCGCGGGCCGCAATGTAAGCGCAGAAGATGAGCAAAATGTCGGTCGACAGGATGATGGAGCGCTTTTGCTGCCGCGTCATCGCCACGGCAATCCTGTAGAGAAAGCCGAGTTTCGGTCTATTTGGGCTTGGCAAATTCTGCTCCTTTATTCCGCGTCCGGACGTCTGGAGCGGTATTTAGGAACAGTTTATCGAAATTTGCAGTGTTGCGCAAAACTGTTGTCGTCACGGTAGAAAACAATCGCGTCAGCGGTGCAGGGTCACCGTTTTTCTGCACGTTTGCGCATCAACTTGAACAGCACGTAGACAGCGGTTTTGGCCAAAAGCACGATGTCGTAGCACACTGAGCGGTTTCGCGCCCAAAGCAGGTCGAGACGGGCTTTGGCGGGGATGCACCGATTGATGTAAACGTGATCGGTTTCTTCTGCCGTGGTGCAGGCCGCCAGCAGTTCCTCTTCCCGGCGGTGGTATCGCAGGGTGGCGAGCCCAGTCACGCCGGGGCGGTTTTGCAGTACCTTGGCATAGATGTCCGGGCACAGGAGCACATATCGGCGCAGCGGAGGGCGCGGGCCCACGAAACTCATGTCGCCCCGGAAGATGTTGTAAAGTTGGGGTAATTCATCCAGCCGAGTACGCCGAAGAATGGCGCCGACACGTGTGACACGCTGGGCTTTGTCGCCGCCCAGAGCTGACACTTGCGCGCGCTCCGTGGTCATTGTGCGGAATTTCCAAAGGGTAAAATTCTTGTCGGGCGTTTTCATCCGTTTGGAGGTGTAGAATACGGGTCGCCCATCTTCGATCAGCACGATCAGCGCCACCAACAGCATCGGGATCACCAGAATCACGAGCAAGAACATCGCCAACGCGAGATCCAGCAGGCGTTTGCTGAGTGTCATGCAAGGCTCTCCAGGCGTCGCCATTCTGCGATCAGATCGGACGCAGTCGCGGCAGGGGTGATGTTGGGCAGTAGCGTCTGGAGGCGGGAGACGTCAAGCGTGACCTCGGCCACCGCGGATTCCGGCGCTTTTTGCCAGATCACAGCCTGACCGGCGGCACGGGCGAGCGCGTCCATCGCGACTGGTGCCGGGGCGGCGACATTGAGGACGTTCGGCCAAGTTTCAGGGGGCAGTGTGAGAAGGGCATCGAAGATCTGCAAAAGACCCTTGGCGCCGATGTAGCTGCGGAGCGGGCCAAGATGTCGTTTGGGGTCGGCGCTGAAATCGTCGATTAGCGCAGGACGTTCACCGCGCAGGACCGGTGCGAGGCTGTCCGCGCCCACCACATTGGCCAACCGCAGGGCGATCTGAGCGAGACCCGTTCGCCGGCGATCCATATCGATCGAAACTTCCATATCCAGCTTTGATTTTCCGTATGAATTACAATTCTCTGTGGGGCGATCTTCATTCATCATCTGGCCGGGTCCGTAAACGGCGGCCGAGGATAAGTGAACGACCCGGCGGGCGCCCAAGCCGCGGGCCAGATCAGCCGTAAGGGTCGCGAGTCGGGCGTTCTGGTCGAGGTCCTGCTGGTTGCCAGATGTGGCGCCCCACAGCGCGATGACAGCGTCACAGTTTGGCAGGCGGTTCACGGGATCGCCGGGATGCCAAGTGATATCCGCGGAATCGCCTCTGGATTGAAACACGAATTCATGATGCAAATCAGGGCTGTCACGCCGCGCGGCCAGCAGCAAGCGCCCCAATCGACCCCCTGCGCCTGTGATCAACACGCAACCTTTTTGCGAAATATGTGTCATGCGGCGGTGTTGGCCCCGGGGTTTGTCAGAATAGCGTTGTCTCATACAAGGTGCATGAGATAGGTAACAAGAGACAATAATCATCGGGGGATGAGCAGGTGGCGTGGACATCACGTGGCTTGGATAAAAGCATGTACAGGAATATTCGGCGGGGCATGGGGCTTGCAGTGGCCCTCACGTTTCTTGGGGCCTGCGCACTGCCACGCACGGCCGCTTTGCAGCAGGAAGTGATCAGTCAGGATGGCGCGGAAAACCCGACCTTCCAGGTGGTTGAAGTAACGCGCGCCTCAGCCGCGAAGGTCAACGGCTGGCCAACGCCGTCGCATTCGTCCGGGTCCCGCTGGCTTCACGCGGATCGCGGGCCAGACAGCGCGATCATTCAGGCGGGAGACCGTCTGGAGGTGGTGATCTGGGACAATCAGGACGATTCCCTGCTGACCAACGGGGAACGCAATACGCCGATCCCGACACTGACCGTGTCCGCGGCGGGGACTGTTTTCCTTCCGTACGTGGGCGATGTGCGGGTGCGGGGCCTGACAGAGACCGCCGCGCGCAATCGCATTCAGGCCGAGGTCGAACAGGTGGTCCCTGCAGCGCAGGTGCAACTGAACCTGACGCCGGGGCGCAACAATTCGGTTGATGTGTCCCAAGGGGTCAACGCGCCGGGCCGCTTCCCGATGGACACGCGCAACATGCAGCTTCTGAGCGTTCTGTCGCTGGCGGGCGGTGTGGACACCAATCTGCGCCATCCCAGCGTCCGCTTGCAGCGCGGCGGCGCGCTCTATGAAACGCGGCTTGAAGATATTCTGAACGATCCGGGCAAGAACGTGCGTGTCCGCGGTGGCGACCTGATCGCTGTGGTGGAGGACAGCCGGACGTTCAATTCCGTCGGCGCGTCCGGGCGTCAGGAACTGATCTACTTCGAAAAGGAAGAGATGTCTGCGATGGATGCGGTCTCTGCCGCCGGGGGCATCAACGGCGGTCGGGGTCATCCCAGGGGCGTGCTCATCCTGCGGGATTACCACCCTCGCGATCTGTCACCCGGGCCGCGCGGACCGGATATGCGGCAGGTTGTGTTCACCTTCGATCTGACCGGCGCGGACGGCCTGTTCGCGGCGCGGAATTTTGCGGTGCAGCCCAACGACACCCTGCTCATGACCGAATCTCCGGTGACGGCGGTTCAGACCATCGCCTCTCTGGTCGGATCGTTTGTGGGTCTGGGCGCAACAGCAGCCACGCTGGGCAATTGATACCAGGGTTGTGACCGACTCGAGTGCAGCAGCGCAGTCGGATCGGTTGTTGTTTGGTCAGACGCTAGCCTTCTCTGAGTTCCTCGGTGCATTTGCGCACTTCGAAGATCGCATTGCGCGCGCCCTTGAGGTCGACAGTGACCATGTAAGGCGCGTCCGGGAAGGCGTACATTTCATCGGCTTTGCCCAGATCGTAACGCAGCTGTGGGTTGTTGCTTAGAATGTAGCCACCCTGGTAGCCGCCTTCGAGATGGGTGGCCGCGTTTGCTTCACCCACGTAGACATTACCGTTCACGGAGATCGCGATATCCGTCACGTCCTGTTCAATTTCTGCGCCTTTGATAAACATGCCGATGTAGCCATATTCGCCAGATTTCGTGAGGCCCATCTGGATGGCTCCGCCGAAGTCGTCGGTTTTTTCCATGTAGCAGTTCTTGCGTGTCTTATTGGCAAAGATCGCCCAGTCGCCCGCCGTGCGATAGGTTTCGACGACATCGCTGGCCTCGGGCAAGACTTCGGCCTCTGCGTAGGTGTCTTCAGATGTAAACCCCGGCGCGATGAGAGACGCGCAAACTGGCAGGCTCAAAAGAAATGCGTGTTTCAATTGTCTGTCCCTTTCCTGATGGTTTGACTGATTTGGACGCGGTCAATGGCACCCGCGCACCTTTCTTTGACGCGAATTTCAGGATGGGCTGGCAACCGAAGGCTGTCAATTGTTTTCGATTTCGCTGGTGGGCGGCCCCGACAGGACCGGGTTTAACCTTGGCCCTGTTGCCATGCGACAAGGGCGGGGTTGTCCGCGGCCTCCGTGGCGGTCAGTTCCAATGAACTGTCGGACCGCGTATTGGCGATCTGCGGGGTGTCGGCGCTGAGCGTGCGGAGGCTTTCGATATTGCGCACAACCTGCGGGGTGCGCGACATGGTTTCAGCCAGAGAGCGCTGAAATTCCTGGCCTTTCGCCTGATGGCGCGCACCAAAATAGAAACTGACCACGACGCCCAGCAGCCACCACATCGGCTCCGGCACCAACGCGATTCCCTGCATCCGTTCCGAGAACCAAACCGGGTTGGACATGGCGGATACAAAAAGCGCGATTGTGCCGAGCGCCATGGCTGGGCGGGGCAGGCGATTGAGCCCGTCGACCAACCGATCAAACCCGCCGCGCCGCTGGTGCTGAAACTCGGACGCGAGTTGTTGCAGCGCTGCCGTTTGCAGCGTGGCGCCGCGTTTGTCCGCGGCCTCGGCATTGATGCGAAAGACCTCAGCTGTCTCCGTCACCACGTTGCGGCTACCCCCGAAGAGGACGTTGAAGATGGTCCCGATCAGCCCCATTTCGCGACCCGTGCCTGAAATTCGGCCTCTGTCATGTGGAAGCGGGGTGATATGAAATCTTCGGCTCGTTTGATCCATCCGCCTTTGCCGCCCGCGCGGGTGCGGGCATATTTACGAGAGGCGGGCCGCCGGTCTGCAATGCGGAAGTAATAGTTGCGCCGTGCGATCCCGTAAGCATCAACCAGATGATCAGGCGCCGCGAAATAGGCGTTTTGCGCGGCGGCGGCGGTTTGTGGGCCGATGGCGCCATCGACGCTGATGTCCTGACCCATCTGGCGCAGAAGTCGTTGCAGGATCTTCACCGCATTGCTGCCCGCGTTGACATACATGTCAAACACGGACGCGCGGAGGGGGTCTGGCAGGTCGCCGATGCGGGGGCGTTCAAAATAGTGCTTGATAAAGATCGCTTCGGCCTGATCGCGGGTGAGTTGTTTCACATCTGCGGTGTCGACGTCACCATCCTGATCCAGGTCGAGCCCCAGACGGCGCATTGTGTGGATGGTGACGCCGAACTTGGTGGCCCCGCCGGGATCATCCGGGTCATTCACATAGCCGCCTTCACGGGCGACGATTTCGCGGGCGATCTGTTCAACGGTGGGCATGGCGCGGCTCCTCGGATTGCGGAGGAGGGTGTGCCGTCTTGGTGAAGGGGGTGTTAAGTGTGCGGTCGGCGCGGCGCGCGCTCAGGCCTTGGCTTTCTTCTTTTCGGCCACGACCTTTTCCGCCAGATCGCGGGCGATGGCGAAGGCGCCTTTGA
>CAYMEC010000075.1:0-16561 GCA_964389425.1 uncultured Roseovarius sp.
GCTATCCGGAGATCTTTGAGGCCAACAAGCCGATGCTGAGCGACCCGGACAAGATCTACCCGGGCCAGCGGTTGCGGATCCCTCAGTGAGAGGTTTGGGTTTTTGAGATTGGGTGGGCCGGGGTGAACCCCGGCCTACATTTTTGGTGGAGTTGATCCCCACCCTACATTTTTCCTGAACCGTTGGTTTGCAGAGCAGGGCGCGGAATCGAGGCCGTAGGCCGCCGCGCCATCGCCAGGCCGCCCCCCGGACTGGCGATTGGGTTGGGTTAGCGTTGCTGTGGGTATGTCGTCCGGGTTTGGGGGGATAAAGCGCGTTGCTCGGAGTTTGGATCGCCACTCCGCGGCCTGTCGATGGCGCGGCTTCAGCTCTAACCAAATGCTAGAAATGATCGACGGCTAAATTCTTCAGGGTTGATTTAGAGAACCAACTTTGGGTTAGAGTAGCTCATGGTTGCTGAGGAGTTTCAATGCAGTTGGATCACGGTGGGCCTGAGCTTGCCCGCATACACGCCAGAAATAATGACAAGAAGTATTTCTGTCACTTTACAGGGTTTCTCGAAGGCATAGCCGCAAGTGGCTATGTCGAAATCGGGGAAATAGAGCCGTTGGTGGCCGAGTGTATCAACTTTGTTGAAAACTCCGGCGATGCGGATGCATCGGATTTGGTTCAAGACTTCGAAGCTGATCTCCTAGAGCATAATGCTGTGGCGGATGCTGTTACGGTAAGGTTGGACCTCATGGAGGCGGATTGTGAAAAAAGCCAACTGAATAGGTTTCTGGGATTTTGCCGTGGCATAGCCTGCGACGCTTTGATCACACTTGAAGAAGCGTTAGCCATTTTGAAGATCGTAGAAGACCAGCCATCCCTGATGAGCGTCGTGGGTGTAAAGCAAATCTGTACCATCGCACAGGACGCGGTAGCCGATGGCATTTTGTCCAAGGCTGAATCTGAGGAAATCTGCGACGCTATCGGACAAGTCGTTGGCGATTGTTATGCTGACACCGGAATGTCTCAAACGGTGGGCGTTGCGAACGTCCAAGAAACTCGTTTGAAGAATGTCGACGAAGACTTGATCGAAAAAGTAATAGTGTTGACCGGAACATTTCGTACTACGCCACGTAGGCTTTTTGAGAGTGAACTAGAGGCGTTGGGTGCAACGATTTCGCGGTCGGTAACTCGAAAAACCGATTACTTGATAATTGGTGGAGAGGCTTCACGAGATTGGATCGAGATGAACAGAGGAACAAAAATCCGAAAAGCTCAAGAACTTCTTTTGAAGAGCGAACGTCCATTCTTTGTGTCCGAAGCACATATTTTGCGACTGTTGGGTCAGTCTGGCTAGCTCAAACATCCAACTCCTCCACGAACCGCGCGTTTTCCTGGATGTACTGGAACCGCAGTTCGGGTTTTTTGCCCATCAGACGCTCCACCAGATCACCCGTCTCGCCCGGCTCGTCCTCGTCGATGGTCACGCGGATGAGTTTGCGGGTGGCGGGGTCCATTGTGGTTTCTTTGAGGTCCTTGGCGTCCATCTCTCCCAGACCCTTGAAGCGGGAGACGTCGATTTTGCCTTTTCCGCCGAGGCCTTTCTCCAGCCAGGCGTCGCGCTCGGCCTCATCGAGGCAATAGACCCGCTTCGCGCCTTGGGTGAGGCGGTAGAGGGGCGGGCAGGCGAGGTAGAGGTGGCCTGCGTCGATCATGGGGCGCATTTGGGTGAAGAAAAAGGTCATGAGCAGGGACGCGATATGGGCGCCGTCGACATCGGCGTCGGTCATGATGATGACCTTGTCGTAGCGCAGATCGTCGAGGTTGAAGCGCGTGCCCATGCCGGTGCCGAGAGCATCGCAGAGATCCTTGATTTCGGCATTGGTGGAGATTTTGGCGGCGGCCGCGCCCAGCACGTTGAGGACCTTGCCGCGCAGGGGGAGCATGGCTTGCGTCTTGCGATCCCGGGCGGCCTTGCCGGAGCCACCGGCGCTGTCGCCTTCGACGATGAACAGTTCGGTCCCTTCGCGGGAGGCGTTGGAGCAATCGACCAGTTTGCCCGGCAGGCGGAGTTTCTTGGTGGCGGATTTGCGTTGGGTTTCTTTTTCCTGACGGCGGCGGAGGCGTTCTTCGGCGCGCAGGATGAGGAAATCGAGGATGGCGCCGGCGGATTTGGTATCTGACGCGAGCCAGTTGTCGAAATGATCGCGGACGGCGTTTTCGACGAGGCGTTGGGCTTCGGTCGTGGCGAGGCGGTCTTTGGTTTGGCCGACGAATTCCGGCTCGCGGATGAAGCAGGAGACGAGGGCGCAGCCGCCTGTGAGGAGGTCTTCGCGGGTGATTTGCGTGGCTTTGCGGTTGTTGGCAAGTTCGCCGTACGCCTTGATGCCTTTGAGGATTGCGGCCCAGAAGCCTGTGACGTGGGTGCCGCCTTCGGGGGTGGGGACCGTGTTGCAGTAGGATTGTATGAACCCGTCGCGCGCGGGCGTCCAGTTGATGGCCCATTCGACCTTGCCGGGTTGGCCGAAGCGTTCCTGGAAATCGACGGTGCCGGCGAAGGGAGCCTCGGCATAGGTGGTGGCCTCGCCCAGGGTTTCGCCCAAGAAATCGGAGAGGCCGCCGGGGAAGTGGAAGGTGGCCTCGGTCGGCGTGTCGCCGTCTTCGATTTCGGATTTCCAGCGGATTTCGACGCCGGAGAAGAGGTAGGCTTTGGAGCGGATGGACTTGAAAAGGCGGGCCGGTTTGAAACGGTGATGCCCGAAGATCTCTTCGTCCGCGTGGAAGGTGACGGTGGTGCCGCGGCGGTTGGGGACGTCGCCGATTTTTTGCAGTTTGCCCTGGGGGATGCCGCGAGAGAAGCGCTGTTCGAACAGTTCCTTGTTGCGGGCGACTTGGACGACCATGGAGTCGGAGAGAGCGTTGACGACGGACGCGCCGACACCGTGGAGGCCGCCGGAGGTCTGATAGGCTTTGCCGGAGAATTTGCCGCCGGCGTGGAGGGTGCAGAGGATCACCTCCAACGCGGATTTGTCGGGGAATTTGGGGTGCGGGTCGATGGGGATGCCACGGCCGTTGTCGCGGATGGTGATGGAGTAATCCGCGTGGAGTTCGACCTCAATGCGCGTCGCGTGGCCTGCGACGGCTTCGTCCATGGAGTTGTCGAGGACTTCGGCGACGAGGTGATGGAGCGCGCGGTCGTCTGTGCCGCCGATATACATGCCGGGGCGTTTGCGGACAGGTTCGAGGCCTTCGAGGACTTCGATGGAGGAGGCGTCGTAATCGGTCTCTGCGGTGGCTTTTAAAAGGTCGTCTGCCATGGGTCGCGCTGCTCATTTATTGGTGTTTGACGGTATTATGACAGAGCGCGAGGCGGCGGGGAAGGGCGTTGCGGGTGTTTGTGGCGGCGCGGAATCAAGGCTCTATACTGTGGATTTTTGTATGGTGTAGCGGTGGCAGCCGTGGAGGGCGAAGCCGTCTTGGGTGATGGCGAAGATGGGGATGGCGGCGACGATGTCGCGGTAGGGGCCGCGGGCAGTGAAGGGGACAAGGAAATCGGGGTGGTTGAGGTAAGGGGCGATGGAGGTGGCCAGCCCGCCGGAGAGGTAGAGGCCGCCCGTGGGCAGATGGTGCAGGGCCAAATTGCCTGCCACCGCGCCGAGGGTGCGGAGGAAGAGGGAGAGGGTTTTGGGAGCCTGACCTTGGGAGATTTTGGTCATGACGTCTTCGGGAGTGAGATGGTCTCCGGTGAGGAAAGCATGGGTGCGGGAGAGGCCGGGGCCGGAGAGGATGGCTTCGATCGGGAGATGGGGATTGTCGGTGCGGAGGTGGTCGAAGAGGGGGCGCAAGCCTGGGTCGGTGTCGGGGAGCGCGCTGTGGCCGGACTCGGCAGGGGGGACGAAAAGCCTGTCGCCGACGCGATGGACCACGGCGCAGTTGCAGCCGGTGCCAAGGTTGAGGACGAGGCGGGGGCCGTCTTGCGCTGGCGCTTTTTTGATGGGCGTGACTGCGGAGGGGGGGAGGTCGTCGAGCGCGTAGCCTTGGGCCTGTAGGTCGTTGATCAGCAAGACATGGCGCGCGCTGGTTTGGGACCTGAGGGCCGCGCCGTCGATAAACCAGTCGAGATTGGTGAGTTGCGCGGTGCCCGATTGGACAGGGCCTGCGACGCCGGCGCAGAGGCAGGCGACCTGACTGGGTTGGTCGTCAAGAAAGGCGGCAATGACAGGGGCGAGGCCGGGGTAGTCTCGATTCTGGAAGATGCGGGTGGACGTGGGATCGATGGCGTCGGTGTTACCCCAGCAGATGCGGGTTTGGGTGCCGCCCAGATCGATGAGGAGGTGCCTAGCGGTCATGCCATTTGGCGGCCAGTGCGCGGGCGGTCTGGGCGAGGAGGAGCACGTCGATGCCCACGGCGAGGAACTGCGCGCCCCAATCGCGGTACGTGAGGGCGGTTTCGTCATCCACGGCGAGACATCCGGGCGCCTTGCCCGCGGCCTTGATGCGGCCCAATGCGTCGCGGATGGCGTCCTGGACGGGCGCGGCGCGGCTGTCGCCGGGGTGGCCCATATCTGCACCGAGGTCAGAGGGGCCGATGAAGACACCGTCGACGCCATCGACCGCGAGGATGTCATCGAGGTTGTCGAGACCTTTGACGGTTTCGACCTGCACCAAGAGGCAGATTTGGGCGTTGGCGGTGATGGTGTAGTCGGGGATGGCGGAAAACATCGTGGCGCGGGCAAGGGCGGCCCCCGAGCCGCGAATGCCGTCGGGCGGGTAGCGAGTGGCGCGCACGAGCACCTCGGCCTCTGCGGCGGTTTCCACCATGGGGATCAGCAGGGTTTGCGCGCCAGCGTCGAGGACCTGTTTGATCAGCCAGTCTTCGCCCATGGGCAGGCGGACGACGGGGTGGGTGGTGCTGGCTTGCAACGCCTGGAGTTGGGCGGTGATGGAGCGCAGATCATTGGGGGCGTGTTCGCCATCGATGACCAGCCAGTCGAAGCCTGCGGTGCCCATCACTTCGGTGGCGTATGGATCAGCGAATCCGGCCCAGCAGCCATAGCTTTGTTTGCCGGACAGCAAGTCGGATTTGAAATGGTTGATCGGCGCGGCCATGGCGGTTCCTTCGATTTGTCTTGTCCGCAGGGTACGCTTGTTGTTGAGTGGCCGTCCAGAGGAGGACACGCGGTGAAGCTGAAACTGCATCATATCAATCTGACGACGACCAAGGTGGCGGAGATGGATCGCTTCTATCAAGGCGTCATGGGGCAGGAGAGGGAGACCGATGGCCTGCCGGTGTTGGAGAAAGAGCAGGGCTATGCGGGGGATGTGGCCTTTACCACGGATGGCAATATCCAGACCCATCTGGCGCAGCGCGATGTAATGGCGGGGATGGCGACAGGGCAGGTGGTGAACCCGGTGGTGCGCGGGCATATCGCGTTTCGCACCGATGATCTGTCCGCGTTCAAGGCGCATCTGGACGAGAAGGGCGTGCCTTACTCGGATTGGGGCAATCGCGCCGTGGCCGGGTGGCACCAGATCTTCTTCTATGACCCTGATGGCAACGTGATCGAAGTGCATGAGGTGGAGCAATGAGCCCCAAGCTGCACCATATCAACCTGTCCACGGACAAGGTGGAGGAGATGGACGCGTTCTATCGCGAGGTTCTGGGGCTGGAGCGGTGTGACGAGGATATCCCCGCACTGCGCATGGACGAGGAGGTTTATGCCGGGGATGTGATGTTCCTGACCGATGGAGATATCCATCTGCATATTGCACGCAAGGATGTGGAGGCCGGGTTTCGCACGGGCCAGTTGGTGAACCCGGTTCTGGAGGGACATGTGGCCTATCGCGTGGGCGATATCGAGGCGTTCAAGGCGCATCTGGAAGATCAGGCCGTTCCCTATTCCAATTGGGGGGACAGCGCGGTGGCGGGCTGGCATCAGGTCTATTTCTACGACCCCGAGGGCAATGTGATTGAGGTGCATGAGCGGCGCGAATGAGCGCTTTACATCGCGTCAGAAAACCATGACCCAGAACTCATGAATACGCATCTCAAAGGTCTGATCCTCACGACAATCGGCGTGCTGTTTGTCGTGCCGGATTCGCTGTTTGTAAGGTTGATTGATGCCGAGCCGGTTGTGACGGCGTTCTGGCGCGGGATGAGCGCGGGGGTGATTATTCTGGTGGGGTTGCTGGCGGTTCAGGGCACACGCGGGTTCAGGGCGTCGATGACGACCGGGTGGCCTGGGCTGATCTACATGTTGCTGATCGGGTCGACCGCGCCCGCCTTCGTCATGGCGGTGACGAATACGTCGGTGGCCAATGTGGTGCTGATCTTTGCCTCCATGCCGATTTTCGCGGCCATTTTCGGGAAGGTGTTTCTGGGCGAAGGGATCGGGCTCAGGATGGTGCTGACCATGGCGGTGGTGGTCATGGGGCTGGGGATCATCGCCTATGGGTCGTCGGAGAATGAGATCGCGTCCTGGAAGGGCGATATCTGGGCGCTTTACGTGTGCGTTGCCTATGCTGGGGCACTGACGGCGGTGCGGGTGGTGAAGGATGTGTCCATGATCCCGGCCGTTCCGGTGGCATACATCGGGGCGGCGTTGTTGCTTTGGCCTTTTGCCGCGCCCTTTGAGACTGTGGCGGAGCAGTGGCCTCTGTTTTTGGGCCACGGGTTGTTTATCGCGGTGGCCACCTGTTTTCTGACGCTGGGGCCGCGTTTCATCAGTTCGGCGGAGGTGTCCTTGCTGATCTTGCTGGAGTCGGTGCTGGCGCCTTTGCTGGTGTGGGCGTGGATCGGGGAGGATCCGGGGCGCTGGGCTTTGGTTGGGGGTGTTGTCGTGATTGGGGCGCTGGTGGTGTCGAACCTGGTGGTCTTGATGCGGCGGGCGGAGTGAGCGGGGCGGGCTAAGGACCTTGATTCCACGCACGTTGACCGAACGCCTCTTTTCACCCGCGCTGCGTCGACTATATAATCCCTTCAAGGATGAGACTGCCAAACAGCTATCTTGGACCCAGATGATTTTATCGGATCTCAAAATGCAGGAGCCGGGAGACGGCGGCGGCGACGGGGGTGATACCTCTGTCATCGTTGAAACGCGTCCCAAGACCAAGCGCCCGCCGCTGTATAAAGTCTTGCTGCTGAATGATGATTACACGCCGATGGAATTTGTCGTGGCCGTGCTGGAGCGGTTCTTTGGCATGACCCACGCGGAGGCCTTCGAGATCATGTTGACCGTGCACAAGAAAGGTGTCGCGGTCGTGGGTGTGTTCAGCCACGAAATTGCAGAGACGAAGGTGAGCCAGGTGATGGATTTCTCCCGCCGGCATCAGCACCCGCTGCAATGCACCATGGAAAAAGAATAACCGCGTGAGCGTCAGGTTGGCCCTTGCATTGGAGGCGGGAACGCCGTCTTTGCCCGCGTCCGGACCCATTGCGGTGTTTGCGCCGCGGGACGGGTTTGACCTGTCTCCGCTGCCCAAGGAGCGCTGCATTCTTGTCACCGGGTTCAAGCCGGATGTCGATCGGTTCGAGGCGGAAGGATATGCCTGCACGACCGCGTTGGAGACGCGCGTTGCGGCCTCGATCGTGTGCGTGCCGCGGGCCAAGGCATTGGCGCAGGCGTTGATTGCGCAGGCGGTCGCGGCGACGGACGGGCCTGTGATCGTGGACGGGGCCAAGACGGATGGGGTCGAGGCGATCTACAAGGCGTGCCGCAAGCGGGCGGATGCCAGTCGAGCGCTGTCGAAGGCGCATGGGAAGCTCTTTCATTTCGACGCTCGGCCCGCGTTTGATGACTGGCTGGGGGAGGAACGCCCGCCCATCGAAGGCGGCTTTGTCACCGCGCCGGGGATTTTTTCGGCGGATGGGATTGATCCGGCCTCTCGCCTGTTGGCCGATCATTTGCCCGAAAAGCTGGGTGCAAGGGTGGCCGATCTGGGCGCAGGCTGGGGGTATCTGTCAGCCCGGATCCTGGAGCGGGACGGGGTGGACCGCCTCGATCTGGTAGAGGCTGAACATGCGGCCCTGACCTGTGCGAAGGCCAATATTTCCGATTCGCGCGCGCGGTTTCATTGGGCGGATGCGAGCACATGGGAGGCGGATACTCCGCTCGATTGCGTGATCATGAACCCGCCGTTTCACACCGGGCGAAAGGCGGAACCTCATATAGGTCAAAGATTTATCCGCGCGGGCGCCCGCCTGCTGCACCCGAGAGGTCAGCTTTTTCTGGTGGCCAACCGACATCTTCCTTATGAAGGGTCCTTGGAACAAAGTTTCTCGGAGGTGGCCGAATTTGGTGGCGATGCGCGTTTCAAACTGCTTTTGGCGTCCCGCCCGATCTCCGGCACGCGTAAACGGTCAGGTTAGTCCCACCCAACTCTCCCGAAAAAAGAGGTAGACGATGTCGTTTTCCATTGATGGAAAAACCGCGATTGTGACGGGCGGTGCCAATGGTATCGGCCTGGCCATAGGTCGACATTTTGCCGACAAGGGGGCCAACGTGATGTTCGCCGATATCGATGAAGAGCATCTCAGGGAAGAGCTGGGCGAGAATGAAGAGGGGTCTTCCACCCGCTATTTCGCCGGCGATCTGCGCGAAAAGCTGACGTTGGCCAACCTGTTGTCGGCGACGATTGATGCGTTTGAACGCGTGGACATCCTGATCAACGGATCGCGGCAACTGGTGCCGTCGGACCCGCTGAACCCGGATGATGATGCTGTTGAATTGCTGTTGCAGCAGAACCTTCTGACCGCGTTGCGCACCTCGCAACTGGTGGCCAAGCGGATGATCAAACAGGCCGAGGAAGCCGGCGACAACGAAGGGTTTGCCGGTACCATCGTGAACCTGTCCTCCATCGCCGCCCGGCGCACGCATCCTGATTTGCTGGCTTATTCGGTGTCGACCGCCGCCCTTGACCAGATGACGCGGAGCCTTGCCGTGGCGCTGGCGCCGCACCGGATCCGGGTGAATGCAGTGGCGTTCGGATCGGTGATGAGCGCGTCGTTGAAGGACACGTTGGAAGACAATGCCGACTTCCGCGAAGACATCGAAGGGCATACGCCCTTGGGGCGAATTGCCTCAGCCGCGGAATTGGCCGAAGCCGTGCAATACTTGGCTTGTGACAGTTCCGGCTTCATGACAGGCCAGATCATGACGGTGGATGGTGGCCGGACTCTGCTTGACCCGGTGGCCGCTCCGGCGCATTAATGCTGTAAACTAAAGTTTACAGGAGACGGGCCGATGACTTTAGACACGGTCACCGATATGCAGACCGAAAAAGCTCAGGCGGCGGCGTGGTTTCGCGCATTGCGCGACCAGATCGTAGCGGCGTTCGAAGGGCTGGAAGACAGCCATCATACCGGACCGCTGTCCGATGCGGCCCCGGGCCGGTTCGAGGTCAAAGACACGAAGCGCACGAGCGAGGACGGATCTGACGCCGGGGGCGGCCTGATGAGCGTGATGCGCGGGGGCCGCGTGTTCGAGAAAGTGGGCGTGAACGTCTCCGAGGTCTACGGCACGTTGGGAGCGGCCGCGCAAAAGGCGATGGCCGCGCGCGGGGTGCCGGGGATGGAAGATGATCCGCGTTTCTGGGCATCGGGCATCAGCCTTGTGGCCCATATGCAGAACCCCCATTCCCCGGCAGTGCACATGAACACCCGCATGTTCTGGACGCCTGGCGCGTGGTGGTTCGGCGGCGGTTCAGACCTCAATCCCTGCATCGAATACGACGAGGACACCCAGCATTTTCACGCCACGCAGAAGGCCCATCTCGACCCCCACGGTGAGGAACACTATCCCCGGCTGAAAGAGTGGGCGGATGAGTATTTCTTTATCCCGCACCGGCATCGCGCGCGGGGTGTGGGGGGCATCTTCATGGATGACCGCAACAGTGGCGATTGGGACGCGGATTTTGCCCTGACGCAGGATATTGGCCGGGCGTTTCTGCCTGCCTATGTCCCGCTGGTGGAAAAGCGGCGCGTGCAGGATTGGTCAGACGCGGACAAGGACGCGCAGCTGGTGCATCGCGGGCTTTATGCAGAATACAACCTTGTCTACGACCGGGGCACGAAGTTTGGGCTGGCCACGGGGCATGATGCGGATGCGGTTCTGATGAGCCTGCCGCCCTTGGCCAAGTGGGTCTGATCGTCTTGTTTGACGCCAGAGGTGATCAGCGCGTGTGCTCACGGTTTTGCGGCATCACGATGATCGCAAGCATCAGCAAGCTGAATATGCATTCATAGACCTCCCATTTGCGGGATTGGTCTATGACCGCGATAACAAGGCTGGTGAGGATGGCCAGGGCGGTGTGGCGCAAGGCCGGAACAGGGACGGCGAATTTGTCGACCAGCCGCTGTATCGCCCCGACACGCGGGTAAAGCAGGGGCAGGGCCACGAGATACAGCAGGATCACCGTCGTGAGCCCGCTGCCAAACACGGTCTTGGCCAGATTCAGATCGCCCACCACCAGATTGTGCAGGTTGGTTTCATCCTGGTGGTTGTTTTCCAGGAAGAATTCGCCGGACTCCCAGCCGAAGATACGCTGACCCCAGGACACTTCCTCCCCCGCGCCAAGGAAGAACACGAGCGCGTAAAGCGCGGTGCAGACCGCCGCGAAGGTGAGGCCCCGGCGCCGCAGGCTGCCGGCATGTGTCGCAAAGGTCATGGAGCAGAGCAGCAATCCGAACGCGGTGGCATATTCCACGAGCCCGTCTTCCTTGGCGAAGGTGAGGGCGAAATAGGTCGTGTCATAGAGATGCACACCGATGGAGACGATGAGGATCACACAGATGGTGCCAAGAAGCGCGCGGTCAATCGTCTGTGCTGTTGCCATGGGTTTGTCCGTATTGCCCTTTGATCGCGCTCAGATATGCGACGGCGGCGCGCGGTGCAAGGGGAATAGGTTGGGTTGGGCTAAATTATGCTGCGAAAGGCCTTTGGGTGGATCCATGCCTCAACTGTGGTTCGGGTGTGCTTCTTGCTTTCAAGCCAGATCAAACGGGCCAGCATCGGCAGAAGCGCAATGCAGGCTGTTGATATCACCGCGATACCTCAGGGCAGCAGGGGCATGCCAACGGCGCGCGCGGCGTGCGATCACGTAAAACCCGATCGTCACGGCCATGATCAGATCGAACCAAACCTGATTGCCTGTCAGAGTCCCGAGAGTGGGTGGGGTCAAGGAATTCTGACCCAAGCGCGTGCAACGAAGCCCCGCCCCAGAAATGGAAACTTGCAAGGCCAAGCCACAGGGTGTCTCAATCGCATTATTGTCGTTTGCAGGCTACCGCAGATCTGCGCGTTGCGTTTTCTGACCTGCGCGTTGTGGGCGCGACCGATGACTGCCTTGAGCCCAAAGCAGACCCGCCAAACGCTAAAGTTGCGCCATTGTTCGGAGCAGTTAATGTGTTCCAGAAAACTGCTTTGATGGGAGAAAATCATGCCAGCCTACGTAGTTGGTCAACTCGACATACATGAGCCTGAGGCCTACCAAGCCTATCTCGCTGGCTTTATGCCCTGCTTTGAAAAGCATGGCGGCGAGCTACTGGCAACATCGCGCGCCGAAACGGAAATTTTGGAAGGATCGTGGGCCATGCCCCGGACAGTCATAATGCGCTTTCCGTCCGTAGAAAAGGCCAAGGCGTGGCACAGTGATCCAGAATACCTGGAACTGTCAAAAATTCGCCATCAAACGGCATCTACGAACTTGGTAGTTATTGATGGAATTGATTGATTGGAATTTCAGGGAGGTCCGTTCCGTCCGCAAAGCTGTCACGGAGCGCCTTTGAATTCCGGGGGAAAGGCGAGTGCGGAAAGGAAGGGTCCAGCCCTGAAAATGAAAAACCCCCAAGGCAGGGCCACGGGGGTGTCTCAATCGTCTTGTTGGCGCGGTGGCTTCAGAGAAGACCTTCGCGTTGCGCTTTCTTGCGTGCGAGTTTGCGCGCGCGGCGGATGGCCTCTGCCTTTTCGCGGGCACGCTTTTCAGACGGCTTTTCGAAATGCTGCCGAAGCTTCATTTCCCGAAACACGCCTTCGCGCTGCAGCTTCTTTTTCAGGGCACGAAGCGCCTGATCGACATTGTTGTCGCGAACACTGACCTGCATGTGGTGTCACCACCTTTCTAGGTTTGAGTTGCATGAGTTGCAGGAAGTGGCCGTATAGCAAAGGGGATTTATGTTGTCCAGCGTGCAATCCGAAAAGTGGGAGCCGGTTTTCGGATCCAATTGCACGCACACTTGGAACCTGAAGCATTGCTTCTGATTAACATTAAATGGGCAATGCTTTAGTCTATGACAGGACAAATGGAGTTTGTGATGAACGATATCGATATCACGGCGAAGATGCTGAATGCGGCGGCGATGCATGTGCCCTTTGACGGCTGGAGCGAGGCCACATTTGCCGCCGCTGCCAAGGACGCAGAGGTGGACCTGAGCGTGGCACGGGCCGCGTTTCCGCGCGGGGCCGTTGATCTGGCGCTGGCCTTTCATGCGGCAGGGGATGCCGCGATGGTGGCCAAGCTGGAAGAGGCGGATCTGTCGGCCATGCGGTATAGTGAGCGCGTGGCCTTTGCCGTACGCACGCGGCTTGAGGTGATCGAGGACAAGGAGATGGTGCGCCGGGGGATGACGCTTTTTTCCCTGCCGCATTACGCGGGTGACGGGGCGCAGGCGTTGTGGGGTACGGCGGATCTGATCTGGAAGACGCTGGGCGATACATCGAAGGACGTGAACTGGTACACCAAGCGGGCGACGCTGTCGGGGGTCTATGGGGCCACCGTGCTGTACTGGCTGGGTGATGAAAGCGAAGGGCATGAAAACACCTGGTCCTTCCTTGACCGCCGGATCGAGGACGTGATGCGGATAGAGAAGATCAAGGCCAAGGCACGTGACAATCGCCTGTTGAGCGGGCTAGTGAAGGGGCCGGAGGCGATGATGAATGCCTTGCTCGACCGGATGGGGACGACGGGTACCCAATCGAATGACATGCCGGGGCGCTGGTCCGGCCCTGTTTGAAGGAAGACTGAAATGACCACCATGACCGCTGTGGAGATTACCGAGCCCGGCGGGCCGGAGGTGTTGAAACTGACCACGCGCCCGGTGCCGGAGCCGCGCCCGGGGGACGTTGTGATCCGCGTGGTCTATGCCGGGGTGAACCGCCCCGACGCGTTGCAACGTGCCGGAAATTACGCGCCGCCGCCCGGGGCATCTGACCTGCCGGGTCTGGAAGCGGCGGGCGAGATCACCGGCGTCGGGGCGGGCGTGTCAGGATTGTCGGTCGGCGATCAGGTTTGCGCGCTGTTGCCCGGCGGCGGGTATGCAGAGTTTGTGGCGACGCCTGCTGCGCATTGTTTGCCTGTGCCGAAGGGGATGGGCCTGCGGGAGGCCGCGTGTTTGCCGGAGACGTTCTTTACCGTCTGGACCAATGTGTTCATGCGCGGTGGTCTGCGGGCGGGCGAGCGGTTTTTGGTGCATGGCGGGTCTTCGGGCATCGGCACAACGGCCATACAACTGGCCAGCAGGTTCGGCGCGCGCGTTTTCACCACGGCGGGC
The DNA here is from genome assembly GCA_964389425.1 of uncultured Roseovarius sp. Taxonomy (GTDB): domain Bacteria; phylum Pseudomonadota; class Alphaproteobacteria; order Rhodobacterales; family Rhodobacteraceae; genus Roseovarius. Next base: position 13,535 of record CAYMEC010000075.1, read on the forward strand.
AGTGAGGCCAAGTGCCAGGTCTGCCGCGATCTGGGGGCCGAGGTGGCGATCAATTACCGGGAGGAGGATTTCGTCTCGGTTCTGAAGGCGCAAGGTGGGGCGGATCTGATCCTGGACATGGTGGGTGGCGATTACATGCCGCGCAATGTGAGGGCCTTGGCTGATGACGGGCGGTTGGTCAATATCGCCTTTCTGGGCGGTCCGAAGGTGGAATTGAACTTTGCTGTCGTGATGATGAAGCGGCTGACGCTGACAGGGTCAACCCTGCGCCCGCAAAGCGATCTGGCGAAGGCGGAGATTGCGACGGCGCTGCGCGCTGAGGTTTGGCCGCTCTTGGAGGCCGGGACGGTCGCGCCCGTGATGGATAGCGAATTTCCGTTGGCCGAGGCGGCGGCGGCCCACGCCCATATGGAAGCGGGCGGGCATATCGGCAAGATCGTCCTGAAGGTTGGCTGAATGACTGCGGCGGCCCTGTTCTCTTTGCTGCTTGCAGGGGTCAGTGTGGCGCTGTCGCTCTGGGCCATTGCGCGGGACAGACCGCTGGAGTGGCGCTTTGCGGTGCCGGAACCTGTGGCGCCTGAGGGCGCGCCTTTTTTCGGGACGGTTTTAAATTACGCGCCCGAGAGCGGTCAGGCCCATTCACCCGGGATTGTCGTGGAAGAGGGCGGCTTTCGGGTTTTGTGGTTCGAAGGCTCGGCGGAGGCGCAGGCGGATGTGGATGTGCTGGGCGCGCGGTTTGAGCCTGTGGATGGGGTTTGGCAGCAGACGGAAACCGGGCCTTATCTGACGCGCGCGGGGTTGAGCAAGGCGATGGAGCCTGCGCAGATCGTCGTGACGCTGGGCAACACGATTGAGAACGAGGCGCGCCCGGGCGGGCTCTGGGCGACGGTGGCGTCCGTGGGCGGTTGGGCGATGGCCTCGATTGTGGATGTGGCCCGCGATGGGCCTGCGCGGCGGCTGGATCTGTCGCCGGTGTTGGGGCGGTCCAATCTGGTGAAATCGCCAATGGTGGCGTTCGCGGATGGGTCCATGGGGCTGCCGGCCTATTTCGAGATGGGGTCCACCTTTGGTCTTTTGGCGCGGTTTGACGAGAACGGTCGCGTGCGGGACACGCGGCGGATGGCGGGGTGGGGCAAACCCATTCAGCCGATGATTGTGCCATTGAGCCAGACCCGCGCCGTGGCGTTTTTGCGGGATTTTGAGCAGAGCAAGAAGCTGTTGGTGAGCCGGACGGAGGATGGCGGACAAAGCTGGTCGCCTGTGGCACCGCGCGAGGTGTTTAACCCGAGCTCGCCTGTGGCGGCGCTGGCGTTGGGTGACGGGCGGATCCTCATGGCCATGAATGATCTGGAAGATGCGCCGGATGTGTTGCGCTTGGTGCTGAGCGAGGATGAGGGGGAGAGCTGGCGAGAACTTGGGTGCTTCGAGGAGGCGGGCGCGCTGCGCTATCCGATGCTGCGGCGGCTTGGCTCGGGCGAGATTGTGCTGAGCTATTCCAAGGGCACCAAGCGGGGCGTTATGGTCCATGTGTTCAATCAGGCCTGGGTGGAGGCGACATGAGGCAGCTGGGCAGCTCGCTGGCGCTTGCCTTGCTGGTGACATGGGTCGTGCAGGGGGTGGCGATGGCGGCGCTCGCTCCGCTTGCGTCGACCGTGCTGGGGGCCGCCGCTGGCGCGGCGGCGGTGGCGCTGTCGCGCGGTGTTGTGGTTGGGGGCGCTGTCGCGCTCCTCACTCCGTTCGGGGTGATGTTGCCCGCGCTGGCGCTCGGAGGGGTGGTGGCGAGGCTAGGGATGCAGATGCCGGGCTTCTCTGCGTTGGAATTGGTGGTGTTTTTGGTAGGCTACACGGTTTTCCTATGTTCGGCCTTCGGCGTGTTGCGGGTGGATCTTTACCGGTTGGGTTATGCGCCGATGCCTGTGGCCGGGATGGTTATGGGGTCGTGTCTTTACGCGGCGCTGACGGGCAACTGGGTGTTGGCACTGGTGGCTGTGGTCAGTCAGCTGTTCTGGGTCATGCGTTGGGGCAGCAGCAATTGGTTTGATTACATGCTGCATGTGCTTTTGTGGCCTGTGGCATTGATCGCGCTTATTGCATCGTTTCTTTAGGTATTTTTGACAAGAAAGAAGCTGTGATGTGTTTCTTTCTTGTCTGAAATACCTCCGCCGGAGGCATCATATCTTTTTGCTCAATCTATCGGGTCGAACAGCGCATCGCTTAGCGTGCAATCGCGGATTACGTCGCGGCCACAGGGGACGGGATCGAGGGATTTGGAAAGGCAGAGGCGCGCCTCCTGGATGCGGCCAGAGCGGCAGGTGATGGTGAGCATGTCGGGCTCCCATGAGGGGTTGGCTTTGAGGAAGGCCTCTTCCACGACGCTGGCGGGGAGTTTCACGGGTTTGGTGAGTTTGCGGAAGACTTCGGGGCGGTTGACGGAGGCGTAGGCCTCACGCGAAAGGGCATAGTAGTCCGGGGCCGAAAGCCCTGTGCAGGTGCCGTGTTTTTTCCATTGGTACCACGCCAGCCCGGAGGTGCCCATGATGTCGGCCATGTCGCGGGTCATCGTGCGGGACGGCGGGCGTTCGGCGCTGGGGCAATGAGCAGGCCAGCCGCGATGATATTGTGGCCAGAGCCCATGAAGGACCCAGCCGTGATCGGCCTCGGGCGTGCATTGTTCGGACCCGCGCGCGTCGCCTTCCAGTGCGCACCATGTGGGGGACCAGCTGAGGGCAAGGACATAGTAGTCGAATTCGCCGGGTTTTTCACCGTCAGCGAAGGCCGTGGAGGTACAGAAGGCCAGAAGACCCGCCCAGATCCAGCGCATGATTGGCCCTTTCTTTTTGTCGTCCAGCCCACTATATGCGTCTCAAGTTCCCCGACAACGGAAACCCGCCCCACCCCGGGCAAGCCATTTCAGGCAACAGGGGTGCTGTGTTTGAAGGAGACCCGAGATGTCAAAACCGCTTATGGCCAAGGCCACCGCCGTCTGGCTGGTGGACAACACCACCATCAGCTTCAAGCAGATTGCCG
>CAYMEC010000076.1:0-15490 GCA_964389425.1 uncultured Roseovarius sp.
AACCCCTACAACATGATCCGCGCCACGCTGAACGGACTTGGCAAAGAAGCCAGCCCCCGCATGGTGGCACAGCGCCGCGGCAAGAAAGTGGCTGACATCATCCGTCGTGATGACGCACCAGCAGCTGAAGCCCCCGCTGAAGAAGCGGCGAGCTAAGGAGAGAGACAAATGGCAAAGACAATCGTCGTCAAACAAGTCGGCTCCCCCATCCGTCGCCCCAAAGAACAGCGCGCGACTCTGGTGGGCCTTGGCCTGAACAAAATGCACAAGACGCGTGAGTTGGAAGATACACCAAGCGTGCGTGGCATGGTCAATAAGATCCCCCACCTTGTGGAGATCATCGAAGAAAAAGGCTGAACCGGTGCCGGGGTGAACCCCGGCCTACGGATAGCGAAAAACCCCGGTCTGCGTGGCCGGGGTTTTTCGTTTCTTGGGCCTGAGAGCAAGCAAACAGGTTAAACGACAAAACGTGTCGCAAAATGGCACACCTTGATCCATCGCAGATGCTTCTTTGATCTCTGACAGCAAGGAGAGTCCCATGGCGACAGAGACCAAACGCAGAAAACGCGGTGGCGGGCGCGCGGGCCATGCCGACAGACGCGGGTCGGCCACGGATCAACAGATGCCATGGAACCCGCCGATAAACATTGACCGCCCGACGGAGCCTTTAAGCGAAGAGGGCGTTCAGGCGATCCATGACGGAGCCATGCGCATCCTCGAAGAGATCGGGATCGAGTTCCTGAACCCAGAGGCTGTGGAGATCCTGAAAAAGTCAGGGGGCTGCACCATCAACGGCGAAAACGTCCGCATGGGCCGGGATTTCGTGATGGAGCAGATTGCCCTTGCCCCGTCGACATGGACCATCACACCGCGTAACCCCGATCACACGATCACCATGGGCGGAAAGAGCTTGCTTTTTGGCAATGTGTCCTCTCCACCCAGCTATTGGGACATGCATATCGGCAAGAAAGTGACCGGCACGCGCGAGATGTGTGCGAATTTCTTCAAACTGAGCCAGCATTTCAACTGTATCCACTTCATCGGTGGCTACCCGGTCGAACCACAGGACATCCACGCCTCCATCCGCCATCTGGATGCGCTCTATGACAAGCTGACGCTGACGGACAAGGCGCCTCACGCCTATTGCCTTGGTAAGGAACGGGTCGAGGACGTGATGGAGATGGTTCGCATCGCGGCTGGTGTGAGCCACGAGCAGTTCGAAACCAAACCCTACATGTACACCAACATCAACTCCACCTCGCCGCTCAAGCATGACTTTCCCATGCTGGACGGCTGGATGCGTATGGCGCGGCGCAATCAGGGGCTTGTGGTGACACCTTTCACGCTGGCGGGCGCAATGGCGCCTGTGACCATGGCAGGCGCTGTGGCGCAATCGCTGGCCGAAGGCCTCTGCGCCGTGGTTCTGGCGCAGCTCATCCGCCCTGGTGCGGCCTGCGCAATCGGCACATTCACCTCCAATGTTGACATGAAATCCGGCGCGCCCGCGTTTGGCACGCCCGAATACATGCGGGCCACGCAGATGACCGGGCAACTGGCGCGCTTCTACGGCCTGCCCATGCGCGCCTCGGGCGTGTGCGCGGCCAATGTGCCTGACGGGCAGTCCATTTGGGAGACATCCAACAGCCTCTGGTCCGCTGTTCAGGCCGGGGCAAACATGGTCTACCACGCCGCCGGTTGGCTGGAGGGTGGTCTGATCGCGTCCCCTGAAAAGTTCATCATGGATTGCGAAATTCTACAGCATATTCAACGCTATATGGACCCGGTCATCACCGCGACTGGTGAGGATGACATCGCGGTGGAGGCCGTGCGCGAGGTGGGTGACCAAGGCCACTTCTTCGGCATTCAGCACACGCAAGATCGCTACACCACCGCCTTCTACCAACCGTTCCTGAGCGATTGGCGCAATTTTGAGGCTTGGGAGGCCGCGGGCGGCATCTGGACGCCTGAACGCGCCCACCAGCAGTTCCGCGATATCATCGCCAATTTCGAAGCTCCGCCAATGGAGGATGCAATTCGCGATGAACTTGCAGATTTTGTTGAACGTCGCAAACGCGAAGGCGGCGCGCCGACAGATTTCTGACCGGGGGCGAAAGTACAGACAATTGAAGTTGTTGAGGCGACATTAAGCATCTCCGGCCCACACTGCACAAAACAAGCAGTGGAGACGTGTTTTGCACGGGCTTATGAATCGGGCGGTCGAAAGGTTTGCTCGCGACACCTACGGAGATGCGTTTTGGACGTCAGTCACGGATGAGGCTGGCCTTGCCTTCACGACATTCGAAGCGATGCTTCCTTATGAACGGGACATCACGGACCGCGTCGTGAACGCGCTTGCAAACGGGTTGGGCAAGCGACGGGAAGAGGTGCTTGAGGACATCGGCACCTATCTCGTGGCTTCGCCCAAAACAGACGGTCTGCGGCGGCTTCTGCGCTTTGGCGGTACGGATTTCGTGGAATTCCTGAATTCTCTGGATGAACTCCCCGCGCGCGTGCGGCTCGCCGTTCCCGACTTGCCCATGCCGCAGCTGGAAATGAGAGAGGAAGATGCCGAAACTTTCAGCCTCGTAATCCGGCCCCAGACTGGGACAGAGGGGCTTTTCGGACCCGTTTTCCTTGGGCTTTTGCGTGCGATGGCTGATGATTATGGCGCGCTCGTCTTTCTGGATTCAAACCCGGCCAGCAGCGGAGCAGACGTGATTGACGTGCGCCTACTGGATATCGACTTTGCCGAAGCGCGCGCGTTCGAATTGGGGGTGCAAACCGGATGAAGGACGGAATGGAAACGCAAACGCCGCTGACGCGGATGCTGGATGTGTTGTGCCCCTGGTACATTGTGGTGGATGGCAATGGTTGTATCCACCGCGCCGGAAAATCGGTTCTGAAACTCACCGAAGGTCGCCCACTCGTGGGTACGCCGTTGGGGGATTTCCTCGACCTGCGTCGCCCGAAAGCCGTGAAAGGTATGGACGGGCTTTTGGCGAATCGTGGCCGTAAGCTGCATTTTGTCACACGCGCAGCCCCTCACACCGAACTCAAGGGCGTGATTGCGTCTTTGCCTGACGGGGCTTTGCCGGGCGTGGAGAATTGCGCGGTGTTGAGCCTCGCGTTCGGTATCTCCGTGATGGATGCGGTGAATGACTACGCCTTGAGCGGCACTGACTTCGCGGTCACAGATCTCACAGTGGAGATGCTCTACTTGATTGAGGCAAAAACCGCCGTGATGCAGGAATTGCACCATCTCAACACGCGGCTGGAATCGGCAAAAATTGAAGCCGAAGAACGCGCTCTGACGGATACTCTGACTGGTTTGGGCAACCGTCGCGCTTTGCGCATTGCCACGACACAGCTCAAGACACGCGGAAACGGTTTTGCCATGATGCATATCGATCTGGATCATTTCAAAGCGGTGAACGACACCTTTGGTCATGCCGCGGGCGATGCTGTTCTGTTGCAGGTCTCAGACCGCTTGCGCGCGGCGACCCGGCCTGAAGATACAGTGGTGCGACAGGGCGGGGATGAATTCACCCTGCTGCTGCCGGGCGTTATGGAACATTCCGCTGTGTCAACGCTGGCAGAGCGGCTCGTTCATGAAATTGAGAAGCCGGTCGTGTTTGGAGATCAGGATTTGCATGTTTCTGCCAGTATCGGCATTAGCATCACCTGCGACATCGCCGATGCCGACGTGGAAGTCATGATGGAAGAGGCTGACACGGCGCTTTACGTCGTGAAAGAACAGGGCCGCCACGGATACCGGATCTACACGCCAGAGATGGGGCGTATGGACGGCAACGAAACCGCGGCCTGATCCTCAGGGCACCTCCAGATTTGTCGCGGCTGCGGTGGTCGAAAGGCTTTTTGACAGTTGCATCGGCCCGCACCCTTTGGCATATGGCGCTGCAGGGCCGCCTTAGCTCAGTAGGTTAGAGCGCTAGATTGTGGATCTAGAGGTCCCCCGTTCGAGCCGGGGAGGCGGTACCATCTTCATTCGACATCGATGATTTGGCGCAATTCGCCGCTCTCACGGTCATAGATCAGGATTTGATCCTCTTCCGTAACGACAGCGTACCAATCGCCCCCTTGGGTGAAGGCCAGCGGCTCCGATCCGTCGGGCAGGGTGATCACGTCAGGCAATTCCGGGCCGAACGCGTCCGAGAAACGGATGACAAACAGCACGACGATCACTATGAACCCCAAAACCATGGTGGCTGTCAGGATGGTCACCAGCCAACGCAGGTATTTGACAGTGCCGGGATCGACCGGCGAAGACTGAGGGCTGTCTTCCATGGGGGAACCCCTGATAAGTTTCCGGATCGCGGATGCGCCGCCACCGCGTCTTGATAAGGCGCTTTCGCGTGATGTGCCAGAGGGCGCAGCTCTGTCGCGGACACGGTTGGCGCGCCTCATTGCCGAGGGCTTTGTTCGGGTGAACGGCGTCGTTGTTTCCGATGGCAAGGCGCGCGTGGCGGAAGGTGATCTGGTGGAAATTGACGTCCCTGTTGCGCAGGAAACCGATATTGTCGCGCAGGATATCGCGCTTGATATTGTCCACGAAGATAATGATCTGATCGTAGTCAACAAGCCGGCGGGCATGGTCGTGCACCCCGCCCCCGGGACGCCATCCCAGACATTGGTCAATGCGCTTTTGCACCATTGTGGGGACAGCCTGTCGGGTGTGGGTGGGGAAAAACGCCCCGGCATCGTCCATAGGATCGACAAGGATACGAGCGGGCTTTTGGTTGTGGCCAAAAGCGATCGCGCCCATCACGGGCTGGCAGAACAATTTGAAACGCACTCTGTCGACCGGGTCTATGCTGCTCTTGTCTACGGCGCGCCGGATGTGGGCGATCCCCGTCTTAGGGGCCTCAAGGGTGTGTCGTCGGAGCCGGGCAATATCGTGAAAATCACGACACAACTGGCGCGACACAAGACCGAGCGACAGAAACAGGCGGTTCTGTTCAACGGAGGGCGCCATGCGGTGACGCGGGTGCGTGTAATTCAGTTCTTTGGTGTGCCGCCAGTCGCCTCCCTGGTCGAATGCCGTCTGGAAACAGGCCGAACCCACCAGATCCGCGTTCATATGGCCCATATCGGACACGGATTGATCGGGGATCCAGTCTATGGCGGCCGGCGTAAGATCAAGACAGGCGCATTAGCGCAAGAGGCGATAGACACGATCGCCGCCTTCTCCCGTCAGGCGCTGCATGCGCGGGTTTTGGGCTTTGAGCATCCCGTGAGCGGAGAGGCGATGCGTTTTGAAGCTGACTTACCGTCGGATATGGCCCAGTTGCTGCGCAGTCTTGGGCCGTAGTCAAAGACAAAAGGCCTCCCGCCTTTGAAACAACCAGCACAGTCGCGTGAGCCACATGTCACATAACTGGACCCGACCGTCGCCCGGGTTTACCTGCTGTTATACGTTTTGGGCCACCTCGCTTGAAATGGATGCAAGACGACCTTATCTGCAATGTTAAGCGCATAAACATAAGCGCTGCATCTGGAGGACACGGACAGTATGGCAAATTATGCAAATCTTCCCGCACCGACGCCTGAGGGCGGTTTGAACCGGTATCTTCAGGAAATCCGCAAGTTTCCGCTGCTGGAGCCGGAACAGGAATACATGCTGGCAAAGCGCTGGGTCGAGGAGCAAGACACCGACGCAGCGCACCAGATGGTCACAAGCCACCTGCGTCTGGCTGCAAAAATCGCCATGGGCTATCGCGGCTATGGCCTGCCCCAGGCCGAAGTTATTTCCGAGGCCAACGTGGGCCTCATGCAGGCCGTAAAGCGTTTTGACCCTGAAAAAGGCTTTCGCCTTGCGACCTATGCAATGTGGTGGATCCGTGCCAGCATTCAGGAGTACATCCTGCGCAGCTGGTCCATGGTGAAGCTGGGCACGACCAGCGCGCAAAAGAAGCTGTTCTTCAACCTTCGCAAGGCCAAGTCCCGGATCGGCGCCTTGGAAGAGGGCGATATGCGTCCTGAAAACGTGGCGCGTATCGCCCATGACCTGGGCGTGACGGAGGAAGAGGTGATTTCCATGAACCGGCGGATGTCGGGCGGGGATGCATCGCTTAACGCGACCGTGGGCTCCGACGAAGATAGCGCCATGCAGTGGCAGGATTGGCTCGAAGATGAAGATGCCGATCAGGCCGGTGACTATGAAGCAAAAGATGAACTCGAGGCGCGCCGCGCGCTTCTGGCAGAAGCGATGGATGTGCTCAATGACCGCGAAAAGGATATCCTGACGCAGCGCCGCCTGAGCGACCAGACCGTCACGCTGGAAGAACTCAGCGGTCAGTATGATGTCAGCCGTGAACGCATCCGCCAGATCGAAGTGCGGGCATTTGAAAAACTGCAAAAGCGAATGCGCAGCCTGGCTTCTGAAAAGGGCATGCTGACCAGCGCCTGACGCTGACAGAAATTGACATGACGTTTAGGGGCCTGCCGCTGTGCGGGCCTCTTTCCTTTTGAGAGTCGGAAGTCCCTGACTTAGAACGCGGACATGGCGCATGGCAAACACACCCTGATTGCAGATCTACGCAGGCTTGGCCTTGGTCCGGGGGATGGCGTCTGGGTGCACGCGTCCATGCGGTCGATGGGCCATGTCTCGGGCGGTGCGCCGACGGTCATAGAAGCACTGCAAGAGGTGGTGGCGGAGGCCGGACTTGTCGGTATGCCGGGCTTCTCCGATGACGCCTATTTCCCAACTAACGTCGATCGCAGCGTTCTGTCTGATGATGAAATCACGCGCATTGAATATGAGGTCACGGGTTTTGACCTGACGACATCCCCCACCAGTGAGATGGGGGTTATCGCCGAAACCTTTCGCACCTGGCCCGGCACACGCCGCAGCACGCATGCGACCACTTCTGTCTGCCTCAATGGCCCTGATGCAGGTGATCTGATCACTCCCCATGCTGAGGACTGGGCCACGGGTCCTGCCTCTCCGTTCGGGCGCATGCGGGATCGACCGGGCATGAAAGTCCTGCTTATAGGCGTGGGCTGGAACCGCTGCACCCCGCTTCATACCGCAGAGGATTACGCCAAGCACAAGCGCACCAAGATGCGGCGCTTTAAGACCGGCCCCGGCGATGCGCCGTGGCGGCAAACGCCCGATGTGGCGGATGATATGGGTCGGCTTTTCCCGGCAGCTGGCGCGGCGTTTGAGACCACGGGCGCTGTTGCCCTCGGCCAGTTGGGGGATGCGGGCGTCAAACTGTGCGGATATGACGACCTTATCCGCTTTGCCGCCCCATGGATCAGCGCGCGCAATGCCGAAAGCGGCGACCGCCATTGAGACGGGCTGCAAAACGCTTTGCACTGCGCGTCGTTTGGCCTAGACAATTCCAAGAGTTAACTCGCTTGGATAATCGCCCTGTCGTGAACCGCGCCATGATTGACCCTCGCCACCTGATCGCACTTCTTGCGCTGCTGCTCGCGTCCTGCGCGCCGAAGAATGTGGCACAATTCGGGCCGGGCAGCCCGTTGGCCAAGACAGAGCGGATATTCGTGGCGACAGAGCTGGAGCTGTCCAATCTCGGCCCCATGTTCGGGGAGGAACGACCTGACGGGCTGAAGTTTCTCAGCCTTGATGTTTCTGTCCCGCCGACCCATGAGCCGGGCAATATCGAATGGCCCGATGGTCCGCCCGATGCCGCCACCGATTTCGTAATGACAGATAGCAAGGTCTACCGCAACGCGCGGACCATGATATCCGAAATGCATGCAAGCGGGCCCAGCCGGCAAACACTCGTTTATGTGCATGGCTACAACGTGACTTTTTCGGATGCCGTTTACCGGTTTGCCCAGATCCGGACCGATTTTGGGTTTGTCGACAATGGGTTGGTGTTTTCCTGGCCCTCGGCGGGTGACGTTCGTGGCTACGCCTATGACCGCGACAGCGTGCTTTACTCCCGGGATGATTTTGAGGCGGTGCTGACGGCGCTCACGGTCGAGTCAGGTGGAACAGTGAGCATTCTGGGTCATTCCATGGGGGCCCAACTGGTGATGGAGACACTGCGACAGGCGGCGCTTCGCGGCAATCGGGGGATGCTGAACCGGGTCTCGTCCGTCGTTCTGATGTCACCTGATATCGACCCCGATGTTTTCCGAGCACAGGCCACAGCGATCGGCACCTTGCCCGATCCGTTCCTCATTTTCGTATCCCAGCAGGATCGCGCTCTGAACTTTTCATCCCTTCTGACAGGATTTAAACCGCGTTTAGGTGTGATCGACAGCCATGACGAACTGACGGGTCTCGATGTACAGGTTCTTGATTTCACAGAACTCTCTGATGGCCGCGCGTTGGATCATTCGGTGCCTGTCACCTCGCCTGTGGCGATCAAGGTACTGCGGGGCATGATCGAACAGGCCGAGGTCGGGGGTGACAATTTCCGCGACTTCATGGTGCTGACCCAGCCGCAATGAAACCTCGCGCGCGCGGCCCTACGATGTATTCTGATGATCAAACGTCCAGTCCGGGCCGTTATCCTTCCATCGCTTCGAGGTCATCAATGAAGCGTGAGATCATCGACAGACCTTTGTCCCAGAACGCGGGGTCCGAGGCATCGAGACCGAAGGGTGCAAGCAGTTCTTTGTGGTGCTTTGATCCGCCCGCGCGGAGCATGTCGAAATACTTCTCCTGGAACCCGTCGGGACTTTCTTCGTAGACCGCATAGAGCGCGTTCACGAGCCCGTCGCCGAAGGCGTAGGCATAAACGTAGAAGGGCGAATGGACGAAGTGCGGGACATAGGCCCAGAAGGTTTCATAACCGTCCATGAACTCGAACGCGGGTCCAAGGCTTTCGCCTTGCACTGACATCCAGAGCGCGCCGATGTCTTCGGGGGTCAACTCCCCTTCGCGGCGGGCGGCGTGGAGTTTGCATTCGAAGTCATAGAAGGCAATCTGGCGGACGACAGTGTTGATCATGTCCTCGACCTTGCCTGCCAGCAGGACCTTGCGTTCGGTGTCGGAGGATGCGTTGTCGAGCATTTTCTGGAAGGTCAGCATTTCGCCAAAGACCGACGCGGTTTCGGCCAGGGTGAGGGGGGTGGAGGAGAGAAGCTCGCCTTGCCCTGCCGCCAGAACCTGATGCACGCCATGGCCCAGTTCGTGGGCTAAGGTCATGACATCGCGCGGTTTTCCGAGGTAGTTGAGCATCACATAAGGATGCACATCCGTGACGGTGGGATGGGCAAAGGCGCCCGGGGCCTTGCCGGGTTTGACGCCCGCATCGATCCAGCCTTTGGTGAAGAATGGCTCTGCGAGTTCCCCCATGCGAGGGTCAAACGCGGAGTAGGCGTCCATCACCATGCCCTGCGCTGTGGGCCAGTCGACAGTACGGGTTTCTTCCATCGGCAGGGGCGCGTTGCGGTCCCAGATCTGCATTTTGTCGAGGCCCAGCCACTTGCGTTTTAGGTCGTAATATCGGTGGCTTAGCTTGGGGTAGGCGGCGACGACGGCGTCGCGCAGGGCGTCGACGACTTCGGCCTCAACGTGGTTGGACAGGTGCCGCGCGGTCTGGGCGGTGGGCATGTTGCGCCAGCGGTCCATGACCTCTTTTTCCTTGGCGCCGGTGTTGTGCACGCGGGAGAAGATTTTGATGTTTTCACCGAATACGCGGGCCAGTTCGCGGGCTGCAGCCTCGCGTTTGGAGCGGTCCTGTTCGGTCAGATAATTCAGCGTGGATTCAAGGCCTTGCGCCTCACCGTCCACCTCGAAGGTCAGGCCCGCGATGGTTTCATCGAAAAGCCGCTCCCACGCATCGCCCACCACGCCGAGGTCATGGAGGAACTTTTCCAGCTCATCGGACAGCTGGTGAGGTTTCATGGCGCGGATGCGGTCGAGGACGGGTTTGTAGCGGGCCAAGTCCGCGTTTTGCGCCAGCATTGCGTCGAGGGACGCATCCTCTAAGCGGTTGATTTCAAGAGTGAAAAACACCAAGGGTGTGGTGAAGGTATTGATCTTTTCCTGGCAGTCGGAGAGGAACTTGGTGCGGCCGGCGTCCGTGGTGAGTTGGTAGTAGCGCAGGCCCGCGAAGGACATGATGCGGCCTGCGATGGCGGAGATTTTTTCGTTGCGTTCAATGCACTTGAGAAGGCCTGAGGCATCAAGACCCGACAACTTGCCTTCGTAGTCCGCAGCGAAGGCGGCGCATTCTTCTTCTAACCAATTGAGATCACGGGATAATTCCGGGGCGTCCTCGGACGCGTAGAGATCGGTCAGATCCCATTCGGGCAGGTCGCCCAGACCATCAGCACCGGCCGTGGGGTTGGCATCAAAGACGGGACGGGGTGTGGTCATCATGGGGGGATCCTTTCATGTCGTTGGGTAGAGATAGGCCCATGGCGGGCGACCCTCAAGACGCTGATTTCGGGACGTCGGTATCACGTCGGTATTACGTCGGTATCGCGTCGGTGCTGTGCGCACGGTCCGGTCGCAGTTTGGAAAGCGCCCAAGAGGCGATGATCAACCGGTTTGAGGAGAACCCGGCGGGCGGACGCTGTCAGGCGCTCCACTCCGCGATCTTGTCGAAAATTTCATCGGTGATGCGGAGGCCCAGATTTCTGAGCGCCGTGTCATAGACATGGATCGCCACGACCAGACGCTGGCCATCGCTGGTGCTGAAGAAAACCGGCGCGCCGCTTTGGCCTTCTTCGGTATCCACGCGATACCCCAAGAAGGCGTTGTTTACTTTTTCCGCGCGCCCGGCGTCGTACCATTGGGTGGCAAAGGGCCGCGTTTCATTGGGATAGCCAGAACTTTGGATCAACGGCGTGTTGGACAAATCCCCATCCGTCAGAACCCCGTAGCCAAACCATCCGGTCCGGGTGCCCATGTTCTTGTCGACCACCTTGATTGCCCCGTAATCGTGTTGTGGTGATCCGTGATCAACATAACCTTGGGCCACTTCGAAACTTTCGCCATAGGTTTCGCCGAAGGGGCCCACATTTCCATCGCGGCCGGGCACAACGCGTATTTTTCTTGCGCTGGCGCCGTTTTCGGGAATGTAGAGGTTGTGGCCAGCCGTCATCACGGTGTCCGGGGAACTGAACCAGCCCGTCCCGATGGCCGAGCGCCCGTCTGAATACGTCATCTCCAGATGGCAAATGGAGCGCCATGGCACGCTGGCGGTCTGCGTGATCCGTGTCCAACGTTCGCCTTCATCGAAACGCCGCTGGGGTGTGATTTCGAGGTTGCCGGGTGTGGACGGATCGCCTGTTTTTGATCTGGAGATCGATGATTGGCTGTCCAGCAACCGCGCGCCGAACCCGTGCGACATCGCCTGATCCACGGGAAAGCCGGGGACGTCCTCCAGCACTCCGCCTAAGTGGGTTTCGACCATGTGGCTGGGAGAGACGCGGCGGTGCTGCGTGCTGTCCGGCGTTTCGGGCCGTGCGCGTGTTTCTTCGCGATCGGCGGGCACCTCTAGCCGACTTCGGGGAGAGCGCGAGGTGATGGTTGTCGATTTGGTGACGTATGGTGACTTGGCCATCCTGCTATCCTGTTCCGTCCGATCCACCGCTCTGCCGTATCGTGCTTGAGCTTGTGCCACCGCCACTCGTATCGAGGTCCCGGCCGATTTGCCCTGATCCGACATTCTGGCCGAACGTGAAGGAAAAGGCCGGATCGACAGTCGAACTGCGTTCCGCACCAAGGCGGTTGGCCCGGGCTTCTTCCAGTTTGGTGAGCGCTTCGAGGTATGCGATTTCCTTGTTGATGCGGCCTGTGCGTGTTGTGAACAGGGTGCCTTGCTGCGTGATGGCTTCCAGCGAGGCGCCGATGACTTCGAAAGGCAGCGTGACTGCGCCCAGAAGTTCGCTTTTGCTGGTCTCGTATTTGTATCCGGTCAGCACGCCATTGGTGATTGTGATGTTGTTGGTCCAATCGGCGAAAACCCCGCGGTTGATCGCGGCCACGTAGGTGGGGCTTCCGTTGGGCACCAGGATGATTTTTTCGTGCCGCACGTTATGGGAGAACTCTGCCGTGAGTTTGTAGGCCACCGGCAGCCTGTAACAAAACCCCGCCGAGCAATCGGGTTCGCCTTCATAATCGGGTGCGATGTAGGGGGTGACCCGTTGGACATCGAAATCCAGGAGCCTGTGACTGCTGTCGAGCACATGCCTGAGGAACAGTTTGTCGTCCAGCTGTCTGGCGCCATAGGCCGTGCGAAGTTCACGTTGCAACGCGACATTCATGGCCTTGTTCAGCGATTGCAGTGCGGGGGTTCTGCCACGGGTGCCGGGCCGCGGGGCCAGCGCTTCGAGGTCAAGCTGGGCCGTGTAGACAGTGCGGCCTGACACGGTTGTGCTGAACTCGCGCCCCAGAGCCCCTGATCGCGCCAGGCCTTGGGCAATCTCGGACACCTGGGATTGTGATTTCACGGAGAAGGTTTGCAGCAAGCCGTTGTCAATCTTCAGGTCGACGGTTTCCTTGTGCACAGGAGAGAATATGGAGTTGAGGAAATACCGTTTCCCGCCATCGGGGATGTAGACCGGGTCACCCCCCGAAATCTGGATCGAATCGCTGGAGACGTCGAAGGCCACGGCCATGGGTATGCGCGTGGTGGGCAGGAAGTAGGCCAAGCCAAGGTTATTGCTGCGGTCGACGCGGCTGGTCACGGACGTGCAGCTTGCCAAGGCAGTTGCGACGATGAACCAGCGGAAAAAGCGCCAAAAATAAATTTTAAAACAATGCTTTGATGTCATTCTGTTCCCCCCAGAAACAAGAAGATGGAAATGTGACCCTTTCAAACTGGCTAACTGTCATGCGCCCCCTGTTTTGGCCTGCAGGCTTGCCGGTTGTGTCCATGGCCCCGGGGCAAAGCCTGCGTTTGCTACGCCAAACCGATGCAACTATAGCCAGTAAATTCGCTGTGGCTATATTCTTTCGGTTTTGCGTTGGCACGAGCGGGGTCACCCATAGGCTGCCAGCATGTCCATCAGATCCTGTAGTGTATTGGCCTCGTCCACCGGTTTGTCCTGCCGCCAGCGCTTCATCCGGGGGAAGCGGAGCGCGACGCCGGATTTGTGACGGGTGGAGGCCTGAATGCCTTCAAAGGCGATCTCAAAGACGTGGTGGGGGGCGACCTGGCGGACGGGGCCGAAGCGTTGGAGGGTGTTTTTGCGGACCCAGGCCGTGATCTGGCGGAATTCCGCGTCGGTCAGGCCGGAATAGGCCTTGGTGAAGGGGACAAGATTGTTGCCGTCCCGAACGGCGAAGGTGAAATCGGTGAAGAGATTGGCGCGGCGGCCATGGCCCTGTTGGGCGTAGATCATGACCGCGTCGATGGTCAGCGGATCGAGCTTCCATTTCCACCAATCGCCCTTTTTGCGGCCTGTGTGATAGGGGCTTGTGAGGCGTTTGAGCATGAGGCCCTCGGCGCGTTTGTCCCGCGCTTGCGCGCGTGTCTCGCGCAGTTGGGGCCAGCTATCGAAGGTCAGGCGCGGCGAGAGGCGGAGGGGGGCCTCGGGCGGGAGGTTTGAGAGAAGGTGTTCGAGGCGAGCGCGTCGGGTTTCGAAGGGGAGCGCGCGAAGATCTTCGCCGCCGCCTTCGAGAAGGTCGTAGGCCAGCAGGATGACCGGGGCCTCTTTGAGGAGTTTCTTGGGGACGGTTTTGCGACCGATGCGTTTTTGGATGGCGTTGAAGGGAAGGGGGGCGTCGTTTTCCCATGCGAGGATTTCGCCGTCGAGGACGGTGCCCGAAAAACTGTCTGCCGGCAGGAAATCAAGCGCGCGGGCGAGTTCGGGGAAGCGATCGGTCATCAGTTCTTCGCCGCGGGACCATGTGAAATGTTGGCCTTCGCGGCAGATGAGTTGCCCGCGGATGCCGTCCCATTTCCATTCAGCGAGCCAATCGGCGGGGTCGCCCAGGTCTTGCGGTGCCATGTCATCGAGACCGTAGGCGAGGCAGAATGGGTAGGGGCGGGAAAGGTCGGCGGATTTGTCTTCTGCCTCGATGAGCATGTCCCAGGTGGTGGTTTCGGGCGTCCAGTCGCCCATCAGTCGGTGGGCGAGTTCGGCTTCATCGCGACCGGTGGCCTGGGCCAGAGCGCGGGTCATGAGTTTGCGGGAGATACCGACTCGAAACCCACCCGTCAGGAGTTTGTTGAAGACGAGGCGCTGGGGGGCGTCCATTTTGGTCCAAGCCGTCAGGATGGCGGATTTGCGGGTGTCTTCATCCTCTTTGTCGAGCTGTCGAAGGTGGGTGATCCATTGGGTGAGCGTGTCGTTGTGGGTGTCCGTGGGGTCGGGCAGGACGAGGGCGATGGTTTCGGCCAGATCGCCGACGATGGGGTAGGCTTCTTCAAAGAGCCATAGGGGGATGCCCGCCTGTTCGGCGGCCCATTCGCGCAGGCGGGTCGTGGTGATCGCGCGGCGGGGGCGGCGGCCGGAGAAGAGACCGATGGTCCAGAGGCGGTCCTCCGCAGGGGCTGTGCGGAAATAGTCGGCCAGCGCCGCGACCTTGGTGTTGGTTTTCGTGGTCTGGTCGATGAGGGCGTAGAGGGCGGCGAAATCCTTCATGTATCCTCCCCCGGATCATCGAGGGTTTCGCCGGTGAACTCGGTGGGCACGACATCGGCGTCATAGCCTTGCTCGGTCAGCCAGCGGGCGAAAATGTCGGTGTAGCCATGGGTGACGAAGACTTTCTCTGCCCCGGTTTCCGCGATGGCGGTGTTGAGGCCGGCCCAATCGGCGTGGTCTGAGATGACGAAGCCCCGGTCGACGGCGCGGCGGCGACGGACCCCACGCATACGCATCCAGCCGCTGGCAAAGCTGGTGGAGGCCGGGCGGAAGCGGCGGGCCCATGTGGAGCCTAATGCGCCGGGCGGGGCGATGATCAGGGCGCCGGGGTGGTCCTTGGGCGAAAGATCGGGTGTGACGTGGATGGTGTCGGGCAGGGGTATGCCTTGGGCGCGCAGGACGGCGTTGGTGTTTTCCACAGCGCCGTGGGTGAGGATAGGGGCGATGGAAGGGTCAAGGAGGGAGAGCACGCGCTGGGCTTTGCCCAAGGAGTAGGCGCCGAGGAGGGAGAATTTGCCTTGCGCGGCATTGGCGGCCCACCAGCTGTTGATTTGGTGGGCGGCGTCTTTTTCCGAGGGCCAGGAGAAGACGGGCAGGCCAAAGGTGCATTCCGTGATGAAGGCGTGGCAGGGGATGGGCTCAAAGGCGGTGGAGAGGGCGTCGGCTGTGGTTTTGTAGTCGCCGGAGACGACCCAGATTTCGCCATTCACCTCGACACGGATTTGCGCGCTGCCGGGGACGTGACCGGCGGGGTGGAAGGAGATGGTGGCCTCGCCAATTTGGCGGGTTTCGCCGTACTGCATTGTGTCGAGGCGGATGTCGCCAAGGCGGTGGTGCATGACGGGTGCTGCGATGTCGGTGGAGAGGTAGCGGGCATGGCCAGGGCGGGCATGGTCGGCATGGCCATGGGTGATCAACGCTCGGTCGACGGGACGCCAGGGGTCGATGA
>CAYMEC010000077.1:0-14977 GCA_964389425.1 uncultured Roseovarius sp.
TCGACCGAGAAATCGATCGAAGAGCATGGTGACAAGGTTGACCCGACCACGATCGAGGCGATCGAGCTGGCCGTGGCTGCGCTCAAGGACGATCTGGAGAAGGACGACGTCTCCGGCGAGAAGATCAAAGCCGGAATCCAGAATGTCACAGAGGCTGCGATGAAGCTGGGTGAGGCCATCTACAAGGCCAGCCAGGAAGAAGGCGATGATGAGCCCGTTGCCGCCGATGAAGCAGGCGGTGACGAAGACAACATCGTCGACGCCGATTTCGAAGATCTCGACAAAGATAAGCGTGCGTAAAGCAGCATCATCTAAGATCGGGGGCCCAAGCGGCCCCCGATTGAATTGGTGCTCGCCCCACGTTTAGGGAGATCTGAGATGGCAAAACGCGACTATTACGAGGTGTTGGGTGTCTCCCGCGGCGCGTCTGCGGATGAGATCAAGAAAGCCTATCGCGGCAAGGCAAAAGAGCTGCACCCAGACCGCAATAAGGACAATCCAAACGCTGAAACCGCCTTCAAGGAGGCGGGGGAAGCCTATGACATCTTGAAGGACCCCGAAAAGAAAGCCGCCTATGATCGCTACGGTCACGCGGCATTTGAGGGTGGCACCGGTGCGGGCGCGCGTCCGGGCGGTGGGTTCCATCAGCAGGGTGATTTCGCCAGCGCGTTCTCGGACGTGTTTGATGACCTCTTTGGTGATTTCATGGGCGGCGGTCGCGGTGGTGCCCGGCAAAGGGCCGCGCGCGGTTCTGACCTGCGCTACAATCTGCGCGTGACGCTGGAAGAGGCGTTCACCGGCATGCAGAAAACGATAAATGTGCCCACTTCCGTAGGCTGCACCGCCTGCGATGGCAGCGGGGCGGAAGGCGGCGCTGAACCCACCACCTGCCCCACTTGTTCCGGTATGGGCAAAGTCCGAGCGCAACAAGGGTTCTTCACTGTGGAACGCACCTGTCCCACATGTAATGGTATGGGTCAGATTATTTCAAATCCATGCAAGGAATGTCAGGGCTTGGGTCGTGTCGAGAAGGATCGTTCACTCAGCGTGAACATCCCGGCAGGCGTTGAAACCGGCACCCGGATCCGTCTGGGTGGTGAGGGAGAGGCCGGTATGCGCGGCGGCCCGGCAGGTGATCTTTACATCTTCATTGAAGTGGAGCGGCACAAGATCTTTGAACGCGAAGAGAACAACCTCTTTTGCCGCGTGCCTGTGTCCTTGGCCACAGCAGCCTTGGGCGGCGACATCGAAGTGCCGACAATTGACGGTGGTCGCAGCCGGGTGAAGATCCCGGAAGGGTCGCAATCGGGTCGACAAATGCGCCTTCGGTCCAAGGGTATGCCAGCCCTGCGTGGTGGTGCCGTCGGCGATATGTTCATTGAATTGGCCGTGGAAACGCCGGTGAACCTGACCGCGCGGCAGAAAGAACTGCTGAGGGAGTTTTCCGAACTTGGTGAGAACAACAATCCCGAAAGCAACAGCTTCTTTTCATCTGTAAAGAGTTTCTGGGACGGAATGAAGAATTAACCCGCCAGTAACCAGTTTGAGGTGAAGGTAAAGGCATGGGACGCTCTCATGCCTTTTCTGATTTGGGCCTGCCGCTTTTTGACAGCGATGAGGCCGTCGCGCCGGCAAGCGGAAAATCACCATCCTATCTGCGAGATCATCGAAAACGCCTGAGGGACCGGTTTCTGAATGGCGGTGCAAATGCCTTGCCAGACTACGAAATGCTGGAACTTATCCTTTTTCGCGCCATTCCCCGGCAGGATGTGAAACCCCTTGCCCGGGCACTTCTGGACTATTTCGGGGATTTCAACGGGGTGCTTTCGGCGCCCAATGATCAATTGGAAGCAATGAAGGGCGTGGGCGAAGCCGTACTGTGTGAACTGAAAATCGTAGAGGCGGCGGCCCACCGGCTGTCCCAAACCCGCATCCGCAAGAAGCCCGTGCTGTCATCCTGGAACGCGCTTCTGGATTACTGCCGCACGACTATGGCGCACCAGGCCACCGAACAGTTCCGCGTCTTTTACCTGGATCGCAAGAACACTCTGATTGCAGATGAACAGCAGGCGGAAGGCACGGTAGATCACGTGCCGGTCTACCCGCGCGAAATCGTCAAACGCGCGCTGCTGCTGAACGCCAGCGCATTGATCATGGTTCATAACCATCCTTCCGGCGATCCGACCCCGTCGCAGGCCGATATCGACATGACTCGTCAGGTCGTCGCCGCAGCGGATGCGTTGGGCATCACGCTGCATGACCATGTGATCATCGGGAAATCGCAGGAAGTCAGCTTTCGTGCAGATGGCTACCTGTAGTCAGCGCACCCAAACTTCGACACGGCGATTGACGTGACGGCCCCAAGAGGTTTCATCGCAAGCCATCGGCATCGCCTCCCCAAAGGCTTCGGCCTCCAGCGACACGCGCGAAAGATCATCCGTTTCCGCCGTTTCCGCAACGGCCTGACGCACCGCTTCCGCCCGGCGCTTGGACAGTCTCAGATTAACCTCGGCCGATCCTTCGCTATCGGAAAAACCAACGAAAACCAGCCTGCGTTCATCATAGAGCCCGGTCTCCAGCATTCCGGCCAGTTGCTGCACATTGAACCGCGATTGCGCATCAAGTTGAATGGAACCTTGTTCAAATCGAAATGTGGTGCTCAGCCGATTGAGAGGCGTGAGGAAGGACACCATTCTCTGCAAATCCTCAAGCGAGGTCTCCTCCCCCGCCTGAGCGATCGCGTTGGCAAATCGGTTTCCCTGTTGGTAGACTGGAATTTCTTCTGGCGCCTGATCGACGAAACCAGCCCGCCGGATCACCAACTGCGCGGACGGATCGCGCAAGTAAGACAAAAATTCGCGCACCAGTTTCGGAAAGCGCCGCGCGGGAATGTAAAGGAACATGGGCGAAGTCATTGGATAGTCTTCGGTCTTCACGCCCCGCCGGTTCGCGCGCAACGTGAAGCCGCATTCGCCTGCAATCCCCAATTCCCAGGCATTGCCCGTCTCGGACCGGCTGGTGACACCAATAGCAAACGGGTCTGCGGCCACAGCACGCGCCAGATCCGGCCCACCGGGATGCAGAACGGCACTCTCGACCAGTTCAGCGCCAGCCGGTTCCAACAAGAGATCCTGCATCGCCTGTCCCAATCCGGACGAAGGTTGATGCACATGAACAGACACGGGCGCATCCGCGCCACCCAGTTGGGACCAATTGTCGATCTCACCGGACAGCAATTGCGACAGTTGTGGCACGGTCAACTGCGTTACGGGGTTGGACGGTGCCACAACGGGCACAAGCGCATCCAGCGCCACCACACGGCTGCCATTACGGCCCGTCAGATCACCCAATCCGACCTCTTCGGCGCGGAGCCGCTCCTCTTCCCGCACTTCGCGAAGGGACATGACCATATCAGTGTTGTCGACCAATAGGTCGCCAAAGGCTTCATCGGCGTTGGTCAGACGAAATGTAAACGCCCCTACGTCCCGCTCGGTTTCGCGATCTGACATGCGGTAGATGATCTCGTTCTCGCTCACCTCGTCGCGCCGCAACGCGTAATCGTTGCGGATGGCAAAGGCTTCCAGCAAAGCAGGCATAAGCACGCGCCCCACAGTGGGCGCGCCAGAGAACGTAACCTTAGCCACGAAAGCCTCCAGATCAGGGCAACCCGGACCTTCGCAGAGCACGCCGGAACCATCTACAGTCAGTTGCCCATAGATCGTATCGACGCGATAGAATTCCCCGTCGAACCCTAAAAGGTCACCGGAAATTTCCACGTTTCCATCCCGCGATGTCAGCGTGACATCCTGCGCCACAGCGGTTTCCGCTGTGCCCCAAAGAAAAAGTGCGGCGAAAGCCGCCGCACGAAATCTTGTCATGGGTGCCCCCCTGCTCGCGACGCTTAGTTGCGTGCAATATTCAGGTCATCGAACATATTATTCAACACCAGAAAGTCACCAATTGCGTCGCAGTCCGGCATAGCGAGGGTCAGTTCGCGCACAGTCATCGGTGTATCGCCGGATTTCTGGATCACCTGCGCTTCCAGATCACGACCGCAGTTTGCCTCTGTCACGACGGCTTCGAGGCTCAGATCAACGGTCCCTTCACGCAGGGCCATACCCGTGGGGAAGGTGTAAACTTCAACCATGTGGTTGCTGAGTGGCGTGGGTGTGCCAATGCGCATCATGAACCCGCCTTCGCCTTTCGCGGCACTGGCCATTTCTCCCATGGCGCCGGACCAGACATGGCCGGGCTCTTGGTAGGTTGCGCCGTATTCCAGCGCGTGTACCTGCAGACCATCATACGCAGACCACTGCACGATGGCACGGTCGTAATCCACGACAGACGTGACCTCTGCATTGGCGACAACAGTATCATCACCCGGGAATGTCACCATATAGACGGCGTTTTCGGTCAGGGCCGGCAGCATCACGGCGGCAAGGCCGTCGTCATCTGTCATGCCGGACACCATCATACCATTGTGGTGAACCGTGAACCCGGAATTGCGGTGACAATCCGTATCAATCAACAACTCCACCATCGCGCCAGCAGATGTCAGCGCTACTACCTTCGTCTCACATTCAAAGGCGGGCGCGGGCTCTTCACGCGGCAAGGCTGGGTTGACGGGGGTATCATCAAGAGCGGCAACCTGAACCGGTTCTTCTGGCAAGGCTTCAGGCTGTGGCGCGATTGCCGGCGGAGAGGGCGTTTCAACCACGCTTTCGACCTTCTGTTCCGTGTTGGTCGGGGCCGGGCTCTCCGGCGCACCCTCTGCCTTCTTTTCAAGGCCGGGCTGTTCCGGTTCGGACAGGTCCGCCGACAGCGCGTCATCGAGGACTGGCGTTTCAGCGAGGATCGCATCGTCGGCGACAGCGTCCGTTACCGTCTGCTGATTGGCCGCTTCGGCAATGGAGGCCACCTGCACACCGCGCGCAGCCCGTTCATCAGGTGATTCCATAATGTATTGCATCATGAACCCAGCGGCCAAGGCCGTGAACAAGGTCCCCACGATAGTCAAAATACGACGCGCGCTGATCATAGCACTCTCCAAAACCTACCTCATAGGTGGATGTACCCACGAAAAGTGGCCCATATGAGGCAGAGCTATGGAGTGTTTAAGGAGGCGATCCCGTCAGGCAAAACGCCCATGACAATGCTTGAACTTCTTTCCAGACCCACAGGGGCAGGGCGCATTCCGACCGGGGTTACCCCAAGTTGATGGATCATCTTTGACGAAGCCGTCAATCGCACCTTCAAGGGCGGCATTTGGTGTTTGATTATCCTGCGCCTCTTCCACCGCACGGGCAAACGCAGCGCGCTGCGCCTCCATTTCCATCTGTAGCGCCTGCTGTTCTTCTTCCGTCATCGGCCTGATCTGACACAGTTTTTGAGTCACATCCTGACGCAGGCCATCCAACATGGATTCAAACAGCTGGAACGCTTCATTCTTGTATTCATTGAGTGGGTCGCGCTGCGCATAACCACGGAATCCCACAACGGACCGCAAGTGTTCCAGCTTGAGCAAATGTTCGCGCCACTTGGCATCAATCGTCTGCAACAGAAGCTGCTTTTCAATGCTGCGCATGGTTTCCGGGCCAAGCGCCTCGGTCTTATCGGCCATGAACTGTTCAAGTGCCTTTTCGATGCGGTCGGCGACATCTTCGTCATCAACGCCTTCTTCGTCGCACCATTCGACGATCGGCAGATCCATATTCAACTGTTCGACCACGGCCTGTTTCAAGCCTGCGCCATCCCATTGATCGGCATAGGTGTTTGGCGGCAGATAGGTGTCGATCAGGTCATCAACAACTTCGCCCCGCATGTCGGAAATGACCTCAGACAGGTCTTCACTGCTCATGATGTCGAGGCGCTGTTTGAAGATCACCTTCCGCTGCTCGTTCATTACGTCATCAAACTTCAGAAGCTGCTTACGAATGTCAAAGTTACGCCCTTCGACCTTTGATTGAGCGCGCTCCAGTGACTTGTTGACCCAAGGATGGATAATCGCTTCGCCTTCTTTCATGCCAAGGCCAGACAGCACCTTTTCAAGGCGTTCGGAGCCAAAAATTCGCATCAGGTCGTCTTCGAGCGACAGGAAAAAGGCAGACCGCCCAGGATCCCCCTGACGGCCAGACCGGCCACGAAGCTGATTGTCGATACGGCGGCTTTCATGCCGTTCGGTGGCAAGAACGAACAGGCCGCCCGCGTCTTTCACGGCTTGTTCGTCGGCCACATGGCTCTCTTCGATCTTCGCTCGGATCGCCTCCGGGTCGCCATCGGGATCGGCGGCGATCGCTTCCATGATCTTGAATTCAACGTTGCCACCCAGTTTGATGTCAGTGCCACGCCCGGCCATGTTGGTAGCAATCGTCACCGCGCCCAGCTTGCCCGCATCAGCCACGATCTGAGCTTCTTGTTCGTGCTGCCGTGCGTTCAGAACATTATGCTTGATTTTGGCCTGGGTTAACAATTGGCTCAGAAGCTCGGATTTCTCGATCGACGTTGTTCCCACCAATACCGGTTGTTGCTTCTCATGGGCGGCTTGGATGGATTCCACGATGGCTTTGTACTTGTCCTGCGTCGTCTTGTAGATCGCGTCGTCCTTGTCTTCGCGGGCGACGGGCAAGTTCGTGGGCACTTCTACCACGCCAAGGCCGTAGATTTCTGCGAATTCCTCCGCCTCTGTCGATGCCGTCCCGGTCATTCCGCCCAGCTTTTCATAAAGACGAAAGTAGTTCTGGAATGTCACCTGAGCTAGGGTCACGTTCTCCGGTTTGATCTCAACGCCTTCCTTGGCCTCAATCGCTTGATGCAGGCCATCGGAGAGGCGGCGCCCGGTCATCATGCGTCCGGTAAATTCGTCGATCAGAACAACCTCACCGTTGCGGACGATGTAGTCGCGATCTTTCAGGAACATGATATGGGCGCGAAGGCCCTGGTTTACGTGGTGAACGATTGTCGTGCTTTCAGGGTCATACAGCGATTGTCCGTCCGGCAGCAGTTCACGTTCGTGCAGGATCTGTTCCAGAAACTCGTTGCCTTCGTCCGTGAACGTTGCCGATTTCTGCTTTTCATCGAGGGTATAATGCTCCTCAGACAGCTCCGGGATGATCTTGTCGATGGTGTTGTAAAGCTCACTGCGGTCTTCCGCAGGGCCGGA
This sequence comes from uncultured Roseovarius sp., assembly GCA_964389425.1. Taxonomy (GTDB): domain Bacteria; phylum Pseudomonadota; class Alphaproteobacteria; order Rhodobacterales; family Rhodobacteraceae; genus Roseovarius. The sequence continues at coordinate 7,160 of CAYMEC010000077.1, forward strand.
AATAATGAGAGGCGTTCGCGCTTCATCGATCAGGATCGAATCCACCTCATCGACAATCGCGAAGAAATGGCCGCGCTGATACATTTGGTCGATCGACGGCTTCATGTTGTCGCGCAGGTAATCGAAACCAAGCTCGTTGTTCGTGGCGTAGGTGATATCCGCCTGATAGGCCGCGCGTTTATCGTTTTCGTTCTGGTTCGGCACCACGACACCCACGGTCATGCCCAGCGCGCTGTGTACCTTGCCCATCCATTCCGCATCGCGACTGGCCAGATAGTCATTCACGGTGACGATATGCACGTTTCCGCCGGTCAAGGCGTTCAGATACGCGGGGAAGGTCGCCACAAGCGTCTTTCCCTCTCCCGTCTTCATCTCGGAAATATTGCCCTGATGCAGGAAAATCCCGCCCATCAGCTGCACATCAAAAGCGCGCAGGCCAAGCGCACGGCGCGCCGCCTCGCGGCAGTTGGCAAACGCCTCTGGCAGGATCGCATCAAGGCTTTCGCCCTGCGCCACACGGGCTTTGAATTCCGCAGTCTTTTCGATCAGCCCATCATCGCTTAGTTTTTCGAACTCGGGCTCCAACGCATTGATCTTGTCAATCAGAGGTCGCGTGGCCTTCACCTTGCGGTCATTTTGGGTGCCGAAGATTTTCTTCGTAACAGTCTTCAAACCCAGCATGTGCTCTGCACTCCGATCATTCGCGTTTTCTTGAAAGGCTATTGCTTGCTCCGACAGTCCGGCGACCCTAGAACGGGAGCAAGACGGTGGGCCTACCTTTGAACATAAGGCGATGTAAGGGCCCGCCAGATGACTGTCAACGTTACGCGGGCGCGGGCTTACAGCACTGTGACCTTAGCCCATAACCCTGAAGGGACCGATCATGAGAATGAACTTGAAAACCTGCCTGATGGGCGCAACAGCGGCTGTGCTGCTGTCTGCGTCCATGGGTTTGGCGCAGGATGACGCGGAGGTAGACGCCGGTACTGTTCTGGCGACAGTCAATGGCGTGGATATCACGCTGGGCCATGTTATTGCCACGCGCTCCAACCTGCCACCGGAATACGGACAATTGCCAGCCGCTCTTCTATTTCAGGGCATCTTGGATCAGCTGGTTCAGCAAACCTTGCTGGGTCAGACATATGAGGGGGAGCTGTCGCTGCAATCGAAGACATTCCTGGAAAACGAAGAACGTGCGATTATCGCAGGTGAGGCTATCAGCGCCTTCCTCGCCGGTGACGCGGATGAAGATGCGTTGCGCGCCGCTTATGACAAAGAGTACCCCGAAGTCGATGATGAACTGGAGTACCGGGCCTCGCACATCCTCGTGGAAACAGAAGAAGAGGCCAAGGACCTGATCACCGAACTGGAGGGCGGCGCGGTGTTCTCGGCTCTGGCGCAGGAGCGATCCACCGGGCCGTCCTCTTCTGTCGGTGGTGATCTTGGGTGGTTCGGCGACGGCGACATGGTCGCGCCTTTCTTTGAGGCTGTAGTTGCGCTGGAACCCGGTGAGGTTTCCCCACCCGTTCAGACGGATTTCGGTTGGCACGTGATCACACTGGCGGAAACCCGCGCAGTGGAACGCCCCGTCTTTGAAGACGTGCGCGACGCGCTTGCCGAGGGTCTGCAGCAAAGCAAACTGGAGGCGCATATTGAAGAGCTGTTGCAGGATGCTGAGATCGACCGCCCCGACACCTCTGGGATTGACCCCAACGTGATCACCCGGATCGACCTTTTGGAGAACTGACTATGGCCGCCAAGCCCCCCCGGTCCCCCCTTGCGCCTGAAACCTTCCCGGATCTACCCGTCATTGACGGTGTGGAATTCGCAAGTGCGGAGGCGGGTGTGCGATACACAGGCAGAAACGATGTGATGCTGGCCAAGCTCGCGCCTGGAACAACCGTGGCGGGGGTATTCACGCAGTCTTCGACGCGATCTGCGGCAGTGCTGGATTGCGAGGAAAAGATCAATTTCACCTCTGATGCGGGTGCCGCGATCGTTGTAAACTCTGGAAATGCCAACGCCTTCACAGGCAAGGATGGGAAAGTTTCCGTCAAGGCGGTCACGAACGCCGTCGCAAAGGCTGTGGAAGTCCCTGAAACCCGCGTTTTCTCGTCCTCGACCGGTGTCATCGGGGAAAAACTGCCCCACGAACGGATTGAAGCGAAGCTGCAGGAGCTTTCAGAAAACCTGAGTGACGCAGGCATCAAAGCGGCGGCGGAAGCGATCATGACTACCGACACATTCGCAAAGGGTGCGAGCACCATCGCGACGGTCGAAGGCCAAAAGGTTCGCATTGCAGGCATCGCCAAGGGCTCCGGCATGATCGCCCCCGATATGGCCACGATGCTGGTCTATATCTTCACCGATGCTGTCGTGGAAAAACCTGTGCTGCAATCCATGGTTTCAGCGCTCAATCAGACGACGTTCAACTGCATCACCGTGGACAGTGACACCTCCACCTCTGACACCTTGCTTGTTGCCGCGACGGGCGCATCGGGCGTTCGCGCTACAGAGAACAGTCTGGGTTTCATGGAAGCGCTGCGCCGCGTGATGACAGACTTGGCCCATCAGGTTGTGCGCGATGGCGAAGGGGCCACGAAATTCGTGACCATTTCTGTGAACAGCGCGTCATCTGACCGGGACGCGCGAACGCATGCGATGGCCATTGCCAATTCACCGCTGGTCAAAACTGCCATCGCGGGGGAGGATCCTAATTGGGGCCGAATTGTCATGGCCATTGGCAAATCCGGCGCACCCGCGGACCGGGATTTGATCGCCATCTCCTTCGGGCCCATTCAAGTCGCCAAGGACGGCTGGATCAATCCCAGCTACAAGGAAGAAGACGCCGCAAAATACATGAAGAATGAGGTGATCGACATCACCGTCGATCTTGGCCTTGGCGGGGGGCGCGCGGTGGTATGGACCTGCGATCTGACCCACGGATACGTCTCCATCAATGCTGATTACCGCTCGTGAAAACCGTCCTTGTTTCCGCCGTTGCCCTGATCGATGTCGACGGACGTATCCTTCTCGCGCAGCGGCCGGAGGGGAAATCCATGGCCGGCCTGTGGGAGTTTCCGGGCGGCAAAGTGGAAGTCGGAGAGACGCCCGAGGTCGCGTTGATTCGCGAGTTAGAGGAAGAACTGGGCATCAACACCTGGGCAAGCTGCCTCGCGCCTCTGACGTTTGCCAGCCACAGCTACAATGATTTCCATCTTCTCATGCCGCTTTTCGCCTGCCGAAAATGGGAAGGAACACCAGTAAGCCGCGAAGGGCAAACGTTAAAATGGGTCCGCGCGAATCAGTTGCGCGACTATCCCATGCCAGCGGCAGATGTGCCGCTGATACCGATTTTGCGAGATTGGTTGTGATTTGCGAAAAAATTGGTCGATTTTTGGCAAATTGCGTTAAATATGAAACATCATGTTTATTGGGGGATAAGGCATGTTGAGAACCATCACTCTTGGTACGGCCGTCATGGTGCAGGGAATCTTCGTGAAGTCCTTGCCCAATGGGAGAATTCAGGTCCGCGTGGGCGATCAGACCTATTCTGGCGTTCCCGTCTGAAACACGGCCTGCCTGAAAAAGAAGAGGCGCCGCGAGGCGCCTTTTCTTTCTCAGACTTTTATCAGCAATCATTCGAGATTTCGTTCGACCTCTTCGCGTTCAAAGATTTCAATCACATCGCCTTCGCGGATGTCCTCGTAATTTTCAAACGCCATGCCGCATTCCTGACCGGATTGCACCTCCGGCACCTCGTCCTTGAAGCGCTTCAGCGTTTTCAGCGTGCCTTCGTGAATCACTACATCATCCCGAAGCAAGCGCACACCTGCCGATCTCCGCGCGACGCCCTCGGTGACAAGACAACCCGCCACCTTGCCCACGCCAGAGACCTTGAAGACCTCTTTGATAGACGCGTAACCGATAAAGTTCTCGCGGATCTCCGCACCCAGCAGGCCAGACGCCGCGGCCTTCACATCATCCACGAGGTCATAGATCACGCTGTAGTACCGGATCTCAATGCCCTTTTGATTGGCGGAATTTCGTGCAGGCGCATTGGCTCGGACGTTGAACCCGATTACCGGCGCACCGGACGCTTCGGCCAGACCGATATCGCTTTCCGTGATGGCACCCACACCATGGTGCAACACGCGCACGCGCACCTCGTCATTGCCGATTTTCTCCATCGCCTGAACGATCGCCTCGGCTGAACCCTGCACGTCGGCTTTAACCACCACGGGCAGTTCAGAGACGTTCTCATTCTCTTTCGCCTGCGCCAGCAACTGTTCCAGCGTGGCCCCAGCCCCCACGGCAGCGCGCTTCTCTTTCGCGACGCCTTCGCGATATTCGGCAATTTCACGGGCCTGCGCTTCGGTATCGACCACGTTAAGAACATCACCGGCCTCAGGCGTACCGTTGAGGCCAAGCACCTCGACCGGTACAGACGGCCCGGCTTCCTTGACCCGCTCGCCCCGGTCATTAATGAGAGCACGGACCCTGCCGTACTGCTCTCCGACCACGAAGATATCACCTTGCCGCAGCGTCCCACGCTGCACAAGAACCGTGGCCACAGGGCCGCGACCCACGTCCAGCTGGGCTTCGATCACGGCTCCTTCGGCGGCGCGATCCGGGTTTGCCTTCAGTTCCAGTATTTCCGCCTGTAGTGCAATGGCTTCGAGCAATTCATCCAGACCTTGGCGAGTGATTGCGGACACTTCGACATCCTGCACCTCTCCAGACATCGCTTCCACGATAACCTCGTGTTGTAGCAATTCGGTGCGCACCTTGTTGGGATCGGCCTCAGGCTTGTCGATCTTGTTGATCGCAACAATCATCGGCACTTCGGCGGCCTTGGCGTGGTTGATGGCTTCAATCGTCTGCGGCATCACAGAATCGTCCGCTGCCACGACCAGAACCACGATGTCCGTGACCTGCGCTCCGCGCGCCCGCATGGACGTAAACGCTGCGTGGCCCGGAGTATCGAGGAAACTCAGCACCGCGCCGCTGTCGGTTTTGACCTGATAAGCACCGATATGCTGCGTGATGCCACCGGCCTCACCATCCACAACCTTCGCATTGCGGATCGCATCTAGGACAGAGGTTTTTCCGTGGTCCACATGACCCATCACAGTGATGACTGGCGGTCGAGGTTTCAAATCCTCTTCGTTGTCGTCTACAGCGTCGATCACGTCTTCCACGTCGGCGTCCGATACGCGGGTCACCTTGTGGCCAAACTCTTCGATAATCAGTTCAGCCGTATCAGCGTCGATCGACTGGTTCTGCGTGGCCATGACACCGTTGTTCATCAGCGCCTTGACCACGTCGCCCACGCGTTCGGCCATCCGGTTGGCAAGCTCCGCCACCGTGATCACCTCTGGCAGCTGCACGTCGCGAACCACCTTTTCGCGATCCTGCGTCCCGCCCATCGCCTTTTGGCGCGCGCGTTCCTGCTTCCGCTTCATCGCTGCAAGTGATTTCTGACGCCCGCCTTCGCCGCCAGACAGAGCTTGGTTCAGAGTCAGCTTGCCTGACCGACGACCATCGTCACGGCCTTTGCCGCGGCCCTTCTTCTGATCGCGCTGATCGGCTTCTTGTCGACGCGGTGCCTGTTTCTGAGCAGGGCGAGAGGCCCCGACTTCTTCAGGCGGGGGCGGCGGGGCCGCAGCGGCCGCAGCACGACGCGCAGCCTCTTCTTCTTCCTGACGGGCGCGCTCTTTTTCTTCTTCTTTAGCGCGTGCCTTTTCCTCGGCCTCACGCTGTTCGCGTTCCTTTGTCTCGGCTTCTTCACGGCGGCGCTTGCGATCCTCTTCGCGGGCTTTCTCTTCGGCCTCACGTTCTGCCGCTTCATCGGCCTCACGCGCTTTGGCGGCCTGCAACGCCTTCAGTCGACGCTCCATTTCCGCGTCAGAGATCCCTGCCGGACGCTTGGACGCATCTCCGCCGGACGGGGCCGAAGACGCACCGGGTTTCGCAGACGCGGCGCCGGGCTTCGGCTTTACGATCCGCTTGCGCTTCGTTTCCACCACGACATTCTTCGTACGCCCGTGGCTGAAGCTCTGCTTGACATTCCCGGGGCGGGATCCGCCGCCGCGCACACCCAGAGGTTTTTTGCCGTTGTCGTCACTCATCTGGTCTTCTTCCCTTTCCGATGGCTCTCATCGGCCACCGAGACGCGTAAGGCCTTGAGCCTTGCCGCCTCCTCTACAACACGTTGCGACAAACCTCCATCCCCCAGTGCGGCATGGATTGCCGTTTGTCGCCCGAAGGCTTTGCCCAGTTCTTCGGCAGTCAACCAGCCGATGTAGTCGCCCCCATAAGGCGTGCTGAGCTTCGATTTTCCCCGGGGCGAACCATCGCTCGCCTGAATAAGAACCCGCGCCGTTTCCTTCAGCAGCCAGTCCTTCACCTTTTCATAACCTGTCACTGCTCGACCGCCCTTGCGCGCGAGGCTGATCAGTTCAATGACACGACGGGCCAGCATGGGCTCCAAACCTTCAACAAGACCTTCCGGCACCGTCACCTTGGTCTTGGCCGCACGGGCGAAAAGGCCCTTGGTCACGGCTTTTTCAAGCGTGTTTGGATCAGCCTTCACCCAAATTCCACGACCTGGCAGCTTTTCTGCCAGATCCGGCACGATCTGTGCATCCGGGCCCACGACGAAGCGAATGAGCAACGCCTTCGGCACCACATCCCCCGTAGCGATGCACTTGCGTTCTGGACCTCTTGAGCGGTCCTTGGGTTGCCCACCGCGACCCATGTCAGCGCCTCATGAGGCCTGACGCATCAGGCCCCGGACTCCTGTGCCGACTCTTCGCTGACTTCGCCTTCCTCTTCTTCCTCGGCGGCGATCAGGTCATCAGGATCAACCCAGCCTAACATCACGCGGGCAGTCATCACCATGTCTTGGGCTTCTTCCAGAGACACATCAAACGGCTCCAGAATGCCATCATCCTTGACGCGCTCCCCTTCTACGGTGGTCCAGCCACCGGCCAGTTCCCAGTCCGCACAGGTTGCAAAATCTTCGAGCGTCTTCACGCCATCCTCTGCCAGCGCTTTCACCATCTGGGGTGTCAGACCTTCAAATTCAATGAGGCTGTCTTCAGCGCCCAGTTCGCGGGCCTTCTCAAGCGCTTCTTTGGCTTGCGCATCAAGGATGTCGCGCGCACGGGCCTGAAGTTCGTTTGCGGTGTCTTCGTCCACGCCGTCGATGACAAGCAATTCATCAACTTCAACGTAAGCGACTTCATCCAGGTTGGTGAAACCTTCGGACACCAGAAGCTGAGCAAAAAACTCATCTAGATCGAGCGTCGTCATGAAGAGGTTAGTCCGCTCTTCGAATTCCTTCTGACGGCGTTCGCTGTCCTCGGCCTCCGTCATGATGTCGATGTCGAGATTGGTCAGCTGGCTCGCCAGACGCACGTTCTGACCGCGGCGACCGATAGCGAGGCTCAGCTGCTCTTCGGGCACCACAACTTCAATCCTTTCGGCCTCTTCATCAAGAACCACTTTGCTCACCTCTGCAGGCTGCAATGCGTTCACAAGGAAGGTAGGTTGATCTTCGTTCCACGGAATGATGTCGATCTTTTCCCCTTGAAGCTCATTCACAACAGCCTGCACGCGCGATCCGCGCATACCAACGCAGGCGCCCACAGGGTCAATCGAGTTGTCATAGGAAATCACAGCAATCTTCGCGCGCGAACCTGGATCACGGGCCACCGCCTTGATCTCAATGATGCCATCGTAAATCTCCGGCACTTCCATCTTGAAAAGCTCGGCCATGAATTCCGGCGCAGTGCGGCTCAGGAAAATCTGAGG
>CAYMEC010000078.1:0-14405 GCA_964389425.1 uncultured Roseovarius sp.
CAATCGGCCACAAAATCGCGCTTCAGGATTTCAAAACGGGCGACACGGCCATCAAGTACGGTGAGGACATCGGCAAAATCATCGCCGACATCCCCAAGGGCCATCACGTCCACACCCACAACTGCAAAACCAAGCGCTGGTAAGGAGCTGCCCCTATGACCAAGTATTCCAACATGACTTTCATGGGCTACCGCCGCGAAAACGGTCGCGTGGGTGTCCGCAATCACGTTGTCATCCTGCCTGTTGATGACATCTCCAATGCCGCTGTGGAGGCCGTCGCCAACAACGTCAAAGGTACGCTCGCGCTGCCGCATTCCTATGGACGTCTGCAATTCGGTGAAGACCTTGAGCTGCATTTCCGCACCATGATCGGCACCGGGTCCAACCCCAACGTCCATTCCGTGGTCGTGATCGGGATCGAACCCGGCTGGACCAAGCGCATCGCCGACGGCATTCGCGAGACAGGCAAGGAAGTGGCCGAGTTCTCCATCGAACAAAAAGGTGATTTCGAAACCATCCGCGCCGCCTCCTGGGCTGCGAAGGATTTCGTCCACAAAGCGACCGAGGTGCAGCGCGAAGAATGCAACATCTCCGAACTCTGGGTCTCCACCAAATGCGGTGAATCTGACACCACCACGGGCTTGGGCTCCTGCCCGACCGTTGGCAACATGTATGACAAGCTGCTGCCCGAAGGCATTACCGGCTTCTTCGGCGAAACCTCCGAGATCACAGGCGCCGAACACATCTGCCAGAAACGCGCCATCAACGAAGAGGTGGGCGAACGCTGGTACAAGATGTGGAAGGCCTATCAGGACGATGTGATCTTCGCCCACCAGACCGATGACCTCTCCGACAGCCAGCCCACCAAGGGAAATATCGAAGGCGGTCTGACCACCATCGAGGAAAAAGCCCTCGGCAACCTCGAAAAGATCGGGCGTACGTCGCAGTATATCGACATCCTCGAACCGGCCGAACAGCCGAAATCCGGCGATGGCCTCTACTTCATGGACAGTTCCTCGGCCGCGGCCGAATGCGTGACGCTCATGGCGGCTGGTGGCGCGGTCGTTCACACCTTCCCCACGGGGCAGGGCAATGTGGTCGGCAACCCGATCGTGCCGGTGATCAAGATCACGGCGAACCCCCGCACCGTGCGCACGATGTCCGAGCACGTGGATGTGGACGTGTCCGGCATCCTGCGCCGCGAGATGACCATTGATGAAGCGGGTGACGAACTGATCGACATGATCCGCCGCACCGCCAACGGCCGTCACACCGCCGCCGAAGCACTGGGTCACCGGGAATTCTCCATGACCAAACTTTACCGCTCGGCGTAACGTTCCGGGAAAAGGTATTTTTGACAAGAAAGAAGCCAAAACCTGCGTTTCTTTCTTGTTGGAAATACCTCCGCCGGAGGCAAGAATCTTTTGGGGGGCCACAATGAGCAGCACAGCGCGGATGTCCATTGACGCGCTCACCGAACTGGTGGAGCGCGCCTTCGTCGCGAGCCAGACATCTCGCAAGAACGCGCGCATCGTGGCTGAGGCTTTGGTCGCGGCAGAAGTGGACGGGCAGGGCGGGCACGGGCTGTCGCGTGTGGCCTCATACGCAGCACAGGCCAAATCCGGCAAAGTGCACGGGCAGGCAGAACCACAGCTCACAAAACCGCGCAGCAGTGTCCTGCATGTGGATGCCCGCCATGGGTTCGCGTTCCCCGCGCTGAAACTCATCAAGACCGAACTGCCCGTCATCGCCGAAGCCCATGGGGTTGCGGCCGCCTACGTATTCAATTCCCATCATTGCGGACAGTTGGGCGCGCATGTTGAGGCGTTGGCGGAGGCAGGCGTCGTGGCGCTGATGGTGGCAAATTCCCCGCCCGCGATGGCGCCCTGGGGTGGGTCACAGCCTTTGTTCGGCACCAACCCCATCGCCTTTGCCGCACCCCGTTCGGACGGCCCGCCGCTGGTCATAGACCTGTCGCTGTCGAAAGTCGCCCGTGGCAAGGTCATGGCCGCGTCCAAAGCGGGTACACCCATTCCGGAAGGCTGGGCGCTGGATGCCGCGGGCCGGCCCACGACCGATGCGGCCGAAGCCCTCAAGGGCACCATGCTGCCTATGGGCGATGCCAAGGGATCCGCGCTCGCGCTCGTTGTCGAGATCCTGTGCGCCACGCTGACCGGCGCGAACCATTCCCATGAGGCCACATCGTTCTTCGAGGCGACCGGCGCGCCGCCGGGTGTTGGCCAGACGCTGATCGCCTTCGCCCCGCAGGCAGGGTTTGCCGCGCGACTCGAAGGCTTGTTGCAGATGATCCTGGCCCAGGGCGGCACGCGCCTGCCCGGGGTCGCCCGGCATGAAAAGCGCGCGCGCGCCGCAAAAGACGGGCTGGAGGTGCCAGATCACCTCCTGCAAGAAATCCAAGTTTTGGCAGGGTAAGCGCAACCGCACGCGGAATGCGCCATCATCCTCTCAAATCCAGTCCCGTTCAGATCGCCGCGAAATCCGTGAAAACGCGTGCTGAAACGGTCTTGGGGCCCTCGTCTTTCGACGTCGGTTGAGGTGTTGGTTTGCCTGCCTCGGCTTTTGTTTTGGTTGCCATTTTACCTCGCGGCGTACGTGCCGCTCCCTTGTCCACAAAAAGAGCGCCGCCCGGCCGAAATCTTGAGGTCTTGGTGCCTTGCGTCGAGCGGCACAGTTACAAAAGTTTCACAAAAGAATTTTTCGATCCAGACTTATCCACAAGCTAAGGCCAGAAAATCGCTATGCTTGTTGCGCATTTGTCAACAATTTAGGCGGTCCACGACGGTGACCCCGGCGCCTTGGAAACAATCCATACCGCGCAAGGCTGTCTCCACCCCCGACAGCGGGATCGTCTGCGTCACCAGCTGCGCCGGGTTGAGTCGCTCGGACGCAATCATCTCAAACAACGCGGCGAAGCGATTGGGGCTGATGCCCCGTGTGCCGTGCAATGTCAGCTGACGGGCATAGACCAGATCAAGAAGCGGCAGGCTGGGGGTGGTATGTTCCCCCGTGGGCATGCCGATCTGCACATGCCGCCCAAGTTTGCGCAAGGACTTCAACGAATTCTGGAACGTGACATTAAGCCCCAATGCCTCGATCGACACATGCGCACCCCCGCCGGTCATGTCGCGCACGGCCTCGCCCACATCACCCTCCGCCAGAAGCGTGTCACTGGCCCCAAAGCTGCGCGACAATTCCAGCGCCTCCGGGTTCACATCCACCGCCAGTACCCGCGCGCCCGCCGCTGCACCGATCATCACCGCCGACAAACCCACGCCACCACAGCCATGCACCACCATCCATTCGCCGGGTCGCACCGCGCCGCGATCGACCACGGCCTTGAATGCGGTCGTCACGCGGCAGCCCATCCCGGCGGCAGATGTGTAATCCACCTGGTCTGGCAAAGGCACCAGATTGAAATCGGCCCGCCGGATGCAGATGAACTCCGCAAATGCACCCCAATGGGTAAAGCCGATCACATCCTGCGTGTCGCAACAGGTCGGATCATCGCCCAGACAGGTCGGGCAGGCCCCGCAGCCCAGGATAAAGGGCGCAGTCACCCGGTCGCCCTTGGCAAAGCGGCGGCAGTCGCGGCCCACCTCCACGACCTCTCCGGCCAATTCATGTCCCATCACATGGGGCAGGCGCACATCTGGGTCTTCCCCTTTCCACGCATGATGATCCGACCGGCACACTCCGCAGGCCATGACCTGCACAATCACACCATCCGCCGGGCACACGGGGTCAGGCACATCCTCCAGAGGCAGCGCGCCGTCATACTCTGTCATCACCGCTGCTTTCATGCCGCGCGCCCCTTCACCGAGTTTTCCGCAATCATCGAAATCATCTCGAACATCACCGCCGCCGCCGTCAGCGCGGTGATGTTGTTGGGGCTGTCCTTGGTCGGCATCATGCACACCACATCGCCTCCGATCACATTAAGGCCACGCGCCGCACGGATAACCCCCACCGCTTCATCAATGTCAAAACCCTTCTCCCCGGGTTCCAGATTGCTGACAGCCGGCGCCACGGTCGGGTCAAGGCAATCGAGATCAAAGGTGATGTAGACCGGCCTGTCGCCCAGCACCGCGCGCGTCTGCGCCACCACATCCTCCAGCCCGCGCTGACGAAACTCTGCCATGGTTACGATGTTGTAGCCATAATCATAGGAGGGTTGCAGCCAATCGAGCGACCTTGGATGCCCGCGCAGCCCGATCTGCATGGACCGCGTGGGATCCACATCGCCCTGATCTGCCAGATAGGCCCCCCAATGGGCCGCCGATTTCTTCGCCCCGAGGAAATGATCCACCTTGGTAAAGACATCCGTATGGGCATCCAAATGCAGAAACGACACTGGCTCCCCACCCGCCAGATTGCCACGTCCCAGCGCCTGCACGATACCGCCCGTGATCGAATGATCGCCCCCAACGGACACCGGCCGGGCTCCCGCCGCATCAATCCCTTCATAGAACGCCGTGATCTGCGCGATGCAGTCCTCGTTGTCATTGGCGCGTGGAAACGGCACATCTCCAACATCTGCAATTTTGGCGTCATTCCAAGGGTCTACGCCGAACACCGAATGCACCCGACGCTGCACCGCCGACACGTGGCGCAACGCGCGTGGCCCCAGATGCTGATCGCGCTCCGTGGTCCCGTTGCCCGTCGAATGCGGCACGCCCACAAGGGCGATATCCTGCCCTTCCGGTCCCTCATGGGGACAGCGGAACATGGTCGGAATGCCCCACCAATACAGGTTATCCATCATGGATTTCTGGTAACGATCAGTCATGGCACTCCCCTTCAAGCGCAGGCTAGATCTCCGCCCCTTGCGTCTGCAAGTGCATCCGCGACACCAACAGGTCAAACCACGCCCAGTTCGACAGTGCGGTATCGTTCACAATCAGGCTTTTCTTACGGCTATAGACCGGCGCGCCCGCTGTCTCATGAAGCCGGCCCTCCGCCACGTAAGGCGCGGCCAGCGCTTGAGGCAGATAGGCGGACCCGCCCCGATCCAGCAGGCATTGCAGGGCCCACCACGCGCTGTCAAACGTGATCCGTGCGACGCCTGCGTGGTGATAATCCTCCCCGTGCTGGCGGCGATAATCCTCGCCGTGATCGACGAAAATATAAAGCGGGTCACAATCCATCGGCGTGTCGGGCCGGTCAGAATACAGCACGATGGGTTCCGGCGGCAGGGCATAGACCGTCTGGGCCCCGCGCGTTACGCCCTCGAAGGTCAGGATCACATCCACAGCGCCCTCGGCCAGCCACCGCGCCAGATCCCGCGCGCCGCCCTGCCGGACGGACAGCGCCATATCCGGGTTCTCGGCCAACACCCCGTTGAAAAAGGCACGCCCCGGCCCGTGCCACAGCCCCGGATCGCACCCAAACGTACAAACCGAGGCCAAGCCCGCAGGCAGCCCCGTTTCATATTTCGCCTGCCGCCAGAGCCCCGTCATGATCCGCGCATAGCTGAGCAGGCGTGTGCCCGCCGGGGTCAGGGTGGTTCCTGATTTTTGACGATTGAGCAGTTGCTGGCCCAGTTCCTCTTCCAACGCCTTGAGTCGCGCCGTAACGGTAGATTGCGTCACATTGAGTGTCTGAGACGCCCGAACCAATGACCCGGTATCAACGATAGCAAGAAACGTCTGCAAAGCCGCAATGTTCATCACGTCCCCCAATCTCCAACAGAGCGCCTTGGTTCCGCGCCGGATTGTCGTCCAACCATCATCAATTCGAATTACCCGAACATTCTACCCAAAATAATTCAATTTCAAGAACTCACATTCTGTGGCAGGCTTCCCCCATCACCTTCAACGAGGCCCGGTATGCGCGACGCACCCAGCTTTGAGGCGACAAAGGCTCTGCCAGCGTCCGCCTACACTTCGACAGATGTGACAGACCAAGAGGCTCAAACCCTCTTCCGCACCTATTGGTTCTGCGTGGGCCGCGCGGATATGGTCGCAGACAAAGGCGCCTACACCGCCCTCGATATCGCAGGCCAATCCATCATCCTGCTGCGCGACCGAGAAAACACATTGCGCGCTTTCGCCAATGCCTGCCGCCACCGCGGCGCGCGGCTCGTGGACGGGCAGGGGCGTTGCACCGGCCTGCGCTGCCCGTTTCATTCCTGGATGTTCCACCTTGATGGCCGCCTCGCCGCCGCTCCGCATATGGAGGAGGCAGACGGCTTCTCCAAAGACGATCACGCCCTCATCCCTTACCGTGTCGCCGAACGCTTGGGTTTTGTCTTTCTTTGCCTCAATTCCGATGCCCCGGACATCGACGCACAACTGGGGAACTTCGCGCCACTCCATGCCGATTGGCCGCTTGCGGGCCTAAAGACCCTGCGCCGCCGTGAGATGGAGGTGGCCTGCAACTGGAAGGCTTTCCTGGAGGTTTTCAACGAATACTACCACCTGCCATTCGTCCACCCTGATACCGTAGACGCCATCTATGGCCGCCCCGACCCGGGCGATGTGGTCACGGGTGCCTTTGCCACGCAGTTCGGGAGTACCGAAGGCACCGGCGGGCTGTTGCAAACCGAACAGGACAAGGCGCTTCCGCCCATGCCCGGCCTCACAGGCCGCGCGCCCCACGGTGTGCGCTATTCATGGATCTTCCCGAACATGACCTTCGCAGCCAGTTCCGACGCCATGTGGTGCTATGAAGCCTATCCTTTGGGCCCGGATCGCTGCCACGTCGTGCAAACCTCCTGCTTCCCGCCCGAAACGCTGGCGGCGGACGGCAATGAAGACAAACTCAACGCCTATCTCGACCGGCTGGACGCAGCCATCGATGAAGACATCCCCGCGCTGGAAAACCAGCAACGCGGCCTGACCTGCGCAGAGGCCGCCCCCGGCCTTCTGCACCCGCTGCTCGAATCCAACGTGGCCAGTTTCGCCCGCTGGTACCGCACCACTCTGACAACCGACAGGAGCCCGACATGAAGTTCCACCTCGCCATCAACCTCGAACGGATGGACCCTTCCACTGACATGAAAGCCGTCCGCGATCACACGCTGGACATGGTCAAAATGGCCGATGCGGCAGGGTTTGAAATCGCCTGGGCCGCCGAGCACCACGCGCTTGAGATGACCATCGCGCCCAACCCGTTTCAATTGCTGACGTGGTGGGGCGAACATGCCAAGCGCATCCGACTTGGCGTGGGTGTCGTCAACGCCGCTTATTGGCACCCGATCAACCTTGCTGGCGAGGCGGCAATGCTCGACCTTCTCAGCGACGGACGGCTGGAATTTGGAATAGGGTCAGGGGCTTACCAAAGGGAATTCGACCGCATGAAGCCCGGCCTGGATCAACGCGACAGTTGGCGCTACATGCAGGAATCGCTGCCCGTGGTGCAGAAACTCTGGGCCGGGGATTACGCCCATGACGGTGAATTCTGGCAATTCCCCACGGCCACGTCCTGCCCCAAACCGGTGCAGCGCGACGTCCCCGTCTGGGTCGCCGCCCGCGCGCCGATTACCTTTGATTATGCGGTGGAACACGGTTGCAATATCCTCAGCTGGCCGCTCACCATGCCGATGTCCGAGGTCGAAACCTATCGCCGCCGCCTCGATGAGGCGGTGGAGAAGGCGGGCAAACCCTTCACCGGCCAATGGGCTGTCATGCGCCATTCTGCGGTTTACGAGACCGAAAATGACCGGGCCGAGGCGATGCGATCCATCCGTCATGTGTTGGGCCAATTCGGCAACCTGATGATGAAAAAAGGCGATGTAAACAACGGCTTCCCGGAACAGGTTCCACTGGCCGACCTTGACGGCAATGCCCGCGTCGATCCGGAAATGCTGGAAACGAACCTGATGTTCGGTGCGCCCGATCAGGTCATCGAAAAGCTGGAGGCCCACAGAGCCTACGGTGCCGACGCGTTCGTCTACTACGCGTCGATGGGTATGGACATGGCCCAGCAAAAACGCTCGCTCCAGCTTTTCATCGACAAGGTGATGCCGGCCTTTGCGGAGAAGGAACTCGCACATGCCTGACGCCGCGCCCGAAATCCGCCGCACCCTTCTGCATGTTCAGAACACGTTCAAGGAAGGCTTCAAAGCTGTTGAAAACCCGACGAAATTGGTCGCGGCCATGGCGATTATCCGTAACCCGTGGTTCGGGCGTGGCCATGTGGAAAATCTCCGCCCCGAAATTCAGAGCCACGGTCCTGTGCTGGGCAAATTGCTGACCGACATGGTTCTTGGGGCGACTGGCGGCGTTGTGGAAGGTTACGGCAAAGCGTCGCTGACCGGCATGGGCGGCGAAAACGAACACGGGCAGGCGCTGACCCACACGCTCTGGTTCGGCAATCAATACCGTGAGGCGGTGGGCGCCAAAAGCTATCTCGTCTTCGCCAACACGCGGGGCGGGGCAGGCACATCGCTCGTAATCCCGTTGATGGACAAGCACGATGGCGGGAAACGGTCCCATTACCAGACCATCCATCTGGCGATCCCGGATGCCCCGGCGGAAGATGAAATCATTCTTGCCCTCGGCGCGTCCATCGGTGGACATCCCAACCATCGGATCGGTGATCGCTATCAGGACCTCAAGGAAATGGGCCACGACGTCGACAACCCGGCGGGGGTGTAACAGAGTGCCTTTGCCGGGCCCCGGTCTGGCGATCCTGCCTTTTGAACAGCAACGCTTTATCTATCCGTTCTCGGACGACACCCGAGCGTTAGCCTGCTATTGCCATTTCGCCAGTCCCTGGGTGGGGCCCGGCGAAGGCGCGGCGGCCCAAGGGCCTTGATTCCGCGCCGGGCGCTGAAATGAAAAACGCCGCCCGAATGGGGCGGCGCTGCATTATTCTCTTGCTGAAAATCAGCCCTTCGCGGCTTCCACCGGCTTGGGATCCGCAGGCTTTGCGGGCGATGCGGCCGCCGCGGCCGCTGCTTTCGACTTGGCGTTCAGCGGGTCGTCCTGACGCTGCACGGATCCTTCGAAATGCGCGCCGGATTCGATCGCAATGGTCTTGTGGATGATGTCACCCTCGACCCGGGCGGTCGATGTCAGGCGCACTTTCAAGCCGCGCACGCGGCCCACGATGCGGCCATTGATCACCACGTCATCGGCCATCACTTCGCCTTTGACCGTGGCGCTTTCACCAATGGTCAGCAGATGGGCGCGGATGTCGCCTTCCACGGTGCCTTCGATCTGAATGTCACCGGTTGTCTTGATGTTGCCGCTGATATGCAGGTCCGAGGACAGCACGGATGCGGGCGGTTTGGCCTTGGGCGCTGTTGCGCGGAAATCCGCCGCACCCACGTCAGTCATGGGCTTGTCCACGGCCGCCGGGGGCACCACGGGCTTGGCCGATGTATCGGGTTTGGGGGCAGGGTCGTTGATTTTGCTCTTAGAAAACATTTCTCGCAGCCTTGATGTAGGTCATGGGGTTTGTGGCTTTACCGTTCACCCGGACTTCGTAATGTAGATGGGTGCCGGTTGAACGTCCAGTGTTCCCCATATCACCAATCCTGTCCCCGCGCGAGACCCTTTGCCCCTTGGTCACGCGAATGCGCGACATATGGGCATATCGGGTCTCGATCCCAAATTCATGCTGGATCTTGACCAGACGTCCGTAGCTCCCCTGCCAACTGGCCACGGTTACCACACCGTCCGCCGTGGCATAGATGGGCGTGCCGTGCTTGCCTGCATAATCCGTGCCGCTGTGCATCCGCCCCCAGCGCATTCCGAAGCCGGAAGTGTAGCGGAAGGATCCCTTCACCGGCAGCGCGAAAGGCGCCTGCTGCGCGGCGAGGCGATAGATATTCAACCGGTCCAGTTCGTCAATCACCCGATTGGCGCGCAGCGCGTCCACCGAAAGCTCCGCGCCCCGGGTGGAGAAGGACAGGGGCGCAAGCGGCCCGCCCTGACCGGAATAGCCACGCCGCACCGCGTCTAGCATATCCTCTGTGTCAAGCCCCGCAGCCGAGAACATCTTTTCCAGCGGTTCCACGGAAATCGTCAGGGCGTCTTCCAACTGACGGAAAATCGCATCGTTTTCATCGCGCATCAGCTGGATCGTCGTCTGCATTTCTTCGGCGTCCAGCAACGCCTGCTGGGCGTTCTCTTCGATCTCGTCGCGTTCCCGCGCTGTTTCCTCCAGCGCGGTGGTCAGCATCTCGCGGATCGGGTCACCCGATGCAGCACTCGGGCTCAGTGCCGCCAATCCCGTATCGCCCGCGCCCGAGGATTGCAGCGCCTCGGCCATGGCCTGAGCGCCATCGCGGGCCTTGATTGTCTTGCGCAGGGTCGACTGGATCACGTCGATACCCGTCTCCAATTCCTTGCGCCGCACTTCAGAGGCCAGAAGTTCCGATTGCATCGCGGAGATCTGTTCAAGCGCGCTGTTGAACCTCTCCTGCGCAGCAGCGGCCTCGGCGGCGCGGCTGTTGCGCTCCGCCTCCAGCAGATTCAGCCGTTCCTCATAGGTGCTTTGATCGCGCTTGGCCTGTTCGCGGAAATTGCCCGACCCGATGGAATCCATCAGCAGGATCGCGGTGGCAATGATCGTCCACGCGACAAGACCGGTCGTGCCAATGAAGGCAATCAACTGCGTCTCTGATTTCAGGCGAATAAAACGCGTGTCCGTATCCGAGCGCAGAAAGACACGACGCTCAGGAAAATATCTCTCCAGAAAGGAGTGGAATTTAATCGCGATATGTGAGCGCACGAGCCCCCGTTCCCCATTGTCTGCCGTCCACAACCTCAAACCGCGCATGGCCCTTTTGGGCTTCTGCGACGCGGCGCGTGAGCGATTGCTTACAAAAGGGTTTTGAACTGGGCAAGGGATTTGACCATTTTTCAGGCATTTATGCGCGATAAAAGGCCGTTATGGCGGAAATTCGCCGATCTTGCCTTGGCCAGTACATGCCCAGGAAGAGTGGTGCATGGCCCGGCAAAGGGCCGTCGAAACGCGGTCGTGTCGGCGCGGGACCAATCGAGCGCGCTGCCATGCACTCTCCCATGGCCCCGCTGATTGTCCCGCGCAGATATTTCGGGCGGCTATTGCGCCTTCACGGCTTCAAGCACAGCCTCGGCATGGCCGGGTACTTTCACCTTGGGCCAGACCTGTGCAATCTTGCCTGTGCCGTCGATCAGAACAGTGCTGCGTTCGATGCCCATATAGGTTTTTCCGTACATTTGCTTTTCTTTCCACACGCCATAAGCCTCGCAGACTTGGCCTTCGGCGTCAGACAAAAGCGGAATGCCAAGCCCATGTTTGGCAACAAACTTGTCGTGTTTGGCGACGGTGTCCTTGGAAATCCCGAAGACTTTCACACCGGCCGCCGCGAAGTCGTCTGCGGTCTCCGTGAAGGCAATCGCCTCCTTCGTGCAGCCCGACGTGTCATCCTTGGGATAGAAGAACAAAACCACCGGGGACGGGCGCAAGGATGACAGCGTGACATCCTCCCCACCATCGCGGGGCAGCGTGAAATCGGGGGCGTCGGAACCGGGTTCGATCATTTGTGTTCTCCGTTTGTGAATTTTCGTGTTTCAAATTAGGACGCGAAGACCCAAAATAAATGGGTCAGTTCCTTTTACAGACGACCGCGCGCAAATCTTGACCAAGACACCAGACCAGACACCGGAGGCACCGGGCCAAAATGTGGGCCAGAACGCGGGCCCGACGCCGCGAAAATCGTGGCTGAAACGGGCGGCCACCTGGATCACGGGCACGACCATGCTGCTCTTTGCGGTCGTGGTCATTGGGGTCATGGCGCTGGTGGGCAACCGGATTGCCTTGCCCGAATGGGCCCAGGCGCAGATTTCTGAAAGGATCAACGCGGATCTTGATGGCATGTCGCTGGCCTTCGGGGATCTGTCCATCCTGATCGAGGATGACTGGATGCCGCAGCTTGCGATGCAGAACCTGGTGATCACGGATGAGGTGGGCACGCCGCTGGTGCAGCTTTCTGACGTGCAAACCACAACCGGGCTGGGTGGCATCTTGGAAGGGGAATTGCGCCCGTCCTCCATTCGCCTTGTGGGGATTCAATTGCTGGTGCGCCGTGATGCAGACGGTCAGATCAATTTTGAACTTGGCGGCAATGAAGGTGTTGGCAACCAAGGTCGGGCCGCTGGCATGGATGGGTTCATCGAATGGATGGATCGCTTTGCCTCACGCGAACGATACGCGTCGCTCTCCATGGTCAGCGTGGAAAACCTGGCGCTGCGATATGAAGACGCCCGAACAGGGCAAGCCTGGAACGTCGATGGCGGGATTATAGAGTTCACCCGCGATGGCAACTCGCTCGTGATGGACGCGGATCTCACCTTGCTGGGCAATCGCGGTTTTGCGACCGGCCTCGGCATGACTCTGCGCAGCGACATCGGCAGCGGCGCCACCGACATGACCTTCACCTTTGAGGACATGCCCGCCCAGGACATCGCGGGCCAGTCCCCCGCGCTCAGCTGGCTCACCGCGCTGGATGCGCCCATTTCCGGCGGTCTCTCCGCGCAACTTGACGACAGCGGAAAGCTGGGTCCGCTCGCCGCCAGTCTCGACATCGCCGCAGGCACGCTGCGCCCCAATGACGCCGCGCGCCCCATCGCCTTCGATCATGCGGGCGTGCAACTCACCTATGATCCCGCCACCTCGATCCTTGATTTTGAACGCCTTGAGGTCGAAAGCCAGTGGATCACGACGCAGATCAAAGGGCAGACCCGCCTTCAAGGGATGGAGGATGGCTGGCCCGACGCCCTCACCTCACAATTCAAGGCCACCGTTTTTGAGGCCAACCCGTTCAGCATCTACGACACCCCCATCGCGCTGGATGATGCCCGCCTCGATATGCGCCTCACGCTCGATCCGTTCACTGTGGAAATGGGGGAACTGGCCATCACCGATCAAGGGCGTCTGATCCACGCCAAGGCCGATATCTCGGCGCAGGACAACGGCTGGGCCGTCACCGCCACCGCACATATTCCCGAAATCGCCCCCGACCGTCTGCTGGAACTGTGGCCGGAAACGCTGGAGCCCAAGACCCGCAACTGGATCACCAACAATGTCCGGGAGGTGGATCTGAGCGACATAAAATTCGCCATGGAGACGGTGCCGGACGGAAAGCCCGAAATCTATCTGGGCTTTGATTTCGACAACCTGACATCGCAATTCATCAAGAATGTCCCGATCATCCAGAACGGCCGCGGCACGGCGGCCATCCAAGGCAAGCAATTTGCCATAGCGGCCCATCAGGGTGTTGTGATCCCACCGCAGGGTGGACCGATCGACATCTCGGGCTCCACGTTTGAAATCAAGGACATCATCGTGCGCGGCGGGGAAGGGGAGGTGCACCTGCGCACCGACAGCTCCGTCACCGCAGCACTCTCGCTGCTCAATTCCGGTCCCTTCGGCTTCATCGACAAGGCCGGGCAATCCGTGACCGTGGCCGATGGCCGCGCGCAGCTCTCCGGCCAGCTGAATTTCCCGGTGATCGACAGCCTGACCTTCGATGGCGTCGATTTCACGATGACGGGCGAGGTGACAGATGTCAGCAGCGATGAACTGATCCCGGGCCGCACCCTGACAGCAGAGCGCCTGACGGTGGATGCCTCACCCGATCGCTTGCGCCTTGGCGGACCGGGGCAGGTGGGGAATGTGCCGTTCGAGGGTCTTTACACCATGCCGCTTACCAAGGGCAGCAATGGCCGCGCGTCCGTGGAAGGCTGGATCGAACTTTCAGAACGCTTCATGAATGAATTCAACATCGGCCTGCCACCGGGCAGCGTCGGCGGGACAGGGCGCGGCATGGTCGCGCTGGACCTCGAACGCGACACCGCGCCTGCGTTCACCATGACCTCTGATCTTGCAGGGCTCTCCCTGGCCCTCGTGCCCCTCGACTGGTCCATCCGAGAGGATCAGACCGGGGCGCTTTCGGTCTCCGGCACCCTTGGCAAACCGCCCTCCATCGACGCTCTCTCGCTCGACGCCGGGGGATTGCGCGCCACCGGGTCCGTCACGCTCGACCCTGACGGGCAACTGCAACAGGCCAACTTCTCCCGCGTGCGACTGGGCAACTGGATCGATGCACCGGTTGACCTGGTTGGGCTAGGGCCGGGAAAGGCGCCGCTCATTCGCGTGGCAGGCGGCACGGTGGATTTGCGCCAAACCTCTCTCACCCGGAAACGCAATGGGGCAGGACAGGGCGGCGGCGGGCCCGTCTCCCTGCGTCTTGACCGGCTGCAAATCGTCGACACCATCGCGCTCACGGATTTCAATGCCGAACTTAACACCGCGCGGGGCGTGTCCGGCACCTTCACCGGCAAGATCAATGGCCGCACTGCCATCGAAGGCCGCATTGTTCCGCAGGCCGGCGGCAGCGCGTTCCAGATCACTTCTCAGGATGCAGGCGGGGTTCTCGCCTCGGCCAATCT
>CAYMEC010000079.1:0-14247 GCA_964389425.1 uncultured Roseovarius sp.
AGATGGGGGCGAGGGTGTAGTATTCCATGAGCGTCATATGCGGTAAGAGGTTTAAGTGCTTGAAGCACATGCCGACCTCGGACCGGATCGTGTCGATGTTCTTGATGTCAGAGCTCAGATGCGTGCCGTCGACGACGATCTTGCCTTGCTGATGTTCTTCCAATGCGTTGATGCAGCGGATGAGGGTGGATTTGCCGGAGCCGGAGGGCCCCGCAATCACGATCCGTTCGCCGCGATAGACGGTGAGGTCGATGTCACGCAGAACGTGGAACGTGCCGTACCACTTGTTCATG
This sequence comes from uncultured Roseovarius sp., assembly GCA_964389425.1. GTDB lineage: Bacteria > Pseudomonadota > Alphaproteobacteria > Rhodobacterales > Rhodobacteraceae > Roseovarius. The sequence goes on from CAYMEC010000079.1 coordinate 294, forward strand.
CTTTCAATCTGAATGGCGACCTCGTCAGAGACGCTCATTTCGACGTTATGTGTTTCAGGAATGACGTCTTCCATGTGTCCCACTCCTTAGCGGTGATCGGTGGCCAGCTCACGCTCAAGCCACTGTGAGTATTGAGAGATTGCGTAGCAGACGACGAAGAAGACCAACGCAGCGAAGAGGTAGACCTCCCAGTAGATGCTGATCCAGTCGGTCGACTGCTGGATGGGGCCACGGATCATGCCCACGATATCGAACATCGAGATGACCGAGACGAGAGTGGTGTCCTTAAAGAGGCCCACGGCGACGTTCACGATCCCCGGGATGGAAATCTTGAGCGCCTGCGGCAGGATGATAAGGCGTGTGGCCTGAGTGTAGTTGAGGCCCAGGCTGTCGGCGGCTTCATACTGACCTTTGGGCAGGGCGGCGAGGCCACCGCGGATCACCTCGGCAATATAGGCCGAGGAGAACATGGTGATCATGATGATCACCCGCAGGATCAAGTCGAAGTTCGATTGCGGCGGCATGAAGTAGGCGAGCATCACGTTGGCCACGAAGAGCAAGGTGATGAGCGGCACGCCGCGGACGAATTCGATGAAGACGACGCAGACACCCTTGATGAGCGGCATGTTGGATTGGCGACCCAGCGCAAGCACGATGCCGAGCGGGATCGAGAGCGACACACAGACCGTTCCAAGGATCAGCGACAGCATGTAGCCGCCCATATCGCGGGACGGCACCGCCTGCAGTTCCAGCGGCACAATCGAATTCAGCGCGCCGGAGATGGGCCCCAGAAGGTAGGCCAGCATTATATAAATGGCCGCCAAAGACGTGACCAGTGTCACGAGGCCACCGTCTTCGGCGTCATTGTAGATCGCGTAGCCGACGAAGATGCCCATCGGAACAAAGAAGATGAACATGAAGACCGAGGCGGCTTTGAAAACCAGCCCGGCGATCAGGGTCAGGGTCGATCCGGTGCCAACGGAGTTGGAGATAAACCAGAGCTCCTTCGCGCCGAGAAACAGCAGGTAGGCCAGCCCGGCTGCGGCAGCCAGACCAACGATCGCAGCGAGGATCGTGCGCATGCCGACATTCAGGCTTTCCACCACGCGGAAGACCGCGAAGGTCGCGATGATGGCAGCCAAGATCGTAAGGGGCACCCAGAGCGATCCACCCCAGACCAACCAGAAGGCGATGAAAGGGTAGAGCGCGGTGAAGATCAGGCCCTTGCGCGGGATGTATTTGTAAAAGAGCGCAGGTGCGGCAGCGACAAGCAAAAGCACGAAAGCCAGCGTGGGGCGCCAGTACTGATCAGCAGGGTACTTGAAGCCGAACAGCAGGTGATCCCAGCGGTCGACCAGCACGGCGAAACACGCACCGGTCGATTTACCGGCTGCGGTCAGGATATCGCGGCATTCCCGGATGGAGCCTGCATCCCAAACGCCGTTGTAGAACCATGGCATGGCAAACATGACGAAGCGACCGATGAAGTAGATCGCGAGGATCGTCATGATCGTGTTGAACCAACCATTGAACAGGTTCTGCCGCATCCATTTCACCAAACCCGTTTCAGAAGCAGGCGGTGGCAATTCGGGAAGCGTTTCGTGACGCACGAAGGCTTCGATTTGATGCTGGTGCATATCGGACATCTCAGCGCTCCTTCAGCTTCATGCGGTTGTTGAAGACGTTCATCACCGCCGAGATCAGCAGGGACACCGTCAGGTAGAAGAGCATCAGAAGCAAGATCGTTTCGATCGCACGGCCTGTTTGCAGCAATGTGATGCCGCCCAGTGTGCCCGTTACATCCATGTAGCCCACGGCAATGGCGAGGGACGAGTTCTTGGTGATGTTGAGGTACTGGGAAATGAGGGGCGGGATGATCACGCGCAGGGCCTGCGGCAGGATCACGAGGCTCATGATCAGGTTCGGACGCAGGCCAAGTGACGCCGCAGCTTCGGTCTGACCTTTGGAGATGGCCATGATACCCGCGCGGACGTTTTCCGCAATAAAGGCCCCGGTGTAGATCGCAAGCGCAAACCACAGCGCGATCAGCGAACCACGAATCTGCATGCCGCCCTGGAAGTTGAAGCCCTTAAGCTCCGGGATGTCCCAGGTGAGGCCCAGAAACGCCAGGACCGCGCCCACTGGCACGACCCATATGGCAAGGTTTATGTACCAGGTGGTGGGGCGGTTGCCCGTCTCCTCCTGTGTTTTGGCGGCCCATGCATTGACGCGACCCGTGGCGAACCAAGACAACAGAAGGGCCGCAATGACCAGCAGCCAGTCAAGGCCGGTGGCACCCACGGGAACCTCTTCGGATGCGCCGAAGCTGTTGGTGAACTGGGGGGCGGGAGCGAAAATGCCACGGTTGGTGACGGCGACGGTGTCGAATGCCGTCATGGACGCGGTTGGCGTGTCGCCACGGAATTCGCGCGGCCCGGGCAGCGCGTTGATCATGATCGAGAAAATGATCAGGATCCAGATCAGCACGGGCACGTTGCGGAAAATCTCCACGTAGAAGCTCATCAGTTTGGAGACGAGCCAGTTGTTGGACAAGCGCAGAACGCCTGCGGTGACGCCAAAGAGCGTGGCCGTGATACAGGCGAGGAAGGCCACGATCAGGGTGTTGAGCAAGCCCACGATGGCCGCGCGGCCATGGGTCGACTGCGATGTATATTCGATGGGCCGCTGGTTGATATCATATCCCGCCGGCTCCCCAAGAAAAGCGTAGGAAATATTCAATCCGGCCTCAGCCAAGTTGCGCACCAGGTTGCCACCCACGAAAGCCATGAAGGCGATGATGGCCACAAGGGCGATGAATTGGAATGTCAGTGACCGGTAACGCGTGTCATTGAGCAGCATACCGAGCTTGAATGAGCTTGATTGCGTCCCTACCTGAGGGTCGGTGATCGTCGCCATGAGGGGCGCCCCCTGTCTGTGTCCCTGGCTTGATTAATGCACTCTTTGAGGTGCTGCGCCAAGTTTTTTGCTGGAGATGTGTCCGCTGGATGGAAAAAGGGCGCGGAAATTCCGCGCCCTCTTCCCGTTGTGCTTAACGGAACGGCGGCGAGTAGATCAGGCCACCTTCGTAGTACTGAGCGTTCAGACCACGTGCCAGACCGATCGGTGTGGATTCACCAATGTTGCGGTCGAAGATCTCACCGTAGTTACCTTCGACGCCAATGGCGCGCTTGGCCCACTCAGCGTCGAGGCCCAGCATCGCGCCCAGGTCACCTTCGGTGCCGAGCAGACGGTTGACTTCGGGGTTGTTGGACCCACCGGCCATTTCCGCGAGGTTGGCGGAGTTCACGCCCAGCTCTTCTGCGGTGATCAGTGCGTTCAACGTCCAGCGGACGATGTCAGCCCATTCGTTGTCGCCGTGGCGTACAAGCGGGCCGAGCGGCTCTTTGGAGACCACTTCGGGCATGATGACGTGCGCATCCGGGTCTTCGAAGTTCGCACGCTGAGCGGCCAGAGCGGACCGGTCCGTCGTGTAAACGTCGCATGCGCCAGCGTTGTACTGCTGAACGGCTTCAGCGCCGGTTTCCACAGGCACGGGCTCGTAGCTGATGTTGTTGGAGCGGAAGAAGTCCGCCAGGTTCAGCTCGGTGGTTGTACCGGTCTGGATGCAGACGGTTGCGCCATCGAGTTCAGTGGCAGAGGACACGCCCAGATCGGCCGGCACCATGAAGCCCTGACCGTCGTAGTAGTTCACGCCGGTGAATTCGAACTTCAGGTCGACATCACGGGAGAACGTCCATGTGGTGTTCCGCGCCAGCATGTCGATCTCGCCAGAGGCCAGAGCGGTAAAGCGGGTCTTACCCGTGGTTGGCACGAATTCCACAGCGTTGGAATCGCTCAGCACAGCAGCGGCAACCGCGCGGCACACAGCCACGTCAAAGCCCTGCCATACACCGTTCGCATCCGGCTCAGCAAAGCCAGGCACACCAGTGGTCACGCCACAGTTCAGCTTGCCGCGCGCCTTGACATCGTCCAGCGTGCCCGCAGCAGCGGCGCCAGCTGTGAGTGCAGTCGCGAGACCGGCAGCAGACAGTGCGCCCAGAATTACGGATTTTTTCATTTTTACCTCTTCCTGATTGGATGCCTCTTTATGAGGCAATTTAGGCGGCCCCAGGCGGGGCCAAGTTGCTGTTTTCAGGATTCCCCTGCAGTAACACCCGGCACAATGGGAAGATTCACCCCGTAGTTCAAGACCAGATGTCTAAAAATTAGGACAAATTCCCAGGGTTTTCCACAAGACTGCCTAAAAACTCGAAACTAATCTTGGTTAACGCCTGCGCTGTAAAAGAATGTGAAAGCCCTTGGCCGCAAAGAACTGATCCCTCTTCGCCAACGCCATTTTCGCGGCCTCTTCATCTTCGCCCCATTGTTCTTCCTGCCACGCCTCATCTATGCGGGATGTCTGCCAAAGTGTCTCTATGTCACCATGATCCCGGAGGGCAGCAAATCCGATGATCAGAGACCCGGAGAGACCCACGAGATCATGAAATGCAGTGAGGGTAAACGCATCCATCGCATGCACTTCGCGGGACAGTTTCGCCAGATCGTCGGCTTTTTGAGGCTTGGGCATGAGACCAGTGGTGGGGGTCAGACGGGCCCCGAATGTCGCGTGCGCCCAATCGAGCAGCGGATCCCATGCCTGTGCCTGGCGTGTGACCAGACCCGCCGGACTGTCGGCGCGATAGCATAAGAGATCACTGTCGCCATAGGCGGCAATCAGGTTGGCGACCTCTTCATGCTGTTGAGCCACTTTATCAATGGCGGCATTCGCGGCGCGGGTCACCGGCATGGTGTGGGGGTTCACTTCCTCTTCCTGCGCATCCCATTCCGCAGCGATGGCATCAGCCATGGCATGCGAGGGCATAACAAGCGCACGTTTGGCGGGCGTTTTGACGGGGCGGTCATCCAGCGTGACGGTGAAGCCCCCTTCCGTTTCCACGGCCTTGGCCGCTTTCCAGAACCGTTTGCTTTTCCAGGCGCTCATGCGGCTGATTCCCAATGCGTGGACAAGACAGCGGGCAGTTCGCGCATATCGTCGAGGATCGCAACCGCATCTGTCAGTCGCGACGGCGTGTGATAACCCCAAGAGACCCCAATGAAGGGGATATTGGCCGCCTTGGCCATGTCCATGTCAAACGTGGTGTCGCCGATCATGACCGCCTGCTGGGGATCAAGGCCGGTTTCGCTCAGCGCAGACAGCAGCATGGCCGGATGGGGTTTGGAAGGATGATGGTCGCTCACCTGCTGGGTGACGAAGATGCTCTGAAGCCCGTGACCTTCGATCAGCTTGTCGAGGCCACGGCGGGATTTGCCGGTGGCGACGCCGAGGAGAGTTTCCGGTTGGGCGCGGAGCGTGTCGAGGGTGTCGCGAACATGGGGGTAGAGAGGCGAGCTTTCCGCCGCACCGACCTTGGCGCGCAGGGCGACATAGGCGTCTTTGTACCATTGAACCATGTGGGTTTGGGTGGCAGCGGGAAGGTCCGGGGCAAGGCGGGGGATCGCGACCTCTAGCGAGAGGCCGACAATGCCGAGGATGTCGGCACGGGTGGGGGCCGGGGCGCCTGCGCGGTCAAAGGCGCTGGACATGGCGGCGAGGATGTCGGCCTGACTGTCGACCAGCGTGCCGTCGACGTCGAAGATGACGAGGCGGAGATCAGTCATGGGCGGCTCGGAGAAACAACTTTGATACAGCGACCGGGCGCGGAATCAAGCGCGTAGCGCGCCGCGCCTTCGTCTGGCCCCACTCAGGGCCTGGCGAATTTGAGGGTTTAGTGCATCGCTCGGATGAACAGCGGGACCCAATGATAAACCTTTGCTGTAGGCTGGTTAGGATCGCCAGACCGGGGCCAGGCAAAGGCGCTAAGTTTGGGTATGTGGTCACAGGAGATCCTCAAACGGATCTTCTGGCGCATCCTCGGCGCGCCATTGGAACGTGTCCCATGTGCATTCCATGTGGTCTGGCAGAGGCGCAGTCAGGTGGACGCGCGCGCCGGTGACCGGGTGTTCGAAGGTCAGCGACCGGGCATGCAAGTGGAGTTTGCGGCTGATCTCTCCGCCCAGTTGGGCCCCCCAACCATCGCCCAGATTTTCCTGCCCCGAGCCACCGTATTTCCCGTCCCCCACGATGGGATGGCCCAGTTCCGCCATATGCGCGCGCAGCTGGTGCGTGCGGCCTGTCACAGGCACCAAAGCGGCCCAGGCGGTACGGGTGCCGGCATTCTCTATCACCGCGAAGTCAGTCGTGGCGTGTTTTGCACCGGGGCGGCCTGCCACCTCATCAGGGTGCAGGCAAAGCATCTTCTCCCCTTCCCCACCGCGCCCATGACCCGGCGCCTTCACAAGGCCAAACTTGACCGTGCCCATGCGCGGCGACGGCACACCGGCCAGCGCGGCCCAGTAGATTTTGCGCGTGTCGCGGTGGCGGAACGCAGCTGTCAGTGCACGGGCCATCTGAGCCGTCCGGGCCATCAGCAAGACGCCGGATGTGTCTTTGTCCAGGCGATGCACGAGGCGCGGGTTGCTGTCATAGCCAAAGCGCAGCGCCTCCCCCAGACCATCGACATGTCGATTTTGCTTGGATCCGCCCTGCACCGGCAAACCTGGCGGTTTATTCAGCGCGATGATGTGGTCATCGCGGTAGATGACAGTGCTGCGAATCATGTCCGCGTCCTTGTCGGGCACCTGCGGTTTTGGGGCCCTTTTGGGCGTTTCACCGGGATCGGGTAGAGGCGGTATGCGGACGCTTTGTCCGGTTTCCAACCGGGTTGAGGCCTTCACCCGGCCGCCATCGACACGAAGCTCACCCTTGCGGCACATCTTCTCAATCCGGCCCTGCCCCACATGGGGAAAGAGCCGCCGGAGCCAACGGTCAAGACGTTGATCGGCGTCCTCCGCCGTCACGGTCAGGGTTTGAACGCCAGTCATTGGGTCAGCACCCGCGTAACAAGGACGCCCGCGGCAATCGCCACAAGCGACAAGAGGACCGAGGCCGCCACATAGGTTACGGCAAGCGCGGATTGGCCGCGTTCGTAAAGCGTGAAGGCATCGAGCGAAAAGGCCGAAAAGGTGGTGAACCCGCCCAGGATGCCGGTCATCAGGAAGGGCGCTGCTTTCATGCCGCCCTTTTGCGCCAGAACGACGATCAGAACACCCATCAGGAACGACCCCACCACGTTGACAGCAAGCGTGCCCCAAGGAAACCCCGGGCCCATCAGCCGCATGGCCCCCACCGATGTGAGGTAGCGCGCCGAAGCGCCGATCGCGCCGCCAAGGGCGACTTGAAGAAGGGTGCCGAACATGGCTGGGATGTCGCGCGGGGGGCGTGACTTGTCAAGCCGAGGGCCTGATCAAGCATTGGGGCTGTTGATCCGCCCGTCTTGTCGATAAACCCATAGGCACACTTTCGGAGACCTGACCATGACCGATCCCGAGACCATTCTGCGCCGCCTCTTTGACCGCGCGGTTGAGGTGGCCGATCCAATGCAAAGCCTGGCCGGATACTTGCCGGAACGCCCCGAAGGCCGGTTTGTGGTGATCGGGGCAGGCAAGGCGAGCGCGCGCATGGCCGAGGCTGTGGAAGCGATTTACGGGCCTTGCGAAGGGTTGGTGATCACGCGGTATGGCTACGCCCGCCCTTGTGAAGGGATCGAGATCGTGGAGGCCGCGCATCCAGTGCCGGATGAGGCAGGATTGCGCGCGACGGCGCGGATGTTGGAGCTGGTGGGCGGTTTGGGCGAAGACGACGTGGTGCTGGCGCTAATTTCGGGCGGGGCGTCTGCCTTGTTGGTGCAGCCTGCGGGTGGGATCACTCTGGCGGAAAAGCAGGAGGTGAACTCGGCGCTGCTGGCTTCGGGTGCGCCGATTGGCAAGATGAACGTGGTGCGCAAGCATCTGAGCGAAGTGAAGGGTGGGCAATTGGCGGCGGCCGCACATCCGGCGAAGATGTTGGCACTAATGATCTCGGACGTGCCGGGGGATGATCCGGCGATGATTGGGTCGGGCCCCACGGTGGGGGATGCGAGCACGCAAGACGATGTGCGCGACATTCTGGGGGGCCATGGGATAGAGGTGCCGTCCTCAGTACTGGAGGTTCTGGACGGGCCGCGACGCGTGGTCTTGCCGGATGACGCCAAGCTCAGCCGGGTTGAGAACGTGATCTACGCCGCGCCGTCGCAATCCTTGCAGGCGGCGGCGGAGATGGCCGAAACCGCCGGCGTGGAGGCACGTATTCTGGGCGATGCGCTAGAGGGTGAGGCGCGCGAAGTGGCGCGGGAACAGGCGCAGACGGCGATGGCGGTGCAAGCATCGCTGGCGCCTGGCGCCGCTCCGGTGGTGTTGCTGTCGGGTGGAGAATTGACCGTGACCCGGCGCGGGGACGGTATCGGCGGGCCAAACGCGGAATACGCGCTGGCATTGGCAATTGCGTTGAACGGCGCGAAGGGAATCCGTGCGATTGCCTGTGACACGGATGGTGTGGATGGAGCCGCGGAGGTGGCCGGGGCGATCATTGGGCCTGACACTTTGGCGGGCGTATCAGAAGACCCGCGGGCGGTGTTGGATCGCAATGATGCCCATGGGTTCTTTGGGCGCAACGGCGGGCAGGTTGTGACCGGGCCGACCTTGACCAATGTGAATGATTTCAGAGCGATCCTGATTGAACCGAGAAGGTGAGATGCTGAGACGGGCTTTCGTGAGCGGTCTGGTGCTGTTTCCTCATTTGGGTTGGGCCGATGAGATGACGGATCCTATCAAGTTGGCGATGACGGCTCCGCAGATTGAAGCGCTTTTGCGCGGCAACACGATCCGGGGCACGTGGAATGGCGATAAGTACACGCAGTTTTTTGATCCAAATGGGCTGACCGTGTATTTCCCCGACGGTGGCCGCCCGGATCAGGGAAAATGGCGCGTGAATGCCGAGACCGACCAGTATGAAAGCTGGTGGGAGAGGGCGAATTGGACGGGATACACCATCATGATCACCAATGACGGCTTCGCCTGGATGTCGCGCGGGCAAATGCAGCCTTTTGAAGTGTTTGAAGGAAAGCAAGTCACCTGGTGACATGCGGGGCCGCGTCGTCCGCCCTTCGGGCGGTCTCGGCGGCGGTGACCCGGTGGCCGCGCTGCGCGCGGTGGTGACGGGCGCGCCTGCGGCGCGTTTTCAGGTTCTCAGGGCGGGCAGGCCCACGCCGGTGGCTTCGAACCCGCCATCGACTGCGATGGTCTGGCCCGTGACATAACTGGCCGCAGGAGAGGAGAGGAAGGTGATCACGGAGGCAATTTCATCTTCGGAGCCGTAGCGATTGAGCGGGATGGCGTCGTGGTAGGCAGCGATGATGTCTGGGGTATGGACAGCCATGGCGAGTTTGGTGCGCACGGGGCCGGGGCAGACACAATTGGCGCGGATGCCTCTTTCACCGAGTTCAACCGCCTGTTGCTGGGTGAGCGCGATCACGCCTGCCTTGGACGTGCCGTAGGCCACGCGCAGGGTCGAGGCGCGCAGGCCGGAGATGGAGGCGATGTTGACGATTGATCCCTTGGCCGCGGCGAGCGCGGCCGTCAAAGCCTGGGTCATCAGGAAAACGCCGTCGAGATTGGTTTCCATCACGGTGCGCCAGCGGGTGAAATCGGTGTCCTCGATAGGGCCGAAATCGGCGACGCCCGCGTTATTGATGAGGGCGTCGATTTTAATGTGCGCGGCGGCGAGGGCCGCGACCTGATCCTTGTCAGAGACATCGGCGACGACGCTCAGCGTGTCCTCCAAAGGTGCGGCGGCATCTTCCAGCGCGGCCTCATCGCGGTCGACCATGATGACGCGCCAGCCTTGAGACAGGAACTGCTTGGTCGTGGCCAAACCGATGCCGCGGGCGGCGCCTGTGACGAGGGCTGTTTTCATAGGCGGCCTCCGAGTCCTTTTGGCCGATGCAAATTCAGATATTTTTGACAAGAAAGAAGTCGCGCGTTACTCCTGCTTCTTTCTTGTTTCAAATACCTAAATCCATGTGTTCGGCAAAGCGCGCATGTCGGTTAGTTCGCCGCGATCATGTCGGCCATGGTGACGATGACCTCGGCCTGTTTGATCGACGCGATATCGACGAGGCGGCCTTTGTAGGTGGTAGCACCTTCGCCGCGGGCTTTGGCATCTTCCATGGCGGCGAGGATCTCGCGGGCTTCGGTCACAGCCTCCTCGGAAGGCGTGAAGATCTCATTGGCCAGTGCGATTTGCTTGGGGTGGATGGCCCATTTGCCGACCATACCGAGGGTGGCGGAGCGCAAGGCCTGCGCGCGGAAGCCTTCAGCGTCGGAAAAGTCCCCGAAGGGGCCGTCGACGGGCAAGAGTCCATGTGTCCGGCAGGCGGCGACGATGGCGGCTTGCGCCCAGTGCCAAGGGTCGGACCAGTATTTCTCGCCCTCGCGATGCATGTAGTAGTTTTCCTGCGTCCCACCGATGCCCGTCGTGGCCATGCCCATGGACGCGGCAAAGTCAGCCGCACCCAGACTGAGGGCCTGCATGCGGGGGCTGGCGGCGGCGATCTCTTCGACGTGGGAGATGCCGGCGGAGGTCTCGATGATAGCCTCGAACGAGATGGGCTTGGAGCGGCCTTTGGCGGCCTCAATGGATGTGACCAGCGCGTCAACCGCGTAGATGTCAGAGGCGTTGCCCGCTTTGGGGATCATGATCTGGTCGAGGCGATCGCCTGCGTGTTCCAGAAGGTCCACGACATCCTTGTACCAGAAAGGGCTGTCGAGCCCATTGATGCGGACCGACAGGTATTTGTTGCCCCAATCGACGTCGTTGATCGCCTCGATGGTGTTCTTGCGAGCAATGTCCTTGTCCGTGGGGGCGACGCTGTCTTCGAGGTCGATATTGATGACGTCAGCCGCGGAGGCCGCCATTTTTTCAAAGAGTTTGGTGTTGGAGCCGGGCCCAAAGAGCTGGCAGCGATTGGGGCGGGCTGGGGCAGGGGGTTGCGGGCGGAAGCTCATGATCAGGACCTCATCTGGAGTTGCGGCGAACGCGTTGGCGCATCGGGTAGGGGAATGTGCGTGCCGCCGCAAGGCGCTTTTGGGGGCGAATGCGGGATGAGAAACGACATCCCCGTTGGAAAACTCTGTCGTAAACAGAAGCGATTTTGCGCGCAGGCACAGGCTTACTGCTGGCGAGATCGTTCCAAATAGTCGAGATTTCCATGCGTCGCGCGCTTTTGGCCAATTGGTCGCTTTTCCTGGGCATGATGCTGTTGATGGTGGCCAACGGGTTGTTGGTGACGCTGTTGACGATCCGGGGGGCGACGCTCGGGTTTTCCGATCTTGAAATTTCAATCATGCAGGCCTGTTACCCGCTGGGGGCGCTGGCCGGGACGATCCTGACGCCGCGCCTGATTGAGAAGGTGGGCCATATCCGGACCTTCAGCGCACTGGCTTCGATGGTGTCGGTGGCGGCGATTGCGCATTTGTTGACCTCTGATCCGGTGAGTTGGTCGCTGATGCGACTGCTGGCGGGGTTCTGTTTTCCAGGGCTTTACGTGATCACGGAAAGCTGGCTCAACGCGCAAGCCGAGAACAAGACAAGGGCGCAGATCCTGTCGGTGTATTTCATCATTCAGACGGCGGGGCCTGCGCTTGGCACGGCGATGATTGCCCTGCCCGATCCCAGTGGGAATATGCTGTTTGGTTTGTCGTCCATTCTGTTGTCTGTGGCGATCGTGCCGCTGCTGTTGTCAAATGTGCGGGCACCGGAATACACCGCGCCGGATCGGATGCCAGTGACACGACTTTACACAGTGTCGCCCATGGCCGTGCTCGGGATCGTGATCATGGGGGCGGGCGTCGTAGGATGGTTCATAACCCTGCCGCTGATTGCCCTGCAAAACGGGTTCAGCGATAGCCAGGCGTCTTTTGCCCTGGTCGTGGCGATGCTGGCGGCGGCTGTGTCTCAATATCCAATCGGTTGGCTGTCGGACCGGATTGACCGTCGCTATGTGGTGATTGGGCTGTCGTTGATTTCGGTGCTGGCGGCCGCGTGGATGGCGATTGATCGCGATCCTGGGCGCATCATTTTTGGCTATGCGGTGATCGCTGCCGCCACGCTGCCGATCTATTCCATCCTCGCAGCGCATGCCAATGACCAACTTAGCCCAGGGCAGGTTATCCCGGCGAGCGGGACCATGGCGTTTCTGCTGCAGCTTGGCCAATTCATCGGCATGTTGATTGCGCCCAACTTGATCCGGCTGGCCGATGGGCGCGGATTGCAATTCATGCTGATCATCGTGGGGATGACCGTGGCGATCATTGCCGTGACGCGGCGTGTGAAATCGGACGCGCCAGAAGAAACAGGTGCGGCACAGGCCATGGGTATCTTGGGCGTGGCACAGCCCGGGATGTTGCAGGCTGAGGTGATGCTGGATGAGGAATTGGCGGACACGGACAAGTCTGTCGAAGATTCTTCGCAAAATCGTCAGTAATCCGGGAGAACATGTCGCGCAGGCCAGCGTGGATGGCGTAAATTCAAGATTACTTGGCGTGCGAATCCGATATCACGTGCGGGATATGATTCTATCTGGCTTCTTGGGAGTTGTGCCATGATCGAGACCCCTTATCTGCTGTTTCTCGGCGATGCGCCGGACATGTTGGCCGCAAAGGTCGCCATTGGCATCCGTGACTGGCGGCCTGAGCACGCGCTTGGGCAGATTCGCCTGCCGGGCTGTGGGGCGGATCTGGGCATCAAGGATATGACACTGGCCGAGGCCAAGGAGGCGGGTGCGCGCACGCTTGTGATTGGTGTGGCGAACCGGGGCGGCGTGATTTCGCAGGCCTGGAAAGAAGTTCTGATCGAGGCGCTGGAGATGGGCTACGATCTCGCCAGCGGGCTGCACAACCTGCTGCGGGATGAGGGCGATCTGGTGGCGGCGGCGCAGACCCATGGGTGCACGCTGCATGATGTGCGGGTGCCGACGGTGGCCTACCCTATTGCGAACGGTAAGAAACGGACCGGCAAGCGGTGTCTGGCCGTTGGCACGGATTGTTCTGTGGGCAAGATGTACACCGCGATGGCGATGGAAGCAGAGATGCGCAAGCGGGGCATGAAGGCCACGTTCCGCGCCACCGGGCAAACCGGGATTTTGGTGACGGGCGGGGGTGTCCCACTGGACGCCGTGATTGCGGATTTCATGGCGGGTTCGGTGGAATACCTGACACCCGACAATGACCCCGATCACTGGGATCTAATCGAGGGGCAGGGATCACTGTTTCACGTGTCCTACTCCGGCGTGACCATGGCGCTGGTGCACGGCGGTCAGCCCGATGCGCTGATCCTGTGTCATGAGCCGACGCGGGAACACATGCGCGGTCTGCCGGAATACACGCAACCGTCGCTGGCCACGCTGCGCGATACGGCGCTGCCGCTTGCGCGGGTGGGCAACCCGGCCTGTCAGGTTGTGGGCATTTCGGTGAACACGCAACACATGTCCGAAGAGGATGCAAAGGCCTATCTGGCAGAGGTGGAGGCGGAGATGGGTCTGCCGACGACCGATCCGTATCGCTTCGGATCCGACAAACTGGTGGACGCGTTGGAAAAGATGTGATGCCTCCGGCGGGGATATTTTTGGCACAAAGAAAGGCATGAGCCCGTGCAGATTTCTGTGACGCCTGACACGTTCAAACTGGCGCAGGTCTTTACCATTTCGCGGGGGTCGCGGACCGAGGCGAAGGTACTGACCGTGCGGGTAAACGAAGGCGGCATGACCGGGTGGGGGGAATGTGTGCCTTATGCCCGGTATGGGGAGACACTGGAGTCTGTGACAGCGCAGATTGATGGGCTGCCTGAGGGACTGACGCGTGAAGGGCTGTATGACCTGCTGGAACCCGGTGCGGCGCGCAATGCCGGGGATTGTGCGCTCGGGGAGCTGGAGGCGAAGCGCGCAGGCAAGCGGGTGTGGGA
>CAYMEC010000080.1:0-14241 GCA_964389425.1 uncultured Roseovarius sp.
GTTCGAGGCCCAGACGCTCTTTCTTGGTCAGACCTTCGGCGCCTTCGCCGATCTTTTCGTCAATCTCAGCCAGGCGCTGGATGGATTTCGAAACGGTCTGCCAGTTGGTCAGCGTGCCACCCAGCCAGCGGTGATTCATGTAGTACTGTGCGCATTTCTCTGCCGCGTCTGCGATCGGGCCTGCGGCCTGACGCTTGGTGCCGACAAAGAGGATGCGACCGCCCTTGGCCACTGTCTCGCGCACAGCGTTCAGCGCCGCGTCGAGCAGAGGGACTGTTTGGGTCAGATCGAGAATGTGAATGCCATTGCGCGCGCCATAGATGTACTGACCCATGCGGGGGTTCCAACGCTGCGTCTGGTGGCCGAAGTGAACGCCAGCTTCAAGCAACTGACGCATGGTGAACTCTGGAAGAGCCATGTTAGTTTCCTTTCCGGTTTTCGCCTCGGCATGGGATGAGAAGCTGCTGCTTCAACCGGTGGACAAATGGGGATGTCTCCCCCACTGGCCCGCCCATGCCTGCGGATTTCGTGGGTGGCGTATAGCCGTAACCGCATGTGCTGACAACCCATAGATGGACCACTGGAATTGACCTTGCCAATGGGCAATTTAAGGCTGGGTTTCGATGCGGAAGAAAAGATGGGTTGTCCGGCGTTGCGCCTTGTCTTTCAATGATAGGGAAAGCCTTGCATTTTCAGCTGTATAGAAGACTTGATTAAAACTATCTGGGTGGTTGACGTCGGTGCCTGATGGGATGGTTTTGGGGTAACACCCGTCCATCGCCGTCTGAACGGCGTCAAACGCGTCCTGTGCGGCCTGGGATCGGTAGGCAAATGTCCACTGACACATGCGCGCGTCCTGCCCGGCCTCATCAATATAGGTGTCACAGGTCGTGGCCAGAGCGGCCTCGGGGTCGATCTTTACCGCCTCTGGCGCGCCCATAGGGTCGCATTGGACGACTGTATCGGCGCGAGCGGTCGCCACCCACAGGGCGATTACAGCAGCATTAAGAACGAAGGCTATGCAATTGGTCCAGCTCACTTATCATCCCCAGTAGAAGCAGCAAGTGACGTGGCAAGCGCAGGGACCGCCTCGTTCAGTGCAGCCATGAGCGCCGCGTCGCCAACAGGGGCATAATACCAGTCTTGCGCATCCCAATAGACGACCCACGCCCGGCACGGGGTATCTCGGCCACAAGCTGCCAATTCCCCTCCTCCGGATGCGCGGATTTCAGCGTGCTCAGTGGCGCGGGCCCAGGTCCATTTTTCGGCTGTGCCGGTTGCGAATTCGGATGGGGTGTCGAACACGATGCCGGTGTGATCAAACGGCCCTGTTTGATCGGGATCGCCGATTTGGAAGCGCAGGGCTGTTTCAGCCATGCCAAGCGCCCTGGCATAGGCCGCGATCACCCCGGGCTGGACATGCGCCAGCCGTTCAGCACGGTTTTCGCGCTGGACCCGCGCACGAGACAGGAAATCGACGCCTCTGGGGTCGGGTGCGGCGCTGAGAATAATGAACTCGGATATGGCGGATGTCGCGCGGCGGTCCCGTGTCTGATCGCGCTGAACCAGCGACACCGCGAACGCCAGGGCAATGACCACGGCAAGGCCAGCGTAAATGATCTGTTGTTTCGTGCGCTTTTCGGTGGCCATGCAATCACGCTTGCACCCTGCGCCGGTTCCGTCAACAAGAGCCCATGAGCATGATCGCATTTTCCCCAGAGGTCGCGGAGGCCAAGGCCAGTGGCGCGCCGATCGTGGCGTTTGAAAGTACAATCATCACCCATGGCATGCCGTGGCCGCGCAATTATCAAACCGCCTGTCAGGTGGAAGACACCGTGCGCGCGGGCGGCGCGGTGCCCGCGACCATGGCCGTACTGGACGGGCAGATGCATGCGGGGCTGACGGAGCCGCAGCTGGAGGCGCTGGCGAAGACGGGAACGGTGGCGAAACTAAGCCGCGCCGATCTGGCCGCGGCCATTGCGACGGGTCTGACGGGGGCGACGACGGTCGCGGCCACCATGATCATGGCGCGCTTGGCGGGCATCGAGGTGTTTGCCACAGGAGGTATCGGCGGAGTGCATCGCGGGGCGGAGACCAGTTTTGATATCTCTGCCGATCTCCATGAACTGGCACAAACCCCGGTTACAGTGGTGTGTGCCGGGGCGAAGGCCATCCTAGATTTGCCCAAGACCTTTGAGGTGCTTGAAACCCTCGGCGTTCCGGTGATTGCCTATGGGCAGGACCGCCTGCCGGCCTTTTGGTCCGCCACCTCCCCCCTGCCCGCACCGTTCAGGATGGATGATGCAGACAGCATTGCGCGGGCACATCTGACCCGGGGGCAATTGGGCCTGCCGGGCGGGCAGCTGATTGCCAATCCGATCCCTGCAACAGATGAGATCGCGGCCGATGACATGGTCCCTCTGATCGAGACCTGCATGCAGGAGGCCGAAGCGCTAGGTATCACCGGCAAGGATGTCACCCCGTGGATGCTTTCACGGCTATTTGACCTCACGCAGGGGCGCACATTGAGCGCCAATATCGCCCTTGTGCTGAACAATGCAGCACTGGGCGCGCGCATTGCCTGCGCATTGACCAGTCTGAAGAGCGACACAAAGACAGGTCGTCGTTTCTGAAACAGGTGTTGTGCCTGCTTTGGGGTGCGCTTACATGTACGAAACACGACCAACAGGCCGCTGATGAACACGCCCTTCGACGAAGACCAATTGCTGCAACCCAAGAAACGCCGCTTTGCCGGGCTGCGGGCGAGTTTTCTGACAGGTATCGTTGTGATCGCGCCCGTGGGGCTGACGATCTGGTTCATCTGGTCGCTGATGGGATGGGTCGATTCCGTGGTGCTGCCGCTGGTGCCGTCTCAATTCCGTCCTGAGCAATATATTGGCATCAACCTGCGCGGCGTGGGTGTGATCATCTTCCTGATCTTCACGATCATAGTGGGATGGATCGCCAAGGGTCTGATCGGAAAGACGCTCATCGGGTTTGCCGAAAGCCTTGTGGAGCGCACGCCGGTGGTGCGCACCATCTATTCCGGCGTCAAACAGATCGCCGAGACCGTGTTCGCCCAATCAGAGCGCAGTTTTGAAACCGCGTGCTTGATCGAATACCCCCGCCGGGGGATCTGGGCCATCGGCTTCATCTCGACCCAGGCGAAGGGTGAGGTCGCGGCGAAGGCGGGGGACGGCAGCGATCTGGTGAGCATCTTCGTTCCCACGACGCCAAACCCCACCAGCGGGTTTCTCCTCTTCTTTCCGAAGGCCGATATCATCGAGTTGGATATGTCCATCGAGGAAGCGGCCAAGCTGGTGATCTCGGCCGGTCTGGTCTATCCCGAGCATCCCCAGATCGTGGACAAGATCAAAGCCGCCTGATGCACAGTTTGTGCGGCGGGCTTCACGTCAGACAAGACAGGAAACGCACCGCTGCCCCGGACGAACGCGGGCGATTTGTCATGGGAACGGGCCCGGCAATTGAACCAAAAAAAACGCCGGCACGAAGCCGGCGTTAAGTTATTGAGGCAGGTTTCATACAGGCAAGAAACCTATCGAGCAGTATCCAAGGTATACGCCATAGAATGCCGATATCCAAGCTAAAAGTTTGAAAAGACTTCAAACCCTCTTTACCGTCTGAGCCAATGAAACAAGGTATCGCCGGGATTGTTGCGAAATTGAGACCAATTTTTTTCTCCGACCGGTCGGGCAAATTCCGCGGAATCGGCGCTTTTGTCGTCGCGTGCTGGTTTGCCCTTCTCGCAGCTGCTGATCCAGCCACCGGACCTCGGCATGGCATAGCTATGTACGGCGCCCCTGACCTGCCACCGGATTTTGTGTCCCTGCCCTATGCGAACCCCGACGCGCCCAAGGGAGGTCGCGTGGTCACGGGCAATATCGGAAGTTTCGATACGCTCAATCCTTTTGCCCTCAAAGGCACCGCCCCCTGGCAACTCAGGTTCATGACACATGAGAGCCTGAT
This sequence comes from uncultured Roseovarius sp., assembly GCA_964389425.1. Taxonomy (GTDB): domain Bacteria; phylum Pseudomonadota; class Alphaproteobacteria; order Rhodobacterales; family Rhodobacteraceae; genus Roseovarius. The sequence continues at coordinate 3,988 of CAYMEC010000080.1, forward strand.
GGCGCGATCCTATGATGAGCCATTCACGCTTTACGGGCTGCTCGCCGAATCGATTGAGACACCTGAAGACCGGTCCTGGGTGGCGTTCACACTGCGCGAAGAGGCCCGATTCTCTGATGGCAGCCCTGTCACCGTCGAAGATGTGATCTGGTCCTACGAAACCCTCGGGACCCAAGGCAATGCGCGCTACCGTGGGCTGTGGCAGGCCATCGACACGATTGAGGCCACGGGCCCCCGCACGGTGCGCATCTCGTTCAATCGCGAGGACCGCGAATTGGCCCTGATCACCGGCCTGCGCCCGATTCTGAAGAAAGCCCAATGGGAGACGGCGGATTTCACGGCTGCAAACCTCGAGGACGTGCCCATCGGATCATCGCCTTATGTCGTGGAAGACTACGAGGTAAACCGTTTTGTCACCTTGCGCCGCAACCCTGATTATTGGGGCAAGGATCTTCCCATGCGGCAGGGTGTGGCCAATTTCGATGAGATACGCATCGATATGTACTCGGACGCCACGGTGATGGAAGAAGCCTTCAAGGCAGGAGCCATTTCCTACATGCGCGAATTCAATGCCGAACGCTGGGAAACGCAATACAACTTCCCCGCGGTTCAGTCTGGCGCAGTGGTCAAGTCGGAGATCCCCCATGCCAAACCGTCGGGCATTACCGGGTTCGTCATGAACACGCGGCGCGCGCCGCTGGATGATTGGCGGGTTCGCGACGCGCTGATCCACGCGTTCAATTTCGAATTCGTCAACGACACGCTGACGGGGGGGCTGCAACCGCGCATCACCTCGTACTTTTCAAACTCCGAATTGGGCATGCGGGACGGGCCAGCCACAGGCCGCGTGAAAGAGTTGCTGGAACCCTTGCGCGACCATCTGCTGCCGGGCGCGCTGGAGGGTTACTCCCTGCCCGTCTCGGACGGCACGAAGCGCAATCGTGGCAATATCCGTACGGCGATGGCACTGTTGAATGAAGCAGGCTGGACCGTGACGGACGGCAAGCTGACCAACAGCGGCGGCCAGCCGCTTGTTCTGCGAGTGCTGTTGCAGCAAGATGCTCTGCTCACGCAGGCGCGCACCTACATGGATATTTATACGCAAGCGCTCGAACGGTTGGGGATTGAGCTGCGGATCCAGACCATCGACAGCGCGCAGTTCAATGCTCGCGTGGCCGAATTTGATTTTGACATCACCTTCATACGCCGTGCCCTGTCGCTCAGCCCCGGGAATGAGCAACGTAGTTATTTCGGGTCAGAGGCCGCAGATGTCGAAGGAAGCCGCAATCTGATGGGCATGAAGTCGCCTGCCGCAGATGCGTTGATCGGCAAAATCCTTTCATCCACAAGCCGCGAAGACTTTGTCGCGGCTGTGCGGGCGCTGGACCGTGTGTTGATTTCAGGCCGCTATGTCATTCCGATACATCAATATTCTGTTGGACGGATTGCCCATTCGGCGGATCTGCACTATCTTCGCGAACAATTGCCGATCTACGGGGACGGGGTTTGGTTCCTGCCCGAAGTTTGGTGGTATGAGGCAGTAAAGCAGTAGAGGCCGAAAAAGGCCCGCTATAGGTGACATATGAAAAAGCTGTTTGCAGTGGCGTGCATCGCCGTGACCCTGACAGGGTGCGCGACGATTGACGGTATCGGGCGCGACGTGTCTGGCGCCGCGCGTGGCGTTCAGAGCTGGTTCTGATCTAGCCCCTGACCGTCCGGGGGTGCCCTGCCCCCTTTCATGAAACTGTCACATCCCTGCGTTACGGCGCAGGGCATGAATATACTTGTCTTGTGCACGGGCAATTCAGCCCGATCCATTCTTCTTGAAAGCATCCTGAACACGAACGGCCATGGCCGCGCGACAGCCTATTCCGCAGGGTCCAACCCGACCGGTCAGGTCCATCCGCAATCCCTTGTTCTGCTTGGGCAAAAGGGCCATGCGACAGGCAGCGCACGTTCCAAGAGCTGGGATGAATTTGCCACCAGTGACGCGCCGCACATGGACGCGGTGATCACGGTCTGCGCCTCAGCGGCGGGCGAAACCTGCCCGATATGGCCCGGTGTACCGGTTCGAACGCATTGGGGCGTGGAGGACCCGGCAAATACCGCAGAACCTGACTGGGCCGTTGCGTTTGAAACGGCCTATGACGCGCTGCATCGCCGTGCACAGGCATTTCTGGACCTGCCCTTTGAAGCCATGGACCGAGATGAACTGAAGGACGCGTTGGACCGGATTGGCGAGATTTGATGTCCGCGCTATTGCAGCGCGCGTTCGGTCACCACCATCACGCTTTCCGCGCCTGAACCCCGCAATTCCCGCGCGAGGCGCACAAGTTCTTCTGCCGGCAAATCCCGATCGGGGACAAGGCGGATTGTCTTGCGCTGTTCGTCGGACTGAGTGACAAGGAAATCATCAACAGAAGCAATGTCTTCACCTCGAAAGCTCAACCTGCCATCAGCGTGGACAACAAGCGTATCGGGGGGCAGTGCGCCTTCCAGATCGGCCGTGCGCACAAGGTCCAGTTCCCCGTCAAGCGGCCGCGACAATGTGCCGGCCACGAGGAAAAAGACCAGCATCAGGAACACGATGTTGATCAGCGCGATCGTGGGCTCCCGGTGCCGTTTTGGTTTGTCCCGGCGCAACATCAGCTGTCGAGCACCGTCACGGTCAACCCGCGCACCGGGCGCAGCGCCACCAGAAGATCGGTCAGGCGCTGCGATGAGACCTCATCTTTCAAGCTGATCAGCACGGGCAGCGCATCATCTTCGTTCTGGCGCAAGTCGCCCAAGGCTGTGGGCAGGTCCGCGAGTTCGTAGGCCTGCCCGTTCAGGTTCACCTCCTCCTCGCTCAGACGAAGGAAAGTCGGGCGATTCTCTGAGGGTTCACCGGAACCGCCCGCTGCGGCGGCGGCGATTTCCACTTCGGCAAAGCGCGAAAACGTGGAAGACAGCATGAAAAACAGAAGCAGCAGGAAAATGATGTCAATGAGCGACGTCATCGACAACGGTCTGCGGCGGGTGGGTTTACGCAGGGCCAAGGGCGGCCCCTTCCGGCATTGCAGCGGCGCGCGTGCCTTGCGGGTGCAGGATTGTCGCGATGGCGCGGTCGGCGATCACGCGCTCCTTGTCCATCCGGCTTTCGAACCACGCATGCACCACGGAGGTCGGCATGGCGACGGCAAGGCCCACGGCGGTGGTCAGAAGCGCGACCCAGATGCCACCGGCCAGCAACGACGGGTCCACCTGCGCACCAGCGACCTGCATGGACTTGAAGGCCTCGATCATGCCCAGAACGGTGCCGAAAAGGCCCAGAAGCGGGGAAATTTGCGCAACCGAATCCAACAATCGCATGCCGCGTTCCAGCTTGGCAAAACTTGTTTCGGCCTCGGCTTCTAGACGGGAACGATCCTGGGTTCCCGAAAGAAGAGCCATTTCAACCACAGGCGCAAGGTAGCTGGTGGACCCGGAGAGCGCCAAGCGCGCCCCTGCCCTGTCGCCCGCATCCCACGCTGCTACCGCCTGGCTGAGCGCCTTGTGGCGTCCGACACCGGCGGCAGAGAACTGCCACATTTTGTAGAGCACCACGGCGGTGGTGATGATCGCGATGACAATCAGCACCATCACCACCGGGCCACCCAGTTGCGCGATCTCGTTCAGAAGAGTGAGGATCTCGGTCATCCGATCACCTCAACATCTGTCCGGGAAGTGAGGTGCAAATTGTCCTCACACGCCCCATCCGCAAGGTCGGCCCCGTCGCAGGTATGCGCGCCGTTGATCAGGATTCGCCCCAAATTGGCGCAGGTCATACCAGTCACCGAAAACTGCCGCACCCTCGGACGTCCGGGGGGTAACGTGCCGAAATCAAACAGCGTGAGGCGATCCACTTGACCCTGATCGTCAAAGAGAACGGTTTCATAAACCGCCTTGTCTATTTCCTGATCATGGCCGTTCACGACCATGAAGGTCAGTGCGCAGCTGTTATCGCCGTCCTTGATGGCATTGAGTTCGATGGACACGGCCTTGTCGGAAACCGTCTCGTCGGCCAAACCGGCTGCCGGGATCGTGAGCGCCGCACACAGCGCGCCGAGTTTCAGCATGGATGTCATTTTTACCCCCGAAGAATGCCTCAACATAGTGTCTTATTGTGACGGGTCTTGCAGCCGTTTTGTGCGCGGATTGCGCCGTAGGTCAAGACACGATCCAGAGATAAGCAAGGCGAACGGATCGACAAGCGGTTCTTGACGGACTTGCGCGGTCTACCGCGTGGCGTTGAAGACAAAGAGAGGTTCGCCCTGCAAGCGGTAGCCATTGATCAACTCCTCTGCCCGCGCAGAGGTCAACCAGATTTCCAGATCCATGACTCGATCGGCCTTGACGTGAGGGTGTCGGGACGGGTTCACGGGGATCAGGCTGTATTGGTTGAAAAGCGCGGGATCCCCGTCGAAGAGCAGCGTCAGATCACCCCGATTGCCAAAATTGAGCCAAGAGGCACGGTCCGTCAGGATGTAAGCGTTTAGGCCTGATGCCGTATTGAGCGCCGCGCCCATGCCGGCGCCCACGGATTTGTACCAACCGCCTTCGGGGGTGATGTTGGCCTCGGCCCAGAGGCGCAGTTCGGCCTTGTGGGTGCCGCTGTCGTCCCCGCGGCTGACAAAATCCGACCGGGTGCCTGCGATCCGCGTCAGGGCTTTGGCGGCGTTGTCTGAAGTTGTGATTTGGGATGGGTCAGCTTTGGGGCCTACAATAATGAAATCATTGTACATTATTTCACGTCGATGGGTTCCGAAGCCATCTGCGACAAAGGCTTCCTCTGCGGGTTTGGCATGGACGAGGATGGCATCAACATCGCCCGCTTGGCCGAGTTTCATGGCCTGTCCGGTGCCGACGACAAGAAGTTGCAGGTCAAGCCCGGTATCTGCCGCGATTTCCGGCAGGAGGACATCGGCGAGCCCGGAGTTGTGGAACGAGGTTGTGACCGCGAGGCGCAGTGTTTCAGCTGAGACCACGTTTGCCCAGAAGAGGGCTGCGAGGAGCGTTGCCAGTTTCATCCAAAAGCCCCCCGGCGCTGAATCTATGGCGTGGCCCGCCACGCATTTTTCCGGTCCGGGCCAAGTGTAGGCGATCCGTTGTACGGTCATTCCACGATATCCCCTCGCAAAAAGGACTGTGCTTCGGATGTCTTCGGCCCCTCAAAGAACGTCTCGGCCGCGCCTTGTTCATGCACTTTTCCGCGCAGCAGGAAAATCACGTCATCGGCCAGACGGCGCGCCTGTCCAAGATCATGGGTAGACAGGATCAGCTTGGTGCCCGCCGCGCGCACCTCGGTCAGGATCGCCTCAATTTCCCGCGTCGCGCGGCCATCGAGAGCGGCGCAAGGTTCATCCAGAAAGAGCAGCTTCGGCCCGCCGATCATAGCGCGGGCCAGCGCGAGTTTCTGTTGTTCCCCGCCTGAAAGCGACCGCGCAGGGCGCTCAAGCATCGATTGAAGCCCAACCCGTTCGGCCCAGTCTTCGGCCTGCATGCGGGCTTCTTTGCGGGGCGTGCCCCGTACGTGCAGCGGGTAGGCAATGTTGTCGATGACCGACCGGCGCAGCATCACAGGGCGTTGAAAAACAAAGGCTTGGGCGGCGCGGGCGTGTTCCATGGGCGTGGACCAGGTGATTTCCCCCCCGGTCAGGCGGTTGGTGCCATGGAGCAACGCAAGAAGGGATGTCTTGCCCGATCCATTGGGGCCAACGACCACGGTGGTGCCTTCCGCGCCGATATCCAGATCGACAGGACCCACAAGCACAGCGCCCCGGCGAGAGGCCTTTGCGCCGCGCACCGTCAGGGGGAACAGCGCGCTCACCACCGGCCCTCCACCTCTGTGCGGCTGAGTGCATGTATCGCGACGTTGACCGCAATGGCCAACGCGATGAGAACGAAGCCGAGGCCAAGAGCAAGGGCGAAATCCCCCCTGCCCGTCTCAAGCGCAATCGCGGTGGTCAGAACGCGGGTGACATGATCGATATTGCCACCAACGATCATGATGGCGCCGACCTCACCAATGCCACGGCCGAAGCCTGCCAGCGCGGCGGTCAGAAGCGCCCGGCGGGCATCCCACAGCAGCGTGCGCATTTTCTGGGACTGAGTGACGTTCATCGAGATGAGCAGGTCGTGATAATCGGTCCACAATTCACGCAAGGATTGATGCGCGATGGAGGCGATAAGCGGCACGATGATGATCACTTGCGCGATGATCATGGCCGTGGGAGTGAAGAGGATGCCAAATACGCCGAACGGGCCGGATCGGGACAAAAGCACGTAGACAATGAGGCCTACCACAACCGGTGGAAGCCCCATCAGTGCGTTCAGGATCGCGATGACCGCGCGGCGCCACCGGAAGCGGCGAACAGCAAGGATGGCTGCCAAAGGGAAGGCGATGAAAGAGGCAACCACAAGCGCTGTCAACGTCACTTGGAGTGATCGCAACGTGATCTCGAGGAGATCTGCATCGAACGTGACAACAAGCCAGAACGCTTGCCCCAGCCCGCCCCAAAGATCACCCATCGTGACTGGCCCTTTGAGCCCATTGAAACCTAAGGGAGTTTACCCGGACTGGGCAGTGCGTGCAGCAAGGAAATCGGCGAAAAGACAGAGATTTACGGTGCGTCGTGGCGTGTTATCATCGCCACACGCTGCGCAAGGGGTGACGTGATGAAGGACCAGGATACCGGGTTCGATTGGCTGACCGAGGATGTGGACGAGCTTTTGAGCCATCACCGCGATGGACATGCCATGGCGCGGGGGTTTTACACGTCGATCAAGATGTATGAAGAAGATATCAAAAGCTATTGGAATCAAACATGGATTTGGGTTGGACATGTGTGTCAATTGCCGAAGAACGGATCCTACTTCCTCTTCGACTACGGGCCCGAATCCATCATCATTGCGAGGGATCGGAAGGGTGAGATTGGCGCATTTGTGAATGTCTGCCGCCATCGTGGGGCGCGGGTTTGTACGGACCAGGCGGGGCGGACGCATTCGTTTACCTGCCCCTATCATGCGTGGGTGTACGAACTGAACGGCGATTTGCGTGCTGCCCGCGAGATGGATGCAGGGTTCGACCGGGAAGCCCACGGGCTACTGAAAGCGCATATCCGGATCATGGAAGGTCTTATCTTCGTCTGCACGGCGGAAAACCCTCCTGCGATTGATCATGCAATTGAAGGGCTCACGCCGCTGATCAAACCTTTCGCGATGGACAGGATGAAGATCGCCCATGAGGCGTCTTACCCCGTGCCCGCGAACTGGAAGCTGGCCGTGGAAAATTACATGGAGTGCTATCATTGCGGTCCGGCGCATCTGGACTATTCGCTCTCGCACAGCTTGAAAGATCCCGCCTCCATCACGCCGGAATTGCTGAGCGCGCTACATGCGGCGCGCGAGACTGCGGGGTTGCGGCCGAATGCGGAATTCAGCCTCAACAATATCGGCACGGGCGCCGCGGAGCTTGATGCGTGGTCGGGGTGCTATCCGCTTTATCCCGGATACAAAACGGGCAGCAAAACGGGTGAATTGGTGGCGCCGCTTTTGGGCGATCTGAAAGCACCGTTCAACGGGGCCAATGATGTGCAGTTGGGCATTCTGAACAACCTGCTCATCTACTCCGATCATGTCGTCGGCTACCGATTTGTGCCACGCGGGGTGCAGGAGACGGATATCCAGATGGTCTGGTATGTGCGCGACGATGCGGTGGAGGGCGAAGACTACACTATCGAGGATCTGACATGGCTTTGGCATGTCACGACGCTGGATGATGAAAGGATCATTCGGGTCAATCAGGAAGGCGTGAATTCGTTCCATTTCCGTCCCGGTCCGCTGTCGCAAATGGAAGAGTTCATGCGCGCGTTTTATGATGGGTATTTATCCACGCTGCGGGCGGCCCGCGGGGTGGCGTGATCCTGTCGTACAAGGGTCATGCCGCCTGGATATGGCTGGATGAATTGAGGAAGACATCATGAGCAATTTGGCATTCGACCGGCCCGGTCGGTTTTGGCGGGGCAATCTGCACACGCATTCTGATCTATCGGATGGGGTGTTGAGCCCAGAAGAGGTCTGCCGCCGCTACCGTGCGGAAGGCTATGACTTTATCTCCCTCACCGATCACATGGTCGGACTTTACAACTATCCTATTGCCAATACAGAGGCGTTCCGAGGGAATGGGTTCATGACGATCCCCGGGGCAGAACTGCATTCGGGCGCGATGGAGAATGGGGAGATTTGGCACATCCTTGCCGTGGGGCTGCCTTATGATTTTGAACCGGCCAATGCGCCTGACTTTCGCGCGCGCGAGGATCAGGAAAGTGGGGCCTCGTTGGCCAACCGCGCGCGGGAGGCGGGTGCTTTCGTGGCCGTGGCCCATCCGGAATGGTCCGGGCTGACCACGGACGATGCACGCGGGATTGAAGCCGCGCATGCGGTGGAGGTTTACAACCATGGCTGCGCTGTTGGGTGTGACCGCCCCCATGGGTTTTATACAGCCGATCAGTTGCTGTCCGAGGGGCGGCAGTTGACGCTCTGCGCCACGGATGACGCGCATTTTTCAGAGCCCGATCATTTCGGTGGTTGGGTCATGGTGAAGGCCGAAGAGAACGATCCGGACGCGCTGGTCGAGGCGCTTAGAGACGGGGCGTACTACGCGTCCACCGGGCCGGAGATCCGCGGGCTACATTGGGAAGAGACTGCCGTTGTCGTGGAGACAAGTGCTGTGTCGGCGGTGATCGTGCAAGGGCAAGGCTCCGGCACGCAGGCTGTCCATGGGTCGTCTATGAAGCGCACGCGGATTGAGTTTGAACGAGTGGCGCCTTCCCCGTGGTTGCGGGTGACGGTTGTCGATGCCGCCGGGCGCAGGGCTTGGTGCAATCCGCAGTACCGGCAATGACGTGGGGCGTAAGGCGGGGTTAACCCCGCCCTACCCTTTACTCCGCAGCAATGCTTTCCGTGGCGGGTTCGGCGCGCACGGCGCAGAACTTGAATTCCGGAATTTTGCCGTAAGGGTCAATCGCTGGGTTCGTCAGGATGTTCGCCGCCGCCTCCACGAAGGCGAATGGCAGGAACACCATATCCGGGGCGATCGCCCTGTCCGCACGGGCCATGATTTCAATGGATCCGCGTTTGGTGGTAAGCCGCACCATGTCACCCGGCTCTAGCCCCATTTTGCGTAGAGTGGATGGGTGCAGGGAACAATTCGCCTCTGGCTCCACCGCATCAAGAACAGTGGCGCGGCGGGTCATCGACCCGGTGTGCCAGTGTTCCAGCTGACGCCCAGTGGTCAGGATCATCGGGTAGTCCGCATCCGGCAGATCGTCAGGCGGCACGACGCTGGCAGGCGTGAATTTCGCACGGCCTTCTGCGCGGGGAAAAGCATCGCCGAACACCACGGACTGACCGGGATCTTCGGGGCTGAGCGACGGGTAGGTCACAGCAGAGCCTTCCAGACGCTCCCACGTGATATTGTCGAGGCTGCGCATGTTGAGTGCCATCTCGGCATAGACCTCGGACGGGTGTGTATACGTCCAGTTCAGACCGCAACGCTTGGCAAGTTCGACCTCAATCCACCAGTCTTCCATCGCCTCACCGGGCGGTGGCACGGCCTGACGCAGCATTTGAACGGTGCGGTTGGTGTTGGAGACGGTGCCTGTCTTCTCGTAAAGCGCGGAGGCGGGCAGGATCACGTCGGCATAGTTGGCCGTTTCGGTGATGAAAATGTCCTGCACGACCAGATGGTCGAGTTTGGCCAATGCATCGCGGGCATGTTCCACATCAGGGTCGGACATGGCGGGGTTTTCCCCAAGAATATACATCGCCTTGATCTGATCCGCGTGGACGGCATCCATGATCTCGGTGACTGTGAGGCCCTTTTCACTAGAGAAATCGCCGGACTGCCAAATATCGGTGAAGGCCGAACGCACGCCGTCATCCGTCACCGTCTGATAATCGGGCAGGAACATCGGGATGAGGCCGGCGTCAGAGGCCCCTTGCACGTTGTTTTGCCCCCGCAGCGGATGCAGACCCGTGCCCGGACGGCCCACATGGCCGCACATCAGGGCGAGAGAAATAAGGCAACGGGAATTGTCCGTGCCGTGGATATGCTGGCTGACGCCCATGCCCCAGAAGATCATGCCGGCCTTGGCGGTGGCAAAATCGCGGGCCACGGCGCGCAGCGTGTCGGGGTCGATCCCGCAGATCTCGCTCATCAATTCAGGCGTGAAG
>CAYMEC010000081.1:0-14180 GCA_964389425.1 uncultured Roseovarius sp.
TACGGATGACGTCCTTGTTGCCGGTGGTGGTGACAAATATATCCGCCGTGCTGACAACATCTTCCAGCGTCGTAACCTGAAAGCCATCCATGGCTGCCTGAAGCGCGCAGATCGGATCGACTTCGGTCACGATCACGCGGGCGCCTGCCCCCTTGAGTGATGCGGCAGAGCCTTTGCCCACATCGCCATAGCCCATGACAACGGCAACCTTACCGGCCATCATCGTATCTGTGGCGCGGCGAATACCGTCGACGAGGGATTCTTTACAGCCGTACTTGTTGTCGAACTTGGACTTCGTGACAGAGTCGTTCACGTTGATCGCCGGGAACGGCAGCTGACCATCGCGCACCAGTTGATAAAGACGGTTCACACCTGTGGTGGTTTCCTCCGACACTCCCTTGATCTGGTCACGTACCTTGGTGAACCAACCAGGGCTGGCTTCCATCCGCTTCTTGATCTGCGCCTTGATCACTTCTTCTTCTTCCGAGGACGGCACGGGAATGATGTCTTCGCCCGCTTCCGCACGCGCGCCCAACAGGACGTAAAGTGTGGCATCTCCCCCATCATCGAGGATCATGTTGGGGCCGTCTTCGAACATGAAGGATTTGTCCAAGTAATCCCAATGCTCTTCCAGCGTTTGACCCTTGATCGCAAAGACTGGCGTGCCGCCTTCGGCAATCGCAGCCGCCGCGTGATCCTGTGTCGAGAAGATGTTGCAGCTCGCCCACCGCACATCAGCGCCCAGTTCCACCAGCGTTTCGATCAATACAGCGGTCTGGATCGTCATGTGCAGGCTACCGACAATGCGGGCACCATCCAGCGGTTTTTGCCCCGTGTATTCTTCGCGCAGGGCCATCAGCCCCGGCATTTCAGTTTCCGCGATATCCAGCTCTTTGCGCCCGAAAGCGGCAAGGCTGATATCTTTGACAACATAGTCTTTGGCCATAAAACGGCTCCTTGGGAATAAGGGATTTGAGGGGGCAGATAGCACCCAAGAGGTCTATCGGCAACTAAGGAGTGCGTCGCGTTTTTCCCGCGCGATTTGTGGCCATGGTGTTTTCCTTCAATCCGGGCCAAAGATGGCCGCATGGACGATCGCATTATCGGATTTGAAGGGCGCGGGGCGCAGCGGCAGTATCGTTTGCTGATGCTGCTTTATGCGCTCGTGTTCAACCGTTGGCTCTACGGCATTTTCTGCCGTTGGTTGGCGCGATTCTTCGACGCCGGAAACAAGGTCGTACTGGATCTTGGCAGTGGCCGCGAATTTCGCGTCTATCTGGATGATGGGTATTGGACGCGGTTCATCCTGTATCACAAGGATTATGAGCCTGAGGTGCGCCGGGTTATGGATGCCGGGGCTGGCCATACCAGTCTTTTCTGCGATCTGGGGGCAAATTCCGGACTGTGGTCAGTCTACGGGTCAGGGCTTTTTGATCGTGTGACCGCGGTTGAGGCGTCACAGGCCACCTTTGCGCGACTCATCGAAAACACAGCACCGCTCAGCAACGTGGAAACGCACCACAGGGCAATCTTTGATCGCTCAGGCGAATTGCTTCGCTTCGTGAATGTCCACAACAGCCATGCCTCCGCCCATCTCGATCTCAATACGCCGGGCAATTCAGAGGACACCGTCGAAGAGATCACCACCCTGCGGATTGACGACATCGTCCCGGAGGGTGAGGCCGCCATCATGAAGCTGGATGTCGAAGGAGCGGAGATTGCGGCCATAGCGGGCGCCGAGCGCGCATTACGCGATGGTGGCGTTTTGGTCTATGAAGATCACGGTTCCGACTTGGCCTCAGAAGTCAGCGCCCATTTAATGGGGCTGCCGGAAATCAGAGTCTATTCAATCGAAAAACAGGCCCTGTTGGTCGAAAACCTGAATCACCTCACCCGGATCAAGACGGATCGCTACAAAGGCTATAACTTCCTTGCAGGGCACAAGAGCTCGCCTCTTTTGACGGCCATTGTCCAAGGCTTTGCAAAACGATAATCCTGTTGGGGTTTTAACCGGAGAGACCCCATGCCCCCACCCCGTGCCTGGCAAAAAATGCTTTCAGGCCGACGACTTGATCTTCTGGACCCAACGCCAGTGGACATAGAGGTAGAAGATATCGCGCGAGGACTCAGTTTCGTAGCACGATGGAACGGACAGACGCTGGGGGACTTTCCCTATTCCGTTGCAGAACACTCGCTTCTGGTAGAAGATATATTTCGCAGAATAGACCCTAAAGCGCCCGCAAAGTGGCGTATGGCCGCGCTTCTGCATGATGCACCGGAATACGTGATCGGCGATATGATCTCACCTGTAAAGAACGCGGTGGGCCCGGGCTATGATGAGCTCGACAAACGCCTGACGGCCGCGATCCACATCCGCTACGGCCTGCCCGCCGCGATCCCGATCAAAGTGAAGAAGCAAATCAAAAAGGCCGACAAGATCAGCGCTTGGATGGAAGCTACGCAGTTGGCTGGCTTTACCGAGGAGGAGGCCAACAAATTCTTCGGCAAACCAAGCGAAGATGTGATGGACGGCCTTGATCTTATCCTGCGGTCCCCATCTGAGACGCGAGAGGCCTATCTGGCCCGCCACAGCGCGTTGCTTGGGGCTATGGGATGATCCACGTACGGCGGGCCGGGACACTGGATATCGGCGCTATGGCGACGCTTTTGAATGAGATCATCGCGAAAGGCGGCACCACGGCGATGACACAACCCGTAACGCGCGCGGACATGACGGCGTGGATGCAGGTTCATTCAGGACGCAACGCCTGGTTCGTTGCCGAAGACGCCGATGGCAATCTTCTCGGCTTTCAATGGATCCAACCCAAAGACAGCCTGCCGTCCGAAGCCTGTGACATCGCCACTTTCACGCAAATCGGCCGTACGCGCCTTGGCACCGGTACCGCGCTTTTCGAGGCCACGCGAAACGCCGCGAAAAATTTGGGCTACGTCTGGATCAACGCCACGATCAGGGCTGCGAATGAAGGCGCACTGGCCTATTACCAAAGCCGTGGGTTTGAAATCTACCACAAACCCGGCAAGAATTCTGACCGGATCACCAAGCGCTACAACCTGCTTTAACGGGGGGAGCGTTTGGCCAGGATCCGCTGCAATGTCCGGCGGTGCATGTTCAAACGCCGCGCCGTTTCGGACACGTTGCGATCACACAGCTCGTAGACCCGTTGAATATGTTCCCAACGCACGCGATCCGCGCTCATCGGGTTTTCCGGCGGCGGCGGCATTTCATCGTCGGAGGCGAGCAGCGCGTTGGTGATGTCGGTCGCATCGGCAGGCTTTGACAGGTAATCTGTCGCGCCGATTTTCACGGCTGCCACGGCTGTCGCGATGGCACCGTAGCCCGTGAGCACAACAACACGGCTGTCAGGGCGCTTCTCCCGAATGGTTTCCACAACGTCCAGACCATTGCCATCATCCAATCGCAGGTCACACACCGCATAGGCCGGGGGCCGCGCTGTCGCGATTGCTCTCCCTGCGGCGACAGACCCCGCCGTTTCCACAGCAAATCCGCGCTTTTCCATTGCTTTCGCAAGACGCCGCAGAAAGGGCTCATCATCGTCGACCAGAAGTAGCGATTTGTCTTCGCCAATGTCTTTTAGGGCTTCAGCCATGTGTCATCATTCCCGCTTGTGACAGCTGCGTTTACTGGAATTATTCTAGGATTGCACGGGATAACGTCAAATTGAGCGGCTCATACTGCATCTATGAAGCACTGGATGCGTTCGGCCATCGCCTCGGGCGCCTCATCGCGGCGAAAAAACTCTGCGAACCCTTTTTCGGGGAAAACCAGATAGGACAGGGTGGAATGATCGACGAGGTAATACTCGTCATCACCCTGATCATGGGATTTGTAGAAGGTGCGATAGGCCTGGCTGGCCTGTTTGACCTGGTCCTCACTGCCTGTTAGGCCGAGCATCCTTGGATGCATAATCTCAGTGTAGTCGGCCATAATTTCTGGCGTATCACGATTGGGATCAATGGAAATAAAGACGGGCTTCACGATGGATCCGTAGTCTTCTTCAAGGATATCCACGGTCACCGCGTTTCGCGCAACATCGATGGAACAGACATCAGGGCAGAAGGTGTATCCGAAATAGATCAGCGTCGGCTGATCAATCACGTCCGCATCCGTGACAGTCGCTCCGGTTTGGTCAACCAATTCAAACGGACCACCAATTGCTGCCTCGCCGCCCGCAATTTGTCCCGCGCGGCATTGAGCAAATTGCTTATCAGCGCTTGGGCCAGAGGTGATCCACACAATACCGCCAATCAAAATGACCACAGCCAAACCAGATGCGATTGCAATTGTCCTGACCATCATCTCACCCCATGAAACGTATCCCGCCTTGCGCTTGGATACATCTATCAATGATAATGAGACTTGCAACGCTTACAGGATCACAAATGCGCAAACCAACGTCGGATACAAGCAGCCTGCAAAAGCGAGAGAATTGGGTCCGCCTGCGCACGATCATCGTTTTGCGTTGGTGGGCTATCATAGGGCAGGTGACCGCATTGATCGTGGCGCAGCGGCTGTATGATCTCGATCTGCCAATGGGGTTTTGCTATCTTGCCATCGGTGCCGCGGTCCTGTCCAACCTTGTCGCGTCGTTCATCTTTCCAGAAAGCAAGCGGCTACAGGAACCCGAGACCTTCATGGTCGTCCTGTTTGACCTGCTCCAACTGGGATTGTTACTCTATCTCACTGGTGGACTGAACAACCCGTTTACGATCTTGATCGTTGGGCCGGTTATCGTGTCGGCGACCACACTGTCTGTTCGGTCAACTTCGGCCCTTGGGTTGATCGCGATCCTGCTGGTCACGGGACTGATGGTCTTCCACCTGCCCCTTACAACGCAGGATGGAAACGTCCTGAGAATGCCAGACGTGTTCCTGTTTGGAAGCTGGGTTGCGATCGTGATCGCTGTTGTTTTTCTCGGCGTGTATTCCCGCTGGATCATGACGGAGATGCGCGCGATGTCAGAGGCCCTGCAAGCCACGCAAATGGCTTTGGCACGGGAACAAAAATTGACTGATCTGGGCGGTGTGGTCGCGGCTGCGGCTCATGAGTTGGGCACGCCGCTTGCCACGATCAAACTGGCCAGCGGGGAATTGGCGGAAGAACTGTCTGACGACCCGGAGCTTTTTGCCGACGCCATGCTAATCCGGGAGCAGGCAGATCGATGCCGCGATATCCTTAAATCGATGGGCCGCGCGGGCAAGGACGATCTGCATCTGAAACAAGCGCCCCTGAGCGCCGTGATTGAAGAAGCTGCTGATCCGCACGCAGCGCGCGGCAAGACACTGCTTTTTGAGCATTCCGCCCGGCCAGGGTCCGACGCGCCACAACCCGAGATCTTGCGCAAACCAGAGGTGGTTCACGGGGTGCGCAACCTCGTACAGAACGGCGTGGATTTTGCACGGTCACAGGTCTGGATAGAAAGCCGTTGGGATGACGAAACCATTTCTCTGAGGATCATGGATGACGGACGGGGGTATCCCGCGCATCTTCTGGGCCGCATCGGTGATCCTTTGATGCGACGGCGCGGATCCGGCACGGACCCCGCGCGTCCTGAATACGAAGGCATGGGGCTTGGCCTTTTCATCGCCAAGACACTGCTGGAGCGTTCCGGCGCGGTGCTCAGCTTCGCAAACGGAGCCGAGACATTTGAAAAAGGGTCTGAGCTCGCATTTCGCTCCGGCGCATTTGTGGAGGTAACTTGGCCGCGGGCAAAGCTGGAGACATCAGAGGGCCGGAAATGGACAGCGCTTGGCAAGAACCAGCCAATCAGAGCGTAGTCTTTGCACCTGCGATCGTCCTTCCGTTAACTGGTTGTTAACGGCGTATTAACCAAAGGTGACGACGCTCCCCCTCCTATGACGGGTCTAGATGATTCTCTGGGATGGATTGCGGTCGCGGTGGTTGCTTCAGCCGTGATCTCTTTCGGGTTGCTCTGGATGATTTCCCGAATGGGCCGATTGCAATTCCCCGTGAACGAGCGTGCCGAAAACTCGCGCAGTGTATTCCTGATCAAGGACGGCAAGATCATTGATCAATGCCGGAAAACACCGCAAATCGTCGGGGTCTCCACTTGGCCCGAGTTGCGGGGTTGGCTCGGCGATCGCTTTCGCGACGTGCCCTACAAGCTGACGGATCAAACCGGTAATGCGCCACGCGTGTTTAAGGCCACGGAGCAAGGCGACGACGCACGGCTCACGATCCAGTCCACGCCAATGGGTCAAACCATCACACTGGACGATCGAGCCACCGGCAGCGCTATTGGCCGCCATGCGCTGCTGCTCGAAAACAAGCGGGCTGACAGGTTGCAGACCGTTCTGCGGCAGGCACCCGCTGTTGTGTTCGCCATCGATGAAGCGGGCAAGATGCTGTGGGGCAATGTTAGGTTTGAAGCGCTGTCTGTTGACGCGAGATGCTCTTTCGTTGAGGTCGCCCGGGATCGCGGGGACGCGACCCTTGCCAACGTGTGCGTCGAAGCGACGGACGACGCGAAAAAGGAGCATTATGAGCTTGCCTTCATGCACAATGACGAAGGCACTGTGGTCTATGCAAACAACGTAACGCGGTTGGTAGAAGCCGACAATGTACGCAGTTCTTTCGTGCAGACCCTAACCAAAACCTTCGCCGATCTGTCCACGGGTCTTGCCGTCTTCGATATTGATCAGAGACTGGTTCTGTTCAACCCCGCGGTTCTGGATTTGACCAACCTGCCCGCCGACTTCCTTGCAACCCGCCCCCACATGATGGAATTTTTTGACCGACTGCGGGACAACCACGTGATGCCAGAACCCAAAAGCTATTCGACCTGGCGCAAGCAAATCACGGAAATGATCACCTCGGCGGTGAATGGGTTTTACTCCGAAAGTTGGTCCTTGCCCGGTGGTCTGACCTACAAACTGACTGGGCGACCGCACCCGAACGGGGCCATCGCCTTCTTGATTGAAGACATCACCGATGAGATGGCGCTCACGCGGCAGGCCCGATCCCAGCTTGAGACACATCAATCCATTCTAGACGCGATGCAGGAAGCCATCGCCGTGATTGGCGCCGATGGCGGGCTTTTGGTCTGCAACGCCGCCTTCAGTGAGGTGATGGGCTTCGATCCGGATGCCCGGCTTGCTCCCACATCCTTCAATGAGGTGTTGGATGCGTGTTGCCTCCGTTTCCCCGGCGCCGGGATCTGGAATGACCTTTCAAAAGGTGCCCCCATTCAAGCCCTCGATACACAGATACTGGATGCTTCAGGACAGCGCATGCAGGTCCGTGTGGAACCACTGCATGAGGGCCTGATCATGCTGAACCTGACCGTTCTGTCCGAACCGGTGCCGCTTTCGGCCTAAAGCTGTTGCGGGGATAGGTCAGGGGTGTAGTGTCTTTGGAATGACATCCGGGCATCTCGACTTACAAAGCCATTCCCCAGACGACACGGCACGGATCGCTGTGGCCTTGGCACCCGTGTTGCAACCCGGTGACACAGTGCTGCTGGAAGGGCCCATAGGGGCCGGAAAATCCCATTTCACGCGGTCCGCGATCTTGCGGCTTTTGCCCGAGCCCGAGGATATCCCATCACCCACCTATACAATTGTGCAAACCTATCTGACGCCCGAAGCGGAGATATGGCATGCGGATCTCTATCGGCTGGGTGATCCGGCCGAAATTCATGAAATCGGGCTTTGGGCCGCGTTTGAAGATGCGATCTGTTTTGTCGAGTGGCCGGATCGTTTGGGCGCGCAGACGCCTTCATCAGCGCTCAGGATTACGCTTTCTCCGCAAGCTGAAGACGAACATCGCTCTCTCTCAGTCTCATGGACGGACCCGCGTTGGCAATCTCGTCTGGACGGGGTTTTCGATGTCTGATCGGAACACGCTTCGCACGGATTTCCTGATTAGGGCAGGCTGGGACGAAGCGATGCTCGCTGATCTGGCAGGCGACGCATCGAACCGAAGATACTTTCGCCTGACCCGCGGCAATGATCGCGCCGTTTTGATGGATGCACCACCCGAAAAGGGCGAAGATGTTAGGCCATTTGTTAAAATCGCGCAGGTGCTCCGCTCCGCGTCTCTCAGCGCGCCAAGGATCATGGCAGAAGACCCGGTTTCCGGTTTTCTTTTGCTTGAGGATCTGGGCGATGACCTGTTTGCCCGAGTGTTGGCTGAAGATCTTGCCAAGGAAGAAGAATTGTATAGGGCGGCCACGGACGTCCTGATTGAACTTCATAAGGCCGGGCCAATGGCAAAGCTGGCACCTTACAGCGTGGCAACCATGGCAGAACTCGCCGGTTTGGCTTTTGATTGGTACGCGGTTGGTTTGAATGGTCGGGATGTGCGCAGTCCGAGGACGCAATTCGTGATGGTCTTTTCAGACGTGCTGAACACACTCGACGGATTGACGGACGTTTTGATCCAACGCGATTACCATGCGGAGAACCTGCTTTGGCTGCCGGAGAGGGAAGGCGTGGCAAGGGTCGGATTGCTTGATTTTCAGGATGCGATGGCGGGGCACAGATCCTATGACCTTGTCTCTCTCTTGCAGGATGCCCGCCGCGATGTGTCCCCGGACATCGAAACGAAAATGATCGACCATTATATCGGCGCGACCAAGATTGATCCAACCCGGTTTAAACGCGGTTACTTCCTGATGGGGCTACAACGCAATCTGCGCATCATCGGGGTGTTCGCCCGGTTGTGCCTGCGGGATAACAAGCCTCACTATGTCGATTTGATCCCCCGCGTCTGGGCGCATATGTCGCGTGATCTGGAAGAGGTCAATTTGCCCAACTTAGCGACTATATTGTCTGATAGTCTGCCACACCCAGATGCAAACACTCTTGAAGTTCTGAAAGCGAAATGCGGCACGATCCTACATCCGTCATGATCTTCGCGGCCGGGTTCGGCACGCGCATGGGTGACCTGACCAGGGACAAGCCCAAGCCGCTGATCAACGTCGCGGGACAGGCGCTGATTGATCACGCGTTGACTTGGGTGAGCGGCTATGGCGTCGAGACTGTCGTAGTGAACCTGCATTACAAAGCCGATATGCTCCGAACTTACCTTGTGGGGCGCAACATCCTTTTTTCCGAGGAAACGCCCGACATTCTGGAAACAGGCGGCGGGTTGAAAGCTGCCTTGCCCATGATGGGGCACGGGCCGGTCTTCACGATGAATTCCGATGCTGTCTGGTCCGGCCCAAATCCACTGCACTATCTGGCAGAGCGTTGGGATCCGAACAGAATGGACGCCCTGTTGCTTTGTGTTCCACCGGCGAACGCGATCGGGCACTCCGGAACCGGCGATTTCCTGATCAATGCCGACGGACACCTGTCTCGCGGCCCCGGAGAAATCTACTCGGGTTTGCAAATCATCAAGTCGGATAAAGTGGCGGACGTGAAAAAACGCGTGTTTTCGCTAAATGTTGTTTGGGATGCCGCACTGGAAAGCGGACGCGTGTTTGGCGCATCCTATCCCGGAAAATGGTGCGATGTCGGCCATCCAACCGGCATCGCCTTGGCCGAAGAAATGTTGGGAACACGGCATGCTTGATCCGGTCACTGGCCCACGCGTCTACGCGGTGCCGCTGGGCGTGGATTTTCCCAAGGCTTTGGTGGACGGGCTGTTGGAGCGGACCCGTGACCAACCGCCCGAAGCGTTGGCCCGTGCTCAGGTCATTGTGAACACACGGCGCATGGCCCGCAGGATCCGCTCGTTGTTCGATCAGGGCCCGCCATGTCTTTTGCCCAAAATCACCCTGATCACTCAACCGGGTGAGCTATGGAACCTCGATGACATACCAGAAGCAGTCCCCCCACTGCGCCGTCGGTTGGAGTTCGTGCAGCTTGTGACTGCCCTTCTGGACAAGGATCCCGGCCTCGCCCCACGCAGTTCCATTTACGATCTGGCTGACAGCCTCGTGAAGCTCATGGGGGAAATGCACGGCGAGGCAGTTGATCCGAATGGGTTTGACAGGCTCGATATCTCCGATCAATCCGGTCACTGGGCCCGCATCACATCATTTTTGAGCATAATTAGACACTATTTTGACAGTGATAGCGCGCCGGATGCGGAGGATCGTCAGCGACGGTTGGTTGATGCATTGATCGCGCGTTGGAAAACCAGCCCGCCGAAACACCCGATAATCCTCGCAGGGTCGACCGGGTCGCGCGGAACGACGCAGACACTGATGCAGGCCGTCGCGCAGCTACCTCAAGGGGCCGTGGTTCTGCCGGGGTTTGATGACGGAATGCCGTCGCATGTCTGGGACACATTGCGCGGGCCTTCACCCCAAGAGGATCATCCGCAATACCGGTTTTCAACGCTTTTTGACGCGCTCGGCATGTCTCACAGGGATGTCTTGGCATGGACAACCGCACGACCGGTCGTCCCGGCGCGCAATCGCGTTCTGTCTTTGGCGATGCGCCCCGCCCCCGTTACGGATCAATGGCTGACCGAGGGGCCTGATCTTGATGGGATTGAAGACGCCTTCACAGATGTCACTCTGATAGAAGCGGCCTCGCAACGGATTGAGGCGCTGACCATCGCGATGCGCCTGCGAGAGGCGGCGGAAAAGGGGGAAAAAGCGGCTCTAATCACGCCGGATCGCGCCCTGACGCGGCAAGTCAGTGCGGCGCTGGACCGCTGGGATATCGTGGCAGATGACAGTGCGGGTGTCCCGCTACACCTTTCCGCGCCCGGCCGGTTTCTGCGACATGTCGCAGAACTTTTGCATCGTCCGCTGTCGTCTGAGCTGCTCTTGACGGTTCTCAAGCATCCTTTGACCCATAGCGGCTCCGACCGCGGTCCACATTTGCGGCTGACGCGTGAGTTGGAACTCTATCTCAGGCGAAACGGGCCGCCATTTCCCACCGCGCGAACAATTTCTGCTTGGGCCTCCGGAGTAGAGGATCCGTTTCTGCAAGATTGGGTCATGTGGTTGACTGAGGCGGTTTTCAAAGGTCCCTTGAACGAAGCGACAAGCCTGGTTGACCTGACAACGCTTCATCTGGGTCTAGCCGATCAAATCGCTGCCGGCGTTGGGGCGGAAACCAGTGCACTTTGGAATGGTGAAGCGGGAACAGAGGCGAGGAAAACAGTCTCTGATTTGGCTGAAAACGCCGAATTTGGGGGGTACATGCGCCCCATTGACTACGGATCACTGTTTCATTCCATCCTGTCCTCGGCGCAAGTGCGAAGCGCCCGAACCCCACATCCGAACATCATGATCTGGGGCACGCTAGAGGCACGGGTGCAGGGCGCTGATGTCATCATCCTGGCCGGTCTTAACGAGGGCAGCTGGCCGGAGGCGCCATCGCCTGACCCTTGGCTCAATCGCGATATGAGACGTCAACTTGGGCTTTTGCTGCCCGATAGGCGAATTGGCCTGTCGGCGCATGATTTTCAACAGGCGATGCTTTGCAAGGAAGTTGTTCTGACGCGTTCGATCCGATCAGAGGACGCAGAGACGGTTCCGTCGCGGTGGCTCAACCGGTTGCAGAACTTGCTGCAGGGCTTGCCGGATCAAGGGGGCATCAAAGCACTCACCGACATGCGGGATCGCGGTGCGCGTTGGATGCGCCTTGCAGAGCGGCTGGAAGACAAAATAGTGTCTAAAGCCGCCAAAAGACCGTCCCCGTGTCCGCCATCGACCGTACGACCGAGGCAGCTTTCGGTGACGCAAATCAAGTCCTTAATTCGTGATCCCTATGCGATATACGCACGTCACGTTTTGCGCTTGCGCCCTCTCGACCCGTTGATGCGCGTTCCCGATGCGTTGCTTCGCGGTATTGTCGTACATGAGGCGTTGGAGGGCTTCATACAGGACACGAAACAGGACGTAAGTGGCGTAACCAAGGAAGCCTTTATTGCCGCGATCGGAGCAAAACTTGAAGAGGCCGTGCCCTGGGCTGAGGCGCGCCTGATGTGGGAAGCTCGACTGAACCGCAAGGCGGAGGAATTTGTCGAAGGAGAAGCGGAACGACGCACATTCGCGCAGCCCAGTTTGCTGGAAACACGGGGCAAATCTGAACTTCCGGATTTGGGCTTTACCCTGACGGCGGAGGCGGACCGCATTGATATCGACTCCGATGGTCGATTTCACATCTATGATTACAAGACCGGAAGTCCTCCGACCCAAGAGGTTCAGAAGAGCTTCGACAAACAGCTTTTGTTGGAAGCCGCAATTGCTGAACGAGATGGCTTCGGCGATCGACCCCCGGCCCCTGTAGCACGTGCCGTTTTCATCAGCTTGGGCAGTGGAAAACGAGAAGAACCTGCCCCCATCGACACGGAAACGCCAGAGGTGGTTTGGGAAGAGTTCCATCGCTTGATCAGTGTCTATTTGGGCGAAAAGCGTGGTTTCACGTCACGCCGCGCACCGCAGAAAACCCAGCATCAGGGCGATTATGACCATCTTGCACGGTTCGGTGAGTGGGACATGACGGCCATTCCAGATCCGGAGGTCATGGGATGACCCGGCGTGGTGCCGCCACGATGCGCCAGATTGAAGCGTCTGAACCGGACCGGTCCACGTGGCTATCGGCCAATGCGGGGTCAGGTAAGACCAAGGTTCTGACAGATCGTGTGGCGCGATTGCTGCTGGGCGGGGTCAATCCCGAGAACGTCTTGTGCCTGACGTACACCAAGGCGGCTGCATCTGAGATGCAGAACCGGCTGTTCAAACGCCTTGGCGAATGGGCCATGCTGCCCGATCCAAAGCTGCGAGACGCGCTAAGTGCGCTCGGGCAGGAAAATGTGATCACAAACGACACTCTTCCCAAGGCACGAAGGCTGTTTGCCGGTGCGATTGAAACGCCGGGCGGGCTGAAGATCCAGACAATTCACTCGTTTTGTAGCGCATTGTTAAGGAAATTCCCCCTTGAAGCGGGCGTGACGCCTAATTTCAATGAAATGGAAGATCGTGCCGCGACCCTGTTGCGCAGTGAGGTCGTTGAGGCCATGGCCGCGGGTCCGGACCGGCGCGTGGTAGAGGGCATTGCCACTTTCGCCAATGAAATGACGCTGGAAAAGTTGACCGCGAGCGTGACAGCACATCGCACAGGTTTCGCCCAACCTTTCGATGAGATCAGGATGAGGGGCGCCCTCGGTTTACCGCTGAAATTTGATGAAACCGACCTTCTTGAGAGTGTCTTTCTGGGAGGGGAGGAGGCGCTATTGCAGGAGCTCGCCGCCTACCTGTGCCAAAGCGGTGCGAACGATCAAAAGGCGGCAAGCAAGCTCCGGCAGGTCACGCAACTGAATTCCAGGGCAATCGAAGCCCTGGAGGGCGTGTTTCTGTTTGGCGGCACCGCAAAAAAGCCATTTGGGGCCAAAATAGAGTCCTTTCCCACGAACGCCGGCCGCGATCTTGTTCCCCATTTAATGCCGCAGCTTGAAGATTTGATGATCCGGGTCGAAGCGGCCAGAGAGCAACGCTTGGGCCTGCTGACCTTGAGGAGAACAGAGGCCCTGCACCGCTTCGCGAGCGCGTTTCTCAAAGAATACGAACGCGCTAAAATGCTGCGGGGATGGCTGGATTTTGACGATCTGATCCTGCGCGCTCGCGATCTGCTTCAGAACAAGGAAGTCGCGGACTGGGTGTTGTACCGCCTCGATGGCCGCATTGATCATATTCTCGTGGATGAGGCGCAAGACACCAGCCCGGTCCAATGGCAAGTGATCGAAGCACTGGCGCGAGACTTTACCAGCGGTCAGGGCACCAAGGACGATACACCGCGCACCATTTTCGTGGTAGGCGACAAGAAGCAGTCGATCTATTCGTTCCAGGGCGCCGATCCGCGGGAATTCGATCGCATGAAGGCGGATTTCAAAGCGCGGCTGGAGAACACGCCATCACCTTTGCAAGACTTGCAAATGGAGCATTCTTTCCGATCTGCCCCCGCGATCCTTCAGCTGGTGGATGTGATCTTTGAAGGGCGCCACGCCAGTGGATTTGAGCCGGATCAGAGCCACATTTCCTTCAAATCCGATCTGCCAGGGCGCGTTGATCTTTGGGATGCGATTGAACCGCCAGAGAAGCCCGAGGATCCACCGTGGTACGATCCGGTCGACATCAAGTCGCCCGATAATCCGCAGGCGATCCTTGCCCGTCGTGTGGCGGAATTCATTGAGGCCACCATTGGCACCGCGCTGC